>JBBRVD010000382.1:0-1517 GCA_038247175.1 Burkholderiales bacterium | reverse complement strand
CGACGCCGAGGCGGTCATCGACGCGCCCAACCGCGCCGATTTCGCGCACGGTGCGCCGCAGCGCCTCTCCTGGTCACAACTGGCCGATGCGGTGGACCGGTTCTGCCGCCTGCTGCTCGACACGGGTGTGCGGCGCGACGAGCGCGTGCTGATGCAGTTGCCCAACGGGGTCGAGCAATACATCGTCTACCTGGCGTGCGCGCGGCTGGGCATCGTGATCACGCCAGTGCCGGTGCAATACCGGGAACACGAACTCGAACACATCGTCGCGCACACGCAGGCAGCCGCCGTCGTGACCTTCACCCGCATCGGCAAGCCCGATACCGGCCACGCCACAGCAGCGATGGCCTGCGCGATGCGGGTCAGGCACACCGGGCTGCGTGCGATCCTGGCCTGGGGCGATGACGTCGGTCCCGAATTCGTCGACATCGGCCGGCATACCGCTACCCCGATGACCGACACCGACCGCCAACGCGTACAACAGGCCGAGGCCGACGCGGCAGTGACCGCCAACGACGTGTTCACGATCTGCTGGACCTCCGGCACCGAGGCCCGCCCCAAGGGGGTACCGCGCAGCCACAACGAGTGGCTGGTGGTGGCACCGTCCATCATCGAGGCGGGGCAGATCCGCGCGCATGCGCGGCTGCTCAATCCGTTTCCGCTGGTCAACATGGCCGGCCTCTCGACCGCCATCGCCGCCTGGTTGGTCATTGGCGGCACGGTGGTGCAGCACCATCCGTTCTCGTTGCCGGTGTTCCTGCAACAGATCCGTGACGAACGCATCGACTACACGGTGGCGCCGCCAGCCGTGCTCAACATGCTGCTGCAGAACACGGCTCTGCTCGAGGGCATCGATTTCAAGCGTCTGTCGCGCATCGGCTCGGGTTCGGCGCCGCTGAGCGAATGGATGGTGCGCGGTTTTGCCGAACAGTTCGGCGTGCAGATCATCAACTACTTCGGCTCCAACGAAGGTGCCGCGCTGGCGGGCAACCATATCGACCTGCCCGACCCTGGCGACCGCGCAACCTTCTTCCCGCGCGCCGGCGTCCCGGGTTTCGACTGGTCGGTGTCGACCACGCGCAAGGTGCGCACCCGGCTGGTCGACCTGGACAGCGGCGAGGACATCATGCAGGCCGGGCGGGTCGGCGAGTTGCGTTTCACCGGCCCGACCATCTTCAGCGGTTACTACAACGCGCCCGAACTCAGCGCGCGCGCCTTCGACGAGCAGGGCTACTACAAGACGGGCGACCTGTTCGAGATTGCCGGCGACCGCAAGCAGTTCTACCGCTACGCCGGCCGTTCCAAGGACCTGGTGATCCGCGGCGGCATGAACATCTCCGCCGAAGAGATCGAGGGCCTGCTGCAGGCCTGCCCCGGTGTGCGCGAAGTCGCCGTCGTCGGAGTGCCGGACGACATCCTGGGCGAAAAGGTGTGTGCCTGCATCGTTGTGCAGGAAGGACACCGGATCGTGCTGGGCGACATCGTGGCCTATCTGCGCACGGAGAAACACGTGGCGG
>JBBRVD010000381.1:0-1533 GCA_038247175.1 Burkholderiales bacterium | reverse complement strand
GGTCGGGCGGCCATCGAGGACGGTCAGGACGGTCCCAAAGCCTTCGACTGCTGCCGCTGCTGCTTCCATCTTTTCGTTGGCAAGCGTTGCGACAAGCGTGCTGTCGAGCCAGAGCTCGCCCTCATCCCCGCTGAACAGGTCGCTTTCGATGCGGCCGCCGGCAGCGACATAGGCGCCCTTACCGACCAGTTTGGCGAGCCGATGATCGCTGTTGATCGTTTCATCGGTCATCATCCGGCGGATGATGTTGGCATCGTGCCGGTTATAGCTGTTGCTCATCTGGGCAAAGACCGTTTCCTGCCGGTCGGTGTCAGTCGTGGCGCCATAGGCCTTGGCAGCATCGAGGCTGATCTTGCCATCGCGCAGCGCCTCGAAGACATTTGTTGCGAGGCCTGCAAGCCGGATGCGGCCTTCAACGAAACGCGCCGTGAGGCCGAAGCGCTTGGCAACGTCTTCGCACGTCGCGCCATCAACTTCGATGAAGTGGCGAAACGCCGTGCATTCATCGGCGGGGTTCATCGCCTGGCGCTGGTAGTTTTCGGCGAGGCTCGTTTCGCCCGCCGTGCTGCTGTCGTTGAGAACCAGCACCGGCACGGCATAGTCCTTGGGAAACACGCCTTCGGCAATCAGCGCCTGGACGCTGCTCAGGCGACGGCCGCCGGCAGTGATTTCGAACTTGCCGGTCTTTTTGGGAACCGCAAAGCCGATCAGGTTCTGCAAGACGCCGCGGGCGGCAATATCGGCCTGGAGTTGTGCCTGTAAACCCGCATCGGCAGCGGTGCGGCGGACATTCTGTTTGCTGAGCACGCAATTGCGCGCGGGGATCATCTGGATGGTCATGGTGTCGTCTCCAATCGAGCCATTGCCACCATGGCTGGCTCAATCCGGCGCCGCCCCCTTTCCTCTCCCTGCTTCCCACACATCAGCCCAGTCGTTGTGGCTGGCCGGCGGCCACATCACCTCGATCGTCCGGCCGCTGTGTTCCTGGCCAGCAAGCGCGAGTGCGGCAGCGCGTTTTCCGCCAGCATCATTGTCGGCAAGGATGACGAGGCGTTCGACGTGGCGCGGGATCGCCACCATGCCAAAGCGCTCGTTGCCAAGCACCGCCCAGACTGGAAAGCCGTGGAGCAGTGTTGCTGCCAGCGCCGTCTCCATCCCTTCAGCCAGCCCAAGCGTGCGCGTCGCGGTGCCAAGGCGCACGGCGCCGCTGCCAGGCGTGCCGAGCAGCCGCTTGGGATTATCGAACCGGGCCTTTGCGGCGGTCACCGGGTCAAGGAAGGTGCGATGGATCGCAACCAGGCCGATGTCATCGCGAACAGCAGCAAGCAGGGCGGGATGCCATATTGCATCGCACGCCCGTCCGAGCTGGACGCGCGGATGAAAGCGCAGTTGGGCGCTGTGCGAGACAAGGCCCCTGCCCTCAAGGTATTTGGCCGCGATCGAGCGTCCGAGTGGCCGCGATTCTGCCCAGAGGCGGTCGATGACATTTTGGAGGTTAGCAGGGGCTCCCGTCGCGCCGGTGTCGCTGTGATG
>JBBRVD010000380.1:0-1538 GCA_038247175.1 Burkholderiales bacterium | reverse complement strand
ATCTCGCGCGTGATGAACAACCCCGAGCCGATCGGGGTGGTGGACGACATCCTGCGCCCGGAAGGCGACAACCCGCTGATCGAGCGCGGCTTCGTCACCACCAATGTCGACACCCTGGTCAACTGGGCGCGCACCGGCTCGATGTGGCCGATGACCTTCGGCCTGGCCTGCTGCGCGGTCGAGATGATGCACGCGGGCGCCTCGCGCCTGGACCTGGACCGCTTCGGCGTGATCTTCCGCCCGTCGCCGCGCCAGTCCGACGTGATGATCGTCGCCGGCACCCTGGTCAACAAGATGGCCCCGGCGCTGCGCAAGGTCTACGACCAGATGCCCGAGCCCAAGTGGGTCATCTCGATGGGCAGCTGCGCCAACGGCGGCGGCTACTACCACTACTCGTATTCGGTGGTGCGCGGCTGCGACCGCGTCGTGCCCGTGGACATCTACGTGCCCGGTTGCCCGCCCACGGCCGAAGCGCTGATCTACGGCATCCTGCAGCTGCAGAAGAAAATCCGCCGCACCAACACCATCGCACGCTAAGGACCCAGCCGACGCCATGGTCGAAACCCCCACCAGCTTCATCGAACGCCTAAAGGCGCGGCTTGCCGATCGCGTGGTGTCGGTGCGCGAAGCGCTGGGCGAGACCACCCTCGAGGTCTCGCCCGATGCCTGGTTCGAATCGGCGCGCATCCTGCGCGACGAACCCGAGTTCGGCTTCGAACAGCTGGTCGACCTGTGCGGCGTTGACTTCCTGGGCTACGGCGACGACGAGTGGGAGACCACCGACGTATCCAACGAAGGTTTCTCGCGCGGCGTCGAAGGCGCCGGCCCGGGCCGCTTCAGCTGGGAGAACCGCCCGCGCGGCAACGGTCCCGAGCGTCGTTTCTCGGTGGTGGTGCACCTGCTGTCGGTGCGCAACAACCGGCGGCTGCGGCTTCGTTGTTTCGCGGCTGACAACAGCCTGCCCACGGTATCGTCACTGGTGGATGTCTATCCTGTCGCAAATTGGTTCGAGCGCGAGTGCTTCGACCTGTTCGGCATCCTCTTCGAGGGGCATCCGGACCTGCGCCGCATCCTGACCGACTACGGCTTCGTCGGCCATCCGTTCCGCAAGGATTTCCCACTGTCCGGCAACGTCGAGGTCCGGTACGACGCCGAGCGCCGGCGCGTGGTGTACGAACCCGTTTCGATCGAGCCTCGGGTCGGCGTGCCGCGCGTCGTGCGCGAGGACTCGCGCTGGCAGCAGGCCGCCAGCGAGCATCCGCGAAAGGATCCGGCCACGCCATGACCCAGGAAATCCGCAACTACACCCTCAACTTCGGGCCCCAGCACCCGGCTGCCCACGGCGTGCTGCGCCTGGTGCTGGAGATGGACGGCGAGGTGGTGCAGCGCGCCGACCCGCACGTGGGCCTGCTGCACCGGGGCACCGAAAAGCTGGCCGAATCCAAGCCCTACAACCATTCCATCGGCTACATGGACCGGCTCGACTACGTCTCGATGATGTGCAACGAGCACGCCTACGTGCTGGCCATCGAGAAGCT
>JBBRVD010000379.1:0-1546 GCA_038247175.1 Burkholderiales bacterium | reverse complement strand
GTGGTCGTCAGCGCGCCACTGATGGCCGCAGGGCTGACCCCCGCGCAGACAGCAGGGCCGTTTTTCCCGAAGAACGACCAGGCCGACAAGGACCTGGACCTGACCCGGGTCGCCGGCCGCAGCGGGTCGGCGAAGGGCGAGGTGGTCGAGATCAACGGGCAGGTGCTGGACGACACGGGTGCGCCCGTCGCAGGCGCGCTGGTGGACGTCTGGCAGGCGAACAGCCTGGGCCGCTACGACCACGAGGCCGACACCAATCCAGCCGCGCTCGATCCCGACTTCCAGGGCTGGGCGCGCCTGACGACCGATGCCGAAGGCCGCTTCCATGTGCGCACCATCAAGCCGGGCGCCTACCCGGTGACCGAAAGCTGGTCGCGGCCTCCGCACATCCACTTCAAGGTCGCGCGGCGCGGCTATCGCGAAATCGCCACACAGATGTACTTTCAGGACGATCCGCTCAACGCGGTTGACCGTATCTGGGACGGCCTCTCCGCGCAGGACCGCGCCAGCGTCACGGTGGCGTTCGCTGCCGATGCCGGGGCGGTGCCGACGGGCCGCTTCGAGGTGGTGATCACGAAGGTTTGACCGGTGCCGGGGGGACCGCCATCGCGGGATGGGTGACGCATTCCGGGGCGGCTCCGGGATAATGGCGCATCCCTGCCTCCGGCCCGCCCATGAACCCGAACTTCCGCACCCCGCTGCCCGGCACTTCGCTGGACTTCTTCGATGCCCGCACCGCCGTGAACGCGCTGCAGCCCGGCGCCTGGGACGGCCTGCCCTACGTGTCGCGCGTGCTGGCCGAGAACCTGGTGCGCCGCTGCGACCCGGCCACGCTGGACGCCTCGCTGCGCCAGCTGATCGAACGCAGGCGCGACCTCGACTTCCCCTGGTTCCCGGCGCGCGTGGTCTGCCACGACATCCTGGGCCAGACCGCGCTGGTGGACCTGGCGGGCCTGCGCGACGCCATCGCCGACCAGGGCGGCGACCCGGCCCAGGTGAACCCGGTGGTGCCGGTGCAGCTGATCGTGGACCACTCGCTGGCGGTGGAGTGCGGCGGCTTCGACCCCGATGCGTTCACCAAGAACCGCGCCATCGAGGACCGCCGCAACGAAGACCGCTTCCACTTCATTGATTGGACCAAGCGCGCGTTCAAGAACGTGGACGTGATCCCGCCGGGCAACGGGATCATGCACCAGATCAACCTGGAGCGAATGAGCCCGGTGATCGGCGTGCTCGACGGCGTGGCTTATCCCGACACCTGCGTGGGTACCGACAGCCACACGCCGCACGTGGACGCGCTGGGCGTGATCGCGATCGGCGTGGGTGGCCTGGAGGCCGAGAACGTGATGCTGGGCCGCGCGTCGTGGATGCGCCTGCCCGACATCATCGGCGTGGAGCTCACGGGCAGGCCGCAGCCCGGCATCACCGCCACCGACGTCGTGCTGGCGCTGACCGAGTTCCTGCGCGCCTCGAAAGTGGTGGGAGCCTGGCTGGAGTTCCGCGGTGAAGGCGCTGCCGCGCTGACGCTGGGTGACCGCGCCACGAT
>JBBRVD010000378.1:0-1579 GCA_038247175.1 Burkholderiales bacterium | reverse complement strand
TGGTGGCCGGTGCGCTCTGGGTCGCGCGGGGTCGCGCACCCAGCGACGCGGCTGACACGAACGCCTCGGCCGATGCCGCCGCGGCCGCGACGAGCAATACGACAGAGCCCGCGGGTGTGATTTCCGCGCTTGCGGTGCTCCCATTCGTGAACACCAGCGGCAACGCAGAAGACGAGTACTTCAGCGACGGCCTCACCGACGAACTGGCGCATGGCTTGTCGAAGCTCCCCGGGCTGCGCCTGGCCGCGCGCACGTCGAGCTTTGCGTTCAAGGGCAAGACCATTCAGGCCGCCGAGGTCGGCCGCGCGCTGAACGTGGGCGCCATCATCGAAGGGACGGTGCGACGCGCGGGCAATCGCATTCGCCTCACTGCGCAGCTCACCAGCACGCGCGATGGCCAGCTGCTCTGGAGCGACGCCTTCGAGCGCACCGGCGGCGACGTGTTCGCGGTGCAGGATGCGTTCACGACCGCCATCGTGGCTGCGCTCACGCCGCGGCTGGCGGGTGCGGGCCCTGGCAGCGGCAACCCTTCCGCTCCCGTTGGCGTGGCGGCGCGCGGTACCGCCGACGCTGTGGCGTACGATCTGTATCTCAAAGGGCGCTTCTACTGGGCGCAGCGCGGGGCCGCACCGGGCGACAGCGCGGTCAAGTATTTCGAAGCGACCGTGCATCGTGACTCCGCGTTCGCGCGCGGCTGGGCCGGGCTCGCGCTGGCCCATGTGATCCGTCCGAACTACAACACGGCGGTGGATTACAAGGCATCCGATGACCGTGCCGAAGCCGCAGTACGCCGTGCACTGGCGCTCGACTCGACGCTGGCCGACGCGCACGCCGCGTGGGGCTTCCTGCTCATGCGGCGTCTCGAGCTGGAGCAGGCGGCGGTCGCACTGGCCACGGCACGGCGGCTGGAACCGCAGAACGCGATCGCCGCACACTGGTCGGGCATCCAGTTCCACACGGTTGGCGATACCGCGCAGTCTGATCGCCAGATGGAGGTGGCGCTCACGCTCGATCCACTGTCGCCGACCACGTTCAATTCGCGCGCGATGATGCTGACGGAACGTCGGCAGTTCGGCAGGGCGATGGAGAACTTCGCGCGCGTCTCGTCGCTCAATCCGGCGTTTTACAACAACGGCACGGCGACACTCATCTGGTCTGGGCTTGCTGACAGCGCCTATGCCGTCACCCAGCGCAATCTCGCCACCGCGTCGCGTGGGCGCTTTGGAAACCATATGCTGGCAGCGGCCGCCTCACTGCACTGGGATGAGGCACGCGCGCTTGGCGACCGCATCACCGCCGGCGGGCCGGGGATCACAGCGTACGACCGCGCCATGGCGGCCCTGGTGTTCGGTAATCGCGCCGAGGCAGCGACCGCGTTCGTCGATCAACTCGAACAGGGCGGCGGGCTCCCGAACCTTGCGTTTTCCGTGTGCTACCCACCCTTCGACGCCATTCGCACCGAGCCGGCGTGGAAGGCCTTTCTCGCCCGGCATCGATTACGCGAATGTCCGTATGCGTCGCCCTGGCCCGTGGGCGCGGCGCCGTGATGGCCAGCACGAGGGCCGGCAGCTACGATCGG
>JBBRVD010000377.1:0-1606 GCA_038247175.1 Burkholderiales bacterium | reverse complement strand
CTCACCGGGGGCAAGACCGTGATGGTGTACGGCCAAACCGAGGTCACCCGTGACCTGATGGACGCACGCGGCGCGGCCGGTCCGCAGACCGTGTACAGCGCGGCCAACGTCAGCGTGCATGACTTCGACGGCCATTCACCGCGGGTGTGTTACGAGACCGACGGGCCCGATGGCAGGCAGCAGCATGAAATCCATTGCGACTTCATTGCCGGTTGCGACGGCTTCCATGGCGTGTGCCGGGCCAGCATCCCGCTCGGCGCGATCACGCACTACGAAAAAGTCTACCCGTTCGGCTGGCTCGGCATCCTGGCCGACGTGCCTCCGGTGTCGCATGAGCTGATCTACGCCAACACCGAACGCGGTTTCGCGCTGTGCTCGATGCGCAGCGAGACTCGCAGCCGCTACTATCTGCAATGCGCGTTGACCGACAAAGTCGAGCAATGGACAGATGCGGCATTCTGGGACGAACTGCGCAACCGGCTCGACCCCGCGGCGCGCGAACACCTGGTCACCGGCCCGTCGATCGAGAAAAGCATCGCGCCGCTGCGCAGCTTCGTCGCCGAACCGATGCGCTTCGGTCGTCTGTTCCTGGCCGGCGACGCGGCACATATCGTGCCACCAACCGGCGCCAAAGGGCTGAACCTCGCAGCGAGTGACGTCAAGGTCCTCTCGGCGGCGTTGATCGAACACTACGGCGAACAGTCCGACGCCGGCATCGACCATTATTCCGACCGCTGCCTGCGCCGGGTCTGGAAGGCTGAACGTTTTTCTTGGTGGTTTACCTCGCTGATGCACCGCTTCCCAGACACAGCGGGATTCGGACAAAAGGTGCAGGAGGCGGAACTCGACTATCTGATCCACTCCGAAGCGGCCTCTCGCTCGCTGGCCGAGAACTACGTCGGCCTGCCGCTGGACTTTGCCGAATCCTGAAGCCGGCGGCATGGACGCTGGCGCACACGGGAGCCCGCGTTGTTCGAGACCCGTCGCAGCGGCTGTCGCCAGGGTCAACCACGCGGGCAACACGATGCGATAAATTGCAGGCCACCATGCCCACCAAAACCGACACCACCAGCAGCACCGGCACCGCCAAAACCCCAGCCCCCTTCAAGCCGCTGCGCGGCGTCCGTATCCTGAGCCTGGCGCTCAACCTGCCCGGGCCTGCAGCGCTGATGCGCCTGCGGTCGCTGGGCGCGACCTGCAGCAAGGTCGAGCCACCCCTGGGTGATCCGATGGGTGTGTACAGCCGCAGCGTCTATGACACCTTGCATCGGGGCGTCAAGGTGTTCGGCGCCGACCTGCGCACCGAAGCGGGCCAGAGGGCCGTGCACAGGCAACTGGCGCGCGCCGACGTATTGCTGACCTCGTTCCGCCCCTCGGCGCTGCGCAAGCTCGGCATGGACTGGGCTACGCTGCGCAAAATACACCCCCGACTGAGCCAGATCGACATCGTCGGCGCCGCGGGTGCACGCGCCGAAGAACCCGGCCACGACCTGACCTACATGGCCGAACACGGCCTGGTGACCGGCCTGAACCTGCCGCCCAGCCTGTTCGCCGACATGGGCGGCTCGCTGATGGCGGTCGAAGCCGTGCTGGGTGTGTTGCTGCG
>JBBRVD010000376.1:0-1611 GCA_038247175.1 Burkholderiales bacterium | reverse complement strand
TGGCCTGGGAGTGCTCGAGGCGGTTTTTGTCGCTCTGCTCGGCTCACGGATGCCGCAAAGCGAGGTGCTGGCTGCGTTGCTCACCTACCGCGCCCTGTACTACCTGGGGCCCTTGCTGCTGGCGCTCGTCGTGTACGGGGTAACCGAAGTCCGGCTGCGCCGGGCGGCCGGCACACCGGGTTGACACAGGGCGAACGAAAGCACTGCCGATGCCAGACGCCGGGGTCCATGTCGATGCCGTTCTCGCCCGCCTGACCGAGGTCGGTTACCGCCTTGCCGCGGCCGTCCCACTGCTGCTGCTGTCAGTGTTGCTGGTATGGCTGGCCTGGATGTTCGGCAACTGGATGTCGCGCCGCGCGGTGTTCGAGCACCTGGTCCGCCGCAACGCCTTCCTGCGCAACCTGGCACGCACCACGGTACGTTCCGTGGTCGTTGGCCTGGGATTGCTCGCGGCACTCGAGCTGATGGACGCCACTGCACTCGTCGGTGCCGTGCTGGGGACGGCCGGCGTGCTCGGCCTGGCCCTGGGCTTTGCCTTCAAGGAAACGCTGGAGAATTATCTTGCCGGCATCCTGATGAGCCTGCGCCAGCCCTTCGCGCCGCGGGACCATCTGGTCATCGATGGGCATGAAGGTGTCGTCATCGCGATGACCTCACGCGCGACGATCCTGATGACGCTCGATGGCAACCATCTGCGCCTGCCCAATGCGCTGGTGTTTCGCAGCGTGATGCTCAACTACACGCGCAACCCGAGCCGGCGTTTCGAGTTCGACGTCGGTGTCGGCGTTGGTGAGGACCTGGTACTGGCGCAGTCCATTGGAGTCGACACGCTGCGCGTGCTTGACGGCGTACTGGTCAAGCCGCCGGCGCGCGCCTACATCAGCACACTGGGTGACTCCAACGTGCAGCTGCGTTTTCACGCCTGGGTCGACCAGCGCAGCCATGATTTCCTGATGGTCAGGAGCGAGGCGATCCGCACCGTCAAGCTCGCGCTCGAGCGCGCCGGCATGGATATGCCGGAGCCGATCTACCGGGTTCAGCTCACCGAGCATGGCGACGCGCCAGCGGCTGCCACACCGGCCAATTTTGCAGCGCGCGCCAGCGGCCCAGCCTTGGGGGCCGGGGAAGATCTGTCCGTGGATACACGCGCGCACAGCGACCTGCAGGAACAGATCCGGCATGATCCACGAGCGGATGCCGCGGCAGATCTGCTCAATGCGGCCGCGCCGAAGGAGTGACCTGCTGTCGATTGCCGTGGTGTTCTGCGCGTCGAGCTATTGCAGGCGCGGGTGCAGGCGCGAGTCCAGGTGCAGGTCCAGGTGCGGGTGCAGGCGGCAGCGCGCCGGGCAAGTTCGCCGCGCCTGGCGTGGCACCGGCCTTCCTGCCGCCGCCGCCGGGTGCGCCGGACGATGTCGAGCGCGAACGGCTGGCTGGCGCGGTCGCCGGGTGCGCCGGAGCCGATGTTTGACGCGGTGCGGTAGGCCACCATTCTGTCGGTGCCGGTTAGACTTTGTACAGTCCTAGGCCGTCGCGGCAAAGAGCGAGCGGCCGGGCAAGCCATACACCTGTCATCGAAAGGATAACTCCCCCATGAACGATCTGAAAGGCAAG
>JBBRVD010000375.1:0-1650 GCA_038247175.1 Burkholderiales bacterium | reverse complement strand
GTCCACAAGGTGTGGCTGAGGTAATGTGCGCCGCGCACCTGTTGCGCCAGGCCGATGCCGAGCGCGGCGATCAACGTGACGATGAGCCAGATACGCGCGTGCCGCGATCTGGTAGCGCGCAGCCAGAAATAGCCGGGCAGGAAGCAGAATGCCGCCGACGCATGGCCGGCCGGGAAACATCTGCCGACGCCACCGTCGCGCATGCTCCAGTCCCAGTGCGACACATAAGACGCAATGCCGCCGAACTCGGCCAAATCCCATGGGCAGCTGGTCGTGTTGAGGGCCTTGAGGCTCGATACCACCAGCAGGATCAGCATCGCAGTGATGAATATCGCGGCCCGTTCGCGACGGCTGAGCTGGCGCAATATGCCGAAAGGCCACCAGACAGCGAGCAGCAACACCAGCTGCAGTGCCCAGGCCACGCGGCGTGCGCCCTCGTGCAGTACCTTGGACCAGAGCCAGTGGTCGCGCAATGCAAATCCGGACGGTGAGCCGGACCAGCGCGCCAGGACCAGGTCCAGTCCGGAGAGGTCCCAGGCGGCGAACAGCAGGAACAGCGATATCGTGATCGCCATTGTCTGGCGCCAGGGATGGATGCGGTGTGGGACAAGCATGTCGGGGACGAGTACAGGCAGCATATGCGCAGTGTCGGCACGACGCCTTAACAGCCGATTAAGGCCGGGGTCATCGGTAGCGCGCGGTAAAATTTGTCGGGTTACGGGTCGGTTACGGGTTTGTGCCCGAACTCCGGCCCGCCATCCGGCTTCGTCAACTCAGGGGGATTCCTACCATGGCACTTGTTTCAATGCGTGAATTGCTGGACCATGCGGCAGCCAACGGCTACGGTATTCCAGCCTTCAACGTCAACAACCTGGAGCAGGTGCAGGCCGTGATGGTCGCCGCGGACGCGGTCGGCGCACCCGTCATCCTGCAGGCCAGCGCCGGCGCCCGCAAATACGCCGGCGAGGCCTTCATCAAGCACCTGATATCCGCCGCCATCGAGTCCTATCCACATATCCCTCTGGTCATGCACCAGGATCACGGCCAAAGCCCGGACGTGTGCCAGGGCGCGATCGGACTGGGCTTCAGCTCGGTCATGATGGACGGCTCGCTCGAGGCCGACGGCAAGACCATCGCCAGCTATGACTACAACGTCGAGGTCACCCGCAAGGTCGTCGACATGGCGCATGCCACCGGCGTCACGGTCGAAGGCGAACTGGGCTGCCTGGGTTCGCTCGAGACCATGCGCGGCGACAAGGAGGACGGCCACGGCACCGATGCCACGATGACGCGCGAGCAGTTGCTGACCGACCCCGAGCAGGCCGCCGACTTCGTGCGCCGCACCCAGCTCGACGCGCTGGCCATCGCCATCGGCACCAGCCACGGTGCCTACAAGTTCACCCGCAAGCCCACCGGCGACATCCTGGCGATCGAGCGCATCAAGGAAATCCACCGCCGGCTGCCCAACACCCACCTGGTGATGCACGGTTCGTCGTCGGTGCCGCAGGACCTGCTCGAGATCATCCGCCAGTACGGCGGCGACATGAAGGAGACCTACGGCGTGCCGGTCGAGGAGATCCAGAAGGCGATCCAGTTCGGCGTGCGCAAGGTCAACATTGACACCGACGTGCGGCTGGCGATGACCGGGGC
>JBBRVD010000374.1:0-1655 GCA_038247175.1 Burkholderiales bacterium | reverse complement strand
GGACACTTCGGTGCCGGCCAGGGTGTAGCGGTAGATGTTGTCCACGAAGAACAGCACGTCGCGGCCTTCGTCACGGAACGACTCGGCAATCGTCAAACCGGTCAGCGCCACGCGCAGGCGGTTGCCCGGGGGCTCGTTCATCTGGCCGTAAACCATGGCGACCTTGGATTCTTCCAGGTTCTCCAGGTTCACCACGCCGGAATCGGCCATCTCGTGGTAGAAGTCGTTGCCTTCGCGGGTACGTTCACCCACACCAGCGAACACGGACAAGCCCGAGTGCGCCTTGGCGATGTTGTTGATCAGCTCCATCATGTTCACGGTCTTGCCGACACCGGCGCCGCCGAACAAGCCGACCTTGCCGCCCTTGGCGAACGGACACACCAGGTCAATCACCTTGATGCCGGTCTCTAACAGTTCTTGCGATGGGCTCAGTTCGTCATAGGCCGGAGCCTTGCGGTGAATCGGAGCGGTCAGCGTCTGGTCGACCGGGCCGCGCTCGTCAATCGGTGCACCCAGCACGTCCATGATGCGGCCCAGCGTGGCCTTGCCCACGGGAACGGTGATGTTCGCGCCGGTGTTGTACACGATGTTGCCGCGGCGCAGGCCGTCAGACGTTCCCAGCGCAATGGTGCGGACAATGCCGTCGCCCAGCTGCTGCTGGACTTCAAGCGTCAGGGCAGAGCCTTCCATCTTGAGCGCGTCATAAATCTTGGGCATCTGGTTACGGGCAAACTCCACGTCCACCACCGCGCCAATACACTGAACAATCTTGCCCTGGATGCTTGTGTCCACTAGAGTTTCTTGAGCCATGACCGAATCCTTTTCGTTCTTTAAATCTTGAATGGCGGCTTAAACCGCTGTAGCACCGGCAACGATTTCCGAAAGTTCTTTCGTGATCGCCGCCTGACGCGTCTTGTTGTAAATCAGCTTGAGCTCGCCAATCACGCTGCCGGCGTTGTCGGTGGCCGACTTCATGGCAACCATGCGGGCGGACTGTTCGGACGCCATGTTCTCAGCCACTGCCTGGAACACCAGCGCCTCGACATAGCGAACCAGCAGCTCGTCAATCACGGTTTGCGCGTCCGGCTCGTAGATATAGTCCCAGCCGTGCTCGGTCTTGTCAGCCTGCATGCGGTCTGCCGTCAAGGGCAGCAGCTGCTCGACCACCGACTCCTGCTTCATCGTGTTGATGAAGCGGGTGTAGCAGAGGTACACCGCCTTGATCTTGCCTTCGCTGTACGCGTCAAGCAGCACCTTGACGGGGCCGATCAGCTTGTCCAGGTGCGGCTTGTCGCCCAGCTGCGTGGCATGGGCTGCCACCTTGACGCCGATACGGTTCAGGAAACCCAGGCCCTTGTTGCCAATGGCCACGGCCTGCGCATCTTCGCCGGCCGCCTGCATGTCCTTGAGCTTGGTCGTCAGGATACGCAACACGTTGGTGTTCAAACCGCCGCACAGACCTTTGTCGGTGGTCACCACGATGAACCCGGTCGTCTTGGCTTCATTGGGCGCCATGAACGGATGGGTGTATTCGGGGTTCGCCTGACTCAGGTGGGCTGCAATATTGCGAATCTTGTCGCTGTAAGGGCGAGCCGCACGCATCCGTTCCTGCGCCTTGCGCATCTTGGAGGCGGCCACCATTTCCATGGCCTTGG
>JBBRVD010000373.1:0-1679 GCA_038247175.1 Burkholderiales bacterium | reverse complement strand
TGTTCGTCCTGTCTTCGCTGGCTGTCGTGCCGCTCAAGGAGATCTTCGCCCACGTCTGGAAGCTGCTGATTCCGCTGCTGCTGGTCTTGCTGCTGCTGGTGTTGTTTCCGCAGCTGGTGTTGTGGCTGCCACGGCTGGCCGGTTATGGAGGATGAGATGGCCCGCACCGACAGCGCGACGGACAACCCGCCAGTGGCCTTCGTCACCGGCGCGGCTCAGGGGATCGGCCTGGCGACCGTGGAACGGCTGGCGCAGGACGGGTTCCGGGTCGTGGCGATGGATCGCAACGCCGCGCTGTTGGCGCAGCAGGTGCAGCGGCTGCACGGCCTGGGCCTGGACGTGGCGGCAGCTGTCGCCGACGTGTGCGACCGCGCAGCGGTCGTCGCAGCCATGCAATCGCAGCGGCGCATCGATGCCATGGTCTGCGCCGCCGGCATCTACAACGACGTGCAACTGCTGGACCTGACCGAACAGGCGTTCCGGCAGATGCTCGACGTCAACGTCATCGGTACCTTCATTCCGGCGCAGGAGGCGGCCCGGCGCATGCAGCCCGGCGGACGCATCGTCACGGTGTCCTCGCGCGGCGCGCTGGGCGGAACCCGTTTTGCGCACTATGTCGCATCCAAGGCAGCGGTGATCGGCCTGACCCGCGCCATGGCGATGGAATTGCGCGGCAGGCAGATCGCCGTCAACTCGGTCGCGCCCGGCTTCACCGACACGCCGATGACCCGCTCCGCACCCGAGGAGATGTTCGCGGCCTGGGAAGCACTCGAGCCTGGCGGCAAAGCCGCAACGCCGGACCTGATCGCCAACGCCATCGCCTTTCTGGCGTCCCCGTCGACGCAATTCATCACCGGCCAGACCTTGTTCGTCGATGGCGGCAAGTCGCTGGGCGGACTGGGTATCTGAATGGCGGTGCCATGGCGGTCCTGATCACCGGCGCGGGCGTCATCGGTTGCCACACCGCCAGGCTGCTCGCAGCACGCGGCACAACAACGCTGCTGCTGGATCTGCAGCCGGCGCATGCTGCGATTCGGACCATCGTCGATGACCCGCGGGTGTCGGTCGTCACGGGCGACGTGACCGACGCCGCCATGCTCGAGCGCCTGGTGCGGGACAACGGCATCGAGGCCATCGTGCACACCGCTGCCTTGTTGTCGACCGCGATCCGCAAGGATCCGCTGGCCGGCATCCACGTGAATGTCATGGGCACGGCCCATGTGCTCGAAGTCGCGCGCCGCCGCCAACTGCGCCGCGTCGTGCTGGCCAGTTCGAGCACGGTGGGTTACCAGGCCTTCGGCGATTTCACCGGCGCTGCATTTCCGGAAGACTTCGCGATGCACTACCTGCGCCACCGGCCGCAATCGATCTACGTCGGTACCAAGGTGGCCGGCGAGTATCTGGCGCTGCTGTACCGCGACCTGTACGGCCTGGGTGTTGTCGCGTTGCGGTATGCCGCGGTCGTCAGCGCCTGGAGCGGGCCGGGCACGTCGGTGCCGGGCAAGGTGTTGTCCAGTTTGCTGCTGCCCGCGCGGCGAGGCGAAGTGGCGCGTATCGACGATCCGTACACGGTCTGGCAGGGCGGAGAGGAGTTCATCGATGCACGAGACTGCGCGCGCGCGAACGTCGCGGCGCTCGACGCAGCCACGCCCAGCCAGGGTGTCTACAACATCGGCCTG
>JBBRVD010000372.1:0-1734 GCA_038247175.1 Burkholderiales bacterium | reverse complement strand
GAATAGGCGGTGGTCGCGCAAGCGCCGGTTTGGGCGCAAATCGGACGTTTGCGAGTGGGATTTCGGCATCGCGGGGCCGCGCCAGCGAAACCAGGAAAGGCATCATTCTGCGAGCGTGCCGCCACAGTGGCCGCAGGCGTTCACGTCGATGTTGAAGACGCGCTTGAGGCGCTGTGCCCAGGTCATCGAGCGGTGTTTTTCGTCGGGGCTGCGGTGGTCGCTGTTGGCCCCAGTCGACGCCTCGTCCGTAGGAGGACGTTTGCCGCGCCCGGATGGCGTCAGCTGCGCGCGCAGGGCTGCGTTCGGGGCAGAGACGCCATGGAACCGGGTGAGGTGGGCACGCGGTGGCGGCACCAACGCCGCGAGTTTGGCAATGACAAATCGGCAGGATCGCCGATTCGGACGACCGCAGGTCGCCCGCAGGGTGGCGCACAGGGATGTGCCCCATCAACTCCACCGGCTCAAACTCCACGTGCGTCGTGCCGTTCTTCCAGGGCGTCTTGAGCTGGTAGCGCACCTTGCCCTGCGGCAAGAGCGATAGGCGCTTTTCCGAGATCGCCGGGCGTGCAAACCGTCAGCGTGGACGCAACCGATGACCTGCAGTACTGGAGCGGTCGCCTGCAGGCCTCCGACATGCAGATACGGCTGGCCATCGATGCGGTCGGCGACTCGGCCCCGCGCGTGGAAGCCTGGCTGCGCGAGTCGCGCGGGGCGGGCGTGGTGAGGCAGGACGGCAAACGGACCTTCCTGCAGTCCGCGGTACGCAACCTGATGTTCTTCGCCACGGGCCTGCTTGGCGGCAGCCTGCTGGGTTGACCCGCGCGCGCCGTCTTCCCCGCTCATTCAAGGAATTGCCGCATGCAGAATCCGAATCCCGGGCAGGATCCGCAGCAGCCACCCAACGGCATCCCGGCACAGGTACCCAATCCGGCCCGGGATCCGGTGCCAGACCCGCTGATCGATCCGGTTCCCGACCAGCCCACGGATCCGGGGCCCGACCAGCCAATCGACCCTACCCCCGACCGTCCCACCGACCCGGTGCAGTTCCCCGGTGACAACAGCGACGTAGAGCACGGTGACCCGCTGGGCACGCCCGGCAGCGTCCTTCCCTGACGCGCACTTTGCAGCGCCGTTACGACGAGTACAGGGCCTCGTAGCCGGCCTGGTCAACGCGAGCCAGGCCCATGGCCTCGAACTGCGTCCACATCGGCCGCCAGCGCGAAGCATCCCGCACCATTGGCCAGACCAGGCGCGGGCACGTATCGGCGATGATCGCATCCATCAAGCCGTTGGCCTGCTCGCCGGTATGCAGGTACCACAGGCGTGCCGCGTGGGCCGGATTGTCCCGGCACAACGCAGCGCCGCGCCCGACCAGCTCGCACACCTTGGCCACCACGCCGGGGTGTGCGCGCAGGAACGCCAGGCCGGTGAACAGCTCCAGCGCCGAGAAGTTCCGCAGCCCCACCTGGACGCTGTCGATGAAAGCGAGGTCCATCCCCGCCAGCCGCGCTTCCACGCCTTCGAAGTTGGCGAAGCACAGCCATGCACCGTCGTAGCCGGACCGGAGGTTCTGCAGATGGGCGAAACCCGCGCTTTCGATCGACACCTGCGCCGCTGAGAACGCGCCGCCCTGCTGCCTGGACCAGCGCGCCAGGATCTCGATGGCAATCGCGTCGGTGACCCCGCCGGCGACGGGAGAGGCCAGGCGAACAGGCCCGCCCTGGAGCAGCCGTT
>JBBRVD010000371.1:0-1772 GCA_038247175.1 Burkholderiales bacterium | reverse complement strand
TCAAGGGCGACTCGCGCACCATCCTGGTGTCGTATTCGGACACCATGATCGAAGTCGGCCCGGCGTTCGTGCCGCTGCCCAAGCTGATCTCGTTCGGCGTCGCGATGGCCCTGTGCGCCGCTCTGGGGCTGTTCATTCAGCGCACCGACACCGGCCGCGCGATTCGCGCCGTAGCCAAGGAGCGGGTCGGCGCGCAGCTGGTGGGCATCGACGTGGACCGAATCTTCGCTATCTCCTATGGCATCGGTCTGGCCACGCTGGGCGCGGCTGCTTCGCTGATGATGCCGATCTTCTATGTTTCGCCGACCGTCGGCCATGTGTTCGTGTTGGTGGCATTCACGGTGGTCGTGCTCGGTGGCATGGGCAGTTTCCTCGGCGCGGTGGTCGGCGGCCTGATCATCGGGCTGACCGAGTCCTTCGGCGGCCTGTTCCTGGGCGAGAGCATGGGGCAGATCGGCATCTCGCTGATCTTCATCCTGATTCTGTTGTTCCGCCCGTCGGGCCTGTTTGGCACCAAGACATGACATCCGTGTCCGAACTCAAGCCAATCCCCTGGAAGCTGCATCTGTTGGTGCTGGCAGTCGCGATCGCCTTTCCGTTCGTTTTCCCGTCGAATTTCATGGTCAACTTCGGCGTGATGGCGTTGTTTTATGCCTTCATCGGCCAGTCCTGGAACATCTCGGGCGGCTTTGCCGGGCAGCTATCGTTCGGCCACGTAGCGTTTTTCGGGGTCGGTGCTTATGCCTCGACGATCGTGCAACTGCGCCTTGGGGTCTCGCCCTGGCTTGGCCTGCCGATCGCCGGGCTGGCCGGTGCCGCGGTCGGCGGCGCGATCGCCGTTTTGTCGTTCCGTGCCGGCCTCAAGGGTTCGTATTTCGCGTTGATCACGTTAGCGTTCGCCGAGGTGTTGCGCATCGTCAGCAACTCGATCGGCATCACCGGCGGCGGACTGGGACTGCTGATTCCGATGAAGATCGGCGCGCAGAACCTGCAGTTCGCCGAGCGCAGCGGTTTTTACTTCCTGATCCTCGCGCTGACCGCGGGCTCGGTGGCGCTGGCCGAGTGGATGCGGCGCTCGCGGTTCGGCGCGCAGCTCGCGGCGATCCGCGAGAACGAAGACTCCGCGAAGGCGTTGGGCATCAACGTGTTCGCCGAGAAGGTCAAGGTGATGCTGATCTCCGGCGCGATCGGTGGCCTGGGCGGATGTTTCTTCGCCCAGTATTTCCTGTACATCGATCCGCTGATCGCATTTGGCACCGATAAATCGATCGAAATGCTGCTGGTGAGCATGATCGGCGGCGCCGGCACCGTCTACGGACCGCTGGTGGGCGCGGTGTTGCTGGCGCTGGTCAGCGACGTTACCCGCACGCTGACGCAGATCCAGGGTTTGTCGCTGGTGCTGTATGGCGCCTTGCTGGTGGTCATCATCGCCTTTCTGCCCAACGGCCTGATCGAGCTGTTCAGCCGCAAGCGTGGCCGCAGACCGGGGAGCAAGACCTGATGCTGCAGGTATCGAACCTGAGCAAGGTTTTCGGGGGCCTGAGGGCGGTAGACGACGCCAGTTTGCAGGTGGAGCAGGGCCGCATCGTGGCGCTGATCGGACCAAACGGCGCCGGCAAGACGACCCTGTTCGCGTGTATTGCCGGCTTTCTCGTGGGCAGCGGCGGGCGGGTGCATTTCATGGGCACGGACATCACCGGCTGGCCGGTGCACCGGATCTCGCGCGCCGGCATGGTGCGCACGTTCCAGATCACGCAGCCGTTCGCCAAGCT
>JBBRVD010000370.1:0-1811 GCA_038247175.1 Burkholderiales bacterium | reverse complement strand
TGACCGGCATACATCACGGCCACGCGCTGCGCCATCTCGGCCACGATGGCCAGGTCGTGCGTGATCATCACCAGGCCCATGCCCTGCTCGCGCTGCAGGCGCAACAGCAGGTCCATGATCTGGGCCTGGATGGTCACGTCGAGCGCGGTGGTCGGCTCGTCGGCGATCAGCAGCTTGGGGTTGCAGGCAATCGCCATCGCGATCATCACCCGCTGGTTCATGCCGCCGGACAGCTGGTGCGGGTAGGCCCGCGCGCGGCTTTTGGCGTCGGGGATTTCGACCAGATCGAGCAGCTCGATCACCCGCTTGTCGGCCGCCGCGCCCTTCATTTTCAGATGCGCTTTCAGCACCTCGGCGATTTGGTAGCCCACCGTGTAGCTCGGGTTCAGGCTCGACAGCGCGTCCTGGAACACCATCGCCATGTCGCGGCCAATCAGCTTGCGGCGCTGCGACGGTGAGAGCTGGAGCAGGTCTTGGCCCAGGAACTCCAGCGCGTCGGCCGTGACCTTGCCGGGCGCGTCGATCAAGCCCATCAGCGCCAGCATCGCCACCGATTTGCCCGAGCCCGATTCGCCGACGATGCCCAGCAGCTCGCCCGTTTCCAGCGTCAGGTCCACGCCATCGACGGCGGGGAAATTGCCGAAGCTGACGCGCAGGTTCTTGATGTTCAGCAACATGCTCAACTGACCCTCTTCAGCTTCGGATCGAGCGCATCGCGCAGCCCGTCGCCCATCAGGTTGATCGACAACACGGTGATCAGGATCGTCAGGCCCGGCAGGGTCACCACCCAGGGCGCGCGCTCGATGTAGTCGCGGGCGGCGGACAGCATCGTGCCCCACTCGGGCGTCGGCGCCTGCACGCCCAGGCCGAGAAAGCCCAGGCCGGCGGTTTCGAGAATCGCCGACGAAAAACTCAAGGTCGCGTTGACGATCAGCGGCGCCATGCAGTTGGGCAAGACGGTGATGAACATCAGGCGCAAATTGCTGGCCCCGGCGACGCGGCTGGCGGTCACGTAATCGCGCCCGATCTCGGCCAGCGCGCTGGCCCGTGTCAGCCGCGTATAGCCCGGCAGCGCGCCGATGGCGATGGCAATCACCGTGTTGGCCAGACCGGGGCCGAGGATGGTGATCACGCAGATCGCCAGCAGCAGGCCAGGCAGCGCCAGCATGATGTCCATCACCCGCATGATGATCGGCGAGGCCGTGTGCTGAAAAAACGCCGCCAGCAGGCCCAAGAGCACGCCCGGCAACAGCGACAGCAGCACCGACGCCAGGCCGATGCCCAGCGACACCTGCCCGCCATGCAGCAGGCGCGACAGGATGTCGCGGCCCAGCTCGTCGGTGCCCAAGAGGAATTGCGTCGAGCCGCCTTCGGCCCAGACCGGCGGGGTCAGCATGTGATCGCGGAACTGCTCGATCGGGCTGTAGGGGGCGATGACGGCGGCGAACAACGAGGCAAAAGCGATCAGCGCGAACACGACCAGGGCCGCCAAGGCGCCGCGGTTAGCACTGAAGCCGCGCCAGAATTCTTGCAAGGGCGAAGGGAATGCGGGGATGGGCGCTTCGGCAGTCGTTGTCGTCGTCATGGCGCGGTGATGTTGTTCTTCAGCCCGTCATTCCAGCGCAGGCTGGAATCCAGAACTCGTTGAAGTCGGCATGTGCGCTGGATGCCAGCCTGCGCTGGCATGACGGTCATGGTGGCGTCCATCAGTGCTGCGACCGGATGCGGGGGTTGACCACGCCGTACAGCAGATCAACCACCAAGTTGACCCCGATGAAGGTCGCCGCCGAGATCAGGATACCGGCCTGAAC
>JBBRVD010000369.1:0-1827 GCA_038247175.1 Burkholderiales bacterium | reverse complement strand
GATAAGCCTTGGGATCGTAGGGATGGGCGCGCGCCACATCAAAGTCGATGTCCAGCCCAAGGCCAGGCGCATCGGGCAGGGACAGGTGGCCGTTGTCCGGGTTGATCTCGGGATGCCAATTCACCAGATTGCGCACCCAGGGCTCGTTGAAGGCGTCGAAATGTTCCTGGATCAGGAAGTTCGGCACGCAGGCCGCCAATTGCAGGCAGACGGCCGTGGCCACCGGCCCGCCACTCTGGTGCGGCGCGATCCAGCTGCCGTGCGCCAGCGCGAGGTTCGCCACCGCCAGTGTGTTCGTGATGCCACCGAGCGACATCGGCTCGGGTTGGAAGATGTTGACGCCGCCCCCCGTCGCCAGCGTGTAGAACTGGCCGATGGTGTCGTACATCTCGCCGGTGGCCACGCGGATCGGGCATTGCAATCCCACGGCATTGGCGGGTTGCTCGCGCTCGCGCGTCGTGGGTTCCTCCCACCAGTAGAGATCCAGCGGCGCCAGCTTGCGTGCGGCGCGCAGGGACTCCGCCTCGGTGAAACGCGCGTGCACGTCGATCAGGATGCGCAATTTCGGGCCAAAGCGTTGGCGCAATGCCGCCAGGATGTCGTAGGCCAACTGCAACTCGTCGTCTTCGATGAATCCCTGGGCCGTGCCGAACGGGTCCAGCTTGAGCGCGTTGAACCCCTTGGCCACCACGCCCTCGGCTGCCGCCACGAAGTGCTCCGGCGTGCGCTCGGTGCGGTACCAGCCGTTGGCGTAGGCAGCGACCGTATCGCGCACCCGGCCCCCCAGCAACTGGTGGATCGGTACACCCAGCGACTTGCCCAGGATGTCCCAGCATGCGACCTCGATCGCCGCCACAGCCGTCCGATGGATATGGCCACCGTCCAGCGACACGCTGTCCATGAGGTGTCTGGACAACTGATTGACCTGGCGCGGGTCCCGCCCCAGTGCCAGGTGCTCGAGCTCGTGCACGGCCGCCTCGGTGGTCTTGATGAAGCCGTTGAGCGTGCCCTCCCCGACGCCGTGGATGCCGGTATCGGTGTGCACCTTGAGCAGCAGCCAGTTCTTCCAGCCGACGCTGGTGGTGGCCGTTTCGATTCGGGTGATCTTCATGTGTGGTGTTCCGGGTCAGGCGGCAGACAGGCGCCATTGCAGGTGGGATCGCGCCAGAAATTCGTCGCGCAGCGACACTCCCAGGCCGGGGCCAAAGCGGTCCAGCACGGCCCGGCCGTCCTGGAGCGCAATGTCGGGCGTCGTGACCTCGCGGTAGTAGCCCTGGCAAAAGCCGCGTACGGTTTCCATGACCATCGCGTTGGGAATCGCCGCGCACAGGTGCAGGCATGCGAACAGGTTTACCGGCCCGGTGCAGTCGTGCGGGGCAATCGACAAATGGTGCGTGTCGGCCATCGCGGCGATCTTCAGGGCCTCGCTCAGGCCACCGGTCCACACCAGGTCGGGCATCACCACGTGCGCGCAGTCGGCGTCAAGGATGCGGCGAAACGCATGTCGCGTCATCAGCCGCTCGCTGACCGCTTGCGGCACGCGCGACTCACGCGCCAGCCGCGCGAGATCGGCCGCGCTGTCGGGCTGAAGGAAGTCTTCCATCCACAACACGTCGTAAGGCTCGAGTGCGCGGGCGATGCGCAGCGCACAATTCAGGTCCCAGCGCGCGTGACCCTCGATCGCAATCTGCATCCTGTCGCCCACCGTGCGGCGGATCTCCTGCACGGTCCACAGGCCCTGGGCGAGTTGCTCGGGCAACAGATCATGGCCGACCGGGCCGACGGCGGACCAGCCTGCAGGACCGGTGATGGAAGCCGCGTACATCT
>JBBRVD010000368.1:0-1861 GCA_038247175.1 Burkholderiales bacterium | reverse complement strand
GGCTTCTTCAGCTCTTGCGCCAGCCCACGGAAGCGGCCCCAGTGGTAGGGCACCGCGCCGCCGCCATGCGGGATCAGGAACTTCAGCGTCGGAAAGTCAGTGAACAAGTCGCTGGTCAGGCACTGCATGAAGGCCGTCGTGTCCGCGTTCAGGTAGTGCGCGCCCGTCGTGTGGAAGCAGGCGTTGCAGCTGGTGCTGACATGGATCATCGCGGGGATGTCGTACTCGACCATCTTCTCGTAGATCGGGTACCAGTGGCGGTCGCCCAGCGGGGGCGATGTCCAGTGGCCGCCAGACGGATCGGGGTTCAGGTTGATGCCGACGTTGCCGTACTGCTCGACGCATTTCACCAGTTCGGGAATGCAGCTCGCGGGGTCCACGCCCGGGCTTTGCGGCAGCATGGCGGCGGGCACGAAACGGTCGGGGAAGAGCCGGGCGACGCGGAAGCAGAGTTCGTTGTTGATCGCCGCCCAGGTGCTCGACACGGAGAAGTCGCCGATGTGGTGGGCCATGAAGCTGGCGCGCGGGCTGAAGATGGTGAGGTCGCTGCCGCGCTGGTTCATCAGTCGCAGCTGGTTGGCCTCGATGGTCTCGCGCAGTTCGTCGTCGCTGATCTTCAGGTCGGCCACGCGGGGCATCAGCGCGGCGTCCTCGATGCCGGCGATCTGCGCGTAGCGCCAGTTTTCCAGCGCCTTGGGTGCGGTGGTGTAGTGGCCGTGGCAGTCGATGATCATGGGTTTTCCTTTGGCGGCATGCCGTGCGGCGAGCGGTGTCAGGCGGGTTCCATGCCGTGGCGCCGCTTGATGTCGGCGGTGGCGGGCGAGGCGAGAAAGTCGAGCAGCGCGCGTGCGGTTCCGGCTTGCGCGGTGCCTGCAAGAACGCCCGCAGGAACGCCCGCAAGAACGCCTGCAAAGACACCGGCGGAGAAGGTCGTGGTGATCTGGATTGCAGCCGGCAGCGGGCCCAGGAGATCGACGCCTTCCAGATGCATCAGTTCGCTGAGCTGCTGGAAGCCGAGTTCGACCTCGCCGCGCGCCACCAGCGTGCCCACCGGCACGCCCGGCGGCGCCTGCACCAGGCGGCTGGCGATCTGCCCGGCGATGCCCCAGCGCTCGAAGAGCCGTGCCAGCTGCACGCCGCTGGGGCCCGTCGAATGACCGAGGCTGCGCGCCGCCAGCACGGCCTGCCGCAAGGCGTCTTCGGAGCCGATGTCGGGGCGGTGCGCGCCGGCCCGCACGGCCACCGCCACGCCCGAATGCACCAGATCGACCCGGCTGCCGGCCTGCACTCGGCCGGCAGCGATGAGCTTGTCGATGGCGTCGGCGGCCAGCACGACGACGTCGAAAGGCTCGCCGGCCAGCACGCGCCTGGCGGCGTCGACGCCGCCGGTGGATTCGATGGCCACCACGGCGCCGGTCCGCTGCTCGAACAGCGGCGTCAGCTCGGCCAGCAGCAGGCGCGTGGCCATCGACGAAATGCCGGTGATGTGTGTGGACATGCCGCTATTCTTGGTCAGCGCCAGCCATACGGCAATGCGATTTCGGCACTGGCTGTCAGGCCGGCACGGCATGGCGTTTGCCAAATGGATGGCTGGCAGACGCGACAATGGCGGCAAGGATCTCAAGCAGCTTGACTACTTCGCACAGATCGCCGAGCTGGGCAGTTTCACCCACGCTCCTAGCCGCTGCGCCGAGCAGGCGAGCGCGCGGCTGCGCGAATTGCGGCTTGCGTCCTGGAATTGAAATGCGGGTGAAGAACGGCCGCGTCGCACCCGTGAGCATCGCATGAAGCACGGCCGCGTCTCGCCCGCGAGAAGTCCATGAAGCACGGTCGCGTTGCACCCGTGCTGTGGCTGATCCCG
>JBBRVD010000367.1:0-1905 GCA_038247175.1 Burkholderiales bacterium | reverse complement strand
GGTGCTGCAAAGCCTGGCCAAGGTCGGGACGCGCAATCCATTGTTCCTGCTCGACGAAATCGACAAGCTGGGAACCGATTTTCGGGGTGATCCGTCCAGTGCCTTGCTCGAGGTGCTCGATCCGGAACAGAACCACAAGTTCGGCGACCACTACGTCGAGGTCGACTTCGACCTCAGCGATGTGATGTTCGTGGCCACCAGCAACAGCATGAACATCCCCCCGGCCTTGCTGGACCGGATGGAAGTGATCCGCCTGGCCGGCTACACCGAGGACGAAAAGCTCAACATCGCCCAGCGCTACCTGCTGCCCAAGCAGCAGAAGAACAATGGCGTGAAGGACGGTGAGATGGAGATCACCGAGTCCGCCCTGCGCGCCATCCTGCGCTACTACACACGTGAAGCCGGCGTGCGATCGCTCGAACGCGAAGTGGGCAAGATCTGCCGCAAGGTGATCAAGGGCATTGCGCTGAAGAAGTACGAAGGCAAGGTGGTCGTCACCGACGAAAACCTGAACGACTTCCTGGGTGTGCGCAAGTTCGACTTTGGCCGTGCCGAGATGAAAAAACAGGTGGGCCAGGTGGTCGGTCTGGCGTGGACCTAAGTCGGCGGCGACCTGCTGACCATCGAAGCGGCGGTGATGCCTGGCAAGGGTGCCATCACGCGCACCGGTTCGCTGGGTGACGTGATGAAGGAATCCGTGGAGGCCGCGCGCACGGTCGTGCGCTCGCGTTCACGCCGGCTGGGCATCAAGGACGAGATGTTTGAAAAGCGCGACATCCACATCCACGTGCCCGATGGCGCCACGCCCAAGGACGGCCCCAGCGCGGGTGCGGCCATGACCACGGCGCTGGTATCGGCGCTGACCGGCATCCCGGTGCGTGCTGACGTGGCGATGACGGGTGAGATCACCTTGCGCGGCCAAGTCACGGCCATTGGCGGCTTGAAGGAAAAGTTGCTGGCGGCACACCGCGGCGGTGTGAAGACGGTGCTGATTCCGGAAGAGAACGTCAAGGACCTGCAGGACATTCCAGAAAACGCCAAGAACCACCTCGAGATCGTGCCGGTCAAGTGGATCGACCAGGTGTTGGAACTGGCGCTGGAGCGTATGCCCCAGGCCCTGCCCGAAGACGAACCGGTGACCGTCCCGGCCACGGCGCCCAAGGCAGACGCGGCACCGGCGCTGTCTGCGGATGGCCTGCCGCACTGATCTTGCAGAGGCGAAAGGAAGCCAGCTATAATGCAAGGCTCGACCCGATCGACAGGAAATCGACAGGAAATCGGTTCACGAAGTCAGTCAACATGCGGCGAGCAGAATGAAGAAAACGATGCGGGATTAGCTCAGTTGGTAGAGCGATACCTTGCCAAGGTATAGGTCGAGAGTTCGAGTCTCTTATCCCGCTCCAGATTTCAAAGAAAGGGAAGCTGAGGCTTCCCTTCTTTTTGCCCGAAAATGGCTGCATAGCAGACCCTGGCGCGATAGCAAAGCGGTTATGCAACGGATTGCAAATCCGTCTAGCCCGGTTCGACTCCGGGTCGCGCCTCCACCTATGAAAACGGCCCCTGATTCGGGGCCGTTCTTGCGTCTGCAGCGCGGTCGATGTAACGGTGGTTGTAAGACGATTTTCTGAGTCCGGCGCCAATGACGACGAACTCGGCGCAGCGGCCGGTACATGCCAAACTACGGTACGCTCACCCTCTGAGCCACTCTCGAACCGCTACAGGCGATGCCACGCGACCCCAGCTCCCGGAAGGCGACCCAAAGACTGACCTTGCCCCTGGAATCCGTACCCCATAACCGAGTCACGAATTGACTTGCCTTGGTTGATTGGCAAGCCAGTCTTGCTCGAACTTCATCGGGCTGACGTAGGCCAGCGTCGAGTGCAGCCGAGTGCGGTTGTACCAGAG
>JBBRVD010000366.1:0-1947 GCA_038247175.1 Burkholderiales bacterium | reverse complement strand
TTGTCCGCATCCACGGCCTGTCCGATGTGATGCAGGGCGAAATGCTTGAATTTCCTGCCACGGCAGATGGCACGCCCACCTATGGCCTGGCACTGAACCTCGAGCGCGACTCGGTCGGCTCGGTGATTCTGGGCGAGTACGAACACATTGCCGAAGGCGACACCGTCAAATGCACGGGTCGTATTCTGGAAGTCCCGATCGGCCCTGAACTGCTGGGCCGCGTGGTCAACGCACTGGGTCAGCCGATTGACGGCAAGGGCCCGATCAACGCCAAGCTGAGCGACGTGATCGAAAAGGTCGCGCCCGGCGTGATCGCCCGCAAATCGGTTGACCAGCCATTGCAAACCGGCCTGAAGTCGGTCGATTCCATGGTGCCTATCGGCCGTGGCCAGCGCGAGCTGATCATTGGCGACCGCCAGACCGGCAAGACCGCCGTGGCGATTGACGCCATCATCAACCAGAAGGGCAAGGGCGTTTCGTGCGTCTATGTCGCGATTGGCCAGAAGGCGTCCTCGATCAAGAACGTGGTGCGCTCGCTGGAACAAGCCGGCGCCATGGACTACACCATCGTCGTGGCGGCCTCGGCCTCCGAGTCGGCTGCCATGCAATACGTCAGCGCCTACTCGGGCTGCACGATGGGCGAATACTTCCGCGACCGCGGCGAAGACGCGCTGATCGTGTATGACGACCTGTCCAAGCAGGCCGTGGCCTATCGCCAGGTATCGCTGCTGCTGCGCCGTCCGCCAGGCCGCGAAGCCTACCCCGGCGACGTGTTCTATCTCCACAGCCGCCTGCTGGAACGCGCTGCCCGCGTGAACGAGAAGTATGTCGAAGACTTCACCAAGGGTGCCGTGAAGGGCAAGACCGGTTCATTGACCGCGCTGCCGATCATCGAAACGCAAGCCGGCGACGTGTCTGCTTTCGTGCCGACCAACGTGATTTCGATCACCGACGGCCAGATTTTCCTGGAAACCAGCCTGTTCAATGCCGGTATCCGTCCCGCGATCAACGCCGGTATCTCGGTGTCGCGCGTCGGTGGCGCTGCCCAGACCAAGCTGATCAAGAACCTGTCCGGCGGCATCCGTACCGACCTGGCCCAGTACCGTGAACTGGCTGCGTTCGCGCAGTTCGCTTCCGACCTGGACGAAGCCACCCGCAAGCAGCTCGACCGTGGCGCGCGCGTCACCGAGTTGCTCAAGCAGTCGCAGTACTCGCCCCTGTCCATCTCCGCCATGGGTGCCACCTTGTTCGCCGTGAACAAGGGCTTCATGGACGATGTGGACGTCAAGCGGGTGCTGGCTTTCGAAAGCGGCCTGCACGCCTGGCTCAAGGACAAGCATGCGCCCCTGATGGACAAGCTTGAAACCGACAAGGCCATGGACAAGGATGCCGAGGCCGAGTTGACCGCTGCGGTGGCTGCGTTCAAGAAATCGTTTGCCTAAGCAAACCGAAATCGAACGATGAGCGCAGCAACAACTCTGAGGACAAGGCCCTTCAAGCAGGGGCCACGGAACCGGCTCTGCCGGGCCGCAGGCGCAGCGGCCCCCTCGGGGGGCAGCGCATTACACGAAGTGAACAGCGTGGGGGTAATCTAGATGGCAGCAGGCAAGGAAATACGCGGCAAGATCAAGTCGGTGGAAAACACCCGCAAGATCACCAAGGCCATGGAAATGGTGGCCGCCTCCAAGATGCGCAAGGCGCAGGAACGGATGCGCGCCGCCCGCCCTTACAGCGACAAGATTCGCAACATCGCCGCCCACCTGAGTCAGGCGAACCCCGAATACACCCATCCGTTCATGGAGTCCAACGACGCCAAGACGACCGGGTTTATCGTGGTGACCACCGACAAGGGCCTGTGCGGCGGTTTGAACACCAACGTGTTGCGTATCCTGACGACCAAGCTCAAGGACATGCAGGCGGCCGGCGAAGATGCGCAGGCCGTGGCCA
>JBBRVD010000365.1:0-1953 GCA_038247175.1 Burkholderiales bacterium | reverse complement strand
GTGTGGTCGGTCGAGGCCGCGGTTGAGGCCCAGCAGCGGCATATGGCGCAGTCGGGACCGCAGTGGCACTGCATCGTCCAGGCCCTGGATATTCGGCCAGCCCAAGCCGGTGTCTCCCAAGGCAGCCTGTCGGGCATTGCACTCGCGCACAAGGACATCTTCGACCTGCCGGGGCGGCGCCCAGGCCTGGGGCGCGACGCTGGCGCCGTAGCGCCGGGAATGCGACCCGCCAGCGCGATCGCCCGCCTGGCGAAACACGGAGCGGTCGATCTGGCCACGCTGGCCATGGCCGAGGTTGCCTGTGGCGCGACGGCGGCCAATCCGA
The DNA here is from genome assembly GCA_038247175.1 of Burkholderiales bacterium. GTDB lineage: Bacteria > Pseudomonadota > Gammaproteobacteria > Burkholderiales > Burkholderiaceae_C > CAISIP01. The sequence goes on along the minus strand of JBBRVD010000365.1, from coordinate 1,628 downwards.
ATTTCCCGCGCTGTGTCAACCCGCTGCGGGCCTCGGCCGTGGTCGGGGGCTCCTCCAGCGGCAGCGCGGTGGCGGTGGCCGCAGGCCTGGTTTACGGCTCGCTGGGTACAGATACCGCCGGGTCGGTGCGGATTCCGGCTGCGACCTGCGGCATCCTGGGGCTCAAGACAACCCACGGCCGGGTGCCGTGCGACGGTGTCTTCCCGCTGGCGCCCAGCCTGGACAGCGTCGGCATTCTGTCGCGCAGCGCAGCCGACGCCTGGCAGTTGCTCGAAGCCGTCGCGCCGATGACCGGGTTCGACGCCGCGCCGTCTCAGCGGCTGCGCGTGCGTGCCTGGATCCCGCAGCGCGGAGTCGATCCGCAGGTGGCGACAGCGCTCGAATCCTTCCTGCCCGAACTGGATCTGGTGCAACGCGTCGACGACTGGGCCGAGTTCCAGGACCTGTCGCGACGCGCCGAGATCGTGTTGCATGCGCAGGCGGCCCAGACCCATATAGGGGCGCTGCGCGACGGTAACGCATCACCCGCCGTGCGGGAGATCGCGTTGCCGGGGGTGGTGTTGCCACCAGCCTGGCATGCTGCTGCGCTGGCCGAGCGCGGTCAACACGCACAGGCGTTTGTGCGCAATCAACTGGCCGATTGCGACCTGTTCCTGTTGCCGGCGCTGGCCCATCCAGTACCCGACTGGGCTGCGGTTCTGCCGGGCGAACCCGGCTTCGATGCCCGAAAAGTGGCAGCCTTGCACCGTTTCATGGGCTGGGTGAATTACCTCGGCCTGCCATCCATCGTCGTGCCGATTGCGGCGGACGACCGCGGCATGCCGATCAGTGTGCAGGCGGTCACACGGCCCTTTGGCGAGCGCAGCCTGCTGGCGTTCGCCGACGCTGTGCAGTCGCACCGGTTTGACGGCCGCGCCTTCACGCGCCATTTCTCCACAGGGAATTGAACCTTCATGCCCAAGATCCAGGCCTCCAGTGCTTTGTCCCGGTTCCGGGTGCTCGATCTGTCGCGTGTTCGCGCCGGTCCCAATTGCGTGCGCATGCTGACCGACTTTGGCGCCGATGTGGTGCGCAGCGAGCCGCCCAAGGGCATCGATCCCAACGAAGCCATGTTTGCGGCCAACCGGGAGGGCGGCGATTTTCAGAACATCAACCGCAACAAGCGCTCAATGACGCTGAACCTCAAGCAACCGGGTGCCCGCGACATTCTGATGCGCCTGGTCGAGGACGCAGACGTGGTTGTGGAAAACTGGCGTCCAGACGTCAAGACCAAACTGGGAGTGGATTATGCGTCGCTCGCGGCGGTGAACCCCCGCATCATCCTCGCCAGCATCTCGGGCTTCGGGCAGGACGGACCCTACGCCTGGCGTCCCGGTTTCGACCAGATCGCCCAAGGCATGGGTGGTTTGATGTCGGTCACCGGCCATCCCGGCGAGGGGCCGGTACGCGCCGGCCTGGCGGTGGCCGACATGAGCGCCGGCTTGTACGCCGCGTTGGGCATCCTGACCGCACTGCTGGAGCGGGAAGTGTCCGGCAAGGGCCAGTGGGTGCATACCTCGCTGCTGCACGCGCAGATCGCGATGATGGATTTCCAGGCGGCCCGTTACCTCAACGACGGCGACGTGCCG
>JBBRVD010000364.1:0-1977 GCA_038247175.1 Burkholderiales bacterium | reverse complement strand
CCGTCGACCAGCACCAGTTCGGGCAACCTGGCGCCGCGTGCGAGCGGCTCGCCCCGGTCCTGCGCCAGCCGGTTGGCCTCGACCCACTTGCCGTACCGCCGCGTCAATACCTGTCGCATCGCCGCATAGTCGTCGCCTGGCGTGATGCCGTCGATGGAGTAACGCCGGTACTCGGCCGACTGCATCGCATGGTGCTGGAACACCACGCAGGAGGCCTGGGTCGCCTCCCCAGCAGTATGCGAGATATCGAAGCACTCGATGCGCAAGGCGTCCAGTTCGTCTGCCGGCAGCTCTAGCGCCTGCGCCAGCGCCAGCGTGCGCGCCTGTTGCGATCCCTCCTCGGCCAGCAACCGGGCCAGTTGCAGCTGGGCATTGGTCTGGGCCATTTCAAGCCAGATCCGCCGCTGCTCGCGCGGCTGATGCACCACGCTCAGCTTCGCGCCACTGTGCTCGGACAGGGCCTGCACCAGCGCGGCACGCACCGGCGCGCTGGTCACCAGCGAGCCGGGGATCGCCACGTCCAGGTAGTGCTGCGCGATGAAGGCCTCCAGCACCTGGTTCTCCAGTGGCAGCGGTGGGTCGGTCGCGTCTTCCAGAGCGCTTTGCATCGCCGAGGCGTGTTCGACGTGCACCGGGAAATAGGCGCGGTCGCCCAGGTGGCGCCCACCGCGCACCATGGCCAGGTTGACGCAGGCCTTGCCGCCCTGGACCATGACCGCCAGGATGTCAACATCCCGATCCGACACGTTGTCCATCGACTGCTGATGCAACACATTGGACAAGCCCGCGACCTGGTCCCGTACCTCGGCTGCGGCCTCGAATTCGAGTTTTTCCGCATGGGCCAGCATGCGCGCCTCGAGTTCGGCCAGCACCTCGCCGGCATCTCCGTCGAGAAAACGTTCGGCGTGGGCGACGTCCTGTGCGTATTCCTTCACCCCGATATGACCGACACACGGCGCCGAGCAGCGCTTGATCTGGTACAAAAGACACGGCCGGGTGCGATTGCTGAACACCGTGTCCTCGCAGGTACGCAGCCGGAACAGCTTCTGAATCAGCAGGATGCTCTCCTTCACCGCCCAGGCACTGGGATAGGGCCCGAAATACCGGTGCTTTTTCTCCACTGCGCCCCTGAAATAGGCCACCCGCGGGAAGGCCGCTGGCGTGGACGTAGCCGCCGCGGCGTCGCTCTTTGCGGCAAACTCGCCCCCGGCCCGCCCCGCTCGTGCCGCCACCGCAGTGCCCCTGCCGGTGAGTTTCAGATACGGGTAGCTCTTGTCATCCCGGAACAGGATGTTGTATTTCGGCGCCAGCGTCTTGATCAGATTGTTTTCGAGCAGCAGTGCCTCGGCTTCGGACCGCACCACGGTGGTCTGCATGCGGGTGATGCGCCCCACCATATGCCCGATGCGGGTTCCACCATGGTTGTTGCGGAAGTAACTGGCTACCCGCTTTTTCAGGTTGATCGCCTTGCCGACATACAACACCTCGCCGGTGGCATCGAAAAAGCGGTAAACGCCGGGCAAGCCCGGCAGCGCGGCAACCTCGGCCAGCAACGACGCATCATGGCCGGACAGGTCGGACGGCATCTCAGTCACGTTCGGCGTGATGGATTCCGTGCGGGTGCTGGCGATGGAGGAGTCTTTCGCGGTTGGATGGGGCATGACCCGTATTGTGGACAATCCTGCGCATGCAAACCACCAGCCGCTGGGACATCTTTTGCCGGGTGGTCGACAACTACGGCGACATCGGCGTGTGCTGGCGGCTGGCGGCCGACCTGGCATCACGCGGTCGGCAGGTGCGGCTGTGGGTCGACGACCCGTCCGCACTGGCCTGGATGGCGCCAGGCGCACTGCAGGGCGAGTGGGACGGTGTCGAAGTACTGAGCTGGAATCTGGCCAGCGACCCGGTCACACTGGCGGCGCTGCCACCCGCGGACACCTGGATCGAGGCCTTCGGCTGCGAACTGCCCGACCCGTT
>JBBRVD010000363.1:0-1987 GCA_038247175.1 Burkholderiales bacterium | reverse complement strand
CGAGAAATCGCGATCTGGCCTTCGTATTCGTCGCCATGCACGCCGCCCGTCAACAACAATGTCGGGCCTTTGCCGTTGTTGAATACATAGATCGGGATCTCGACCACGCCCCAGCCCGAGGTGTTGCGGGACTGGGGTGCCCTGAGATAGCCTGCCTGGCGACCCGGACGGTCAAAATCGATGTCGCAGCGCACACGGCTGGGAAACTCGTTGACCGTCGATGCTTGAACGGGCACTTTTGAGCGCCTGAGCAAACTGTCTTTCAGGCTTTTGACTTTGGGCATGGTGTCGAGATGAGATTGCGCGTAAAGTCAGATTAGCATAATTTATAAATGTATACAATCTTTCCATGGCAACCGCCCGCATGAATCCCCTGCATCTGGCAGACCCGGCGCTGCCCGCGTCACCGCAAACCTTCCTCAAGCTGCAACCGCGCACGCTGGTGCACCAGGTCATCGACGCGCTGGTGGCAGGCGCGTCCGAGGGCCTGATCCTGCCGGGCGACCGCATCATCGAAGCGGACCTGGCCGAGCAACTGGGCGTGAGCCGGGTGCCGGTGCGCGAGGCGCTGCGGGTACTCGAGAGCCAGGGCATCGTCATCAACGAACCCTACAAGGGCATCCGCCTCACGCCCGTTACGCCCGAGCGCATCGACCAACTGATCGAGGTGCGGGTGGCATTGGAGACCACAGCCGCCACCCGGGCGATCCGGCTCAAGCGCAACGGCGGTGCGCAGTTGCAGGAACTCGAATCCATCGTGCACGAGATGGAGACCATGGCCGAACGCAACGAGGTGTTCGGCTTCGCCACCGCCGACACCACGTTCCACCGCACCTTGTGCAGCTACGCCGGCAACACCGTGCTCAGCGACATGTGGGAAATGCTGGCGCGCCAGATGACCATCATCTTCGGCCTGTCCGCGCTGGGCAAGCCGATGACCGAGATCGTCCAGGAGCATCGGGAACTGATCCACGTGTTCCGCTCCGGCAAGGTGGCCAACATGGCGCGCGCCATCAGCGACCACATCGACGTCGAAATCCACAAGGTCGATCTGGAGAAAATCATCGCCGAGCGCCGCGCCGAGGCGCAGCGCAATGCACCCCCCCTGTAAATCGGAGACGCCATGCCATCACCTCAGCTGCCCGCCGCACGCATGCCGGCCATCAAGATCCGCGCCATCAACAGCGTCGCGCTGACCGGCGAGACCCCCAAGGGTGGCTGGTCGGCCGAGATCAAGCCGGAGGATTCGATCCATGCGGTGGTGGCGGTGCACACCGATGCCGGCATCACCGGTTACGGCAGCGTGTTCACCGATGGCCGGCTGGTACAGGCCGCGCTCAAGGTGCTCGAGCCGCTGTTCCTCGGTGAAAACGCCCTGGAGCCCGAGCGGGTGAGCGAAAAGCTGCACCAGAACAGCTTCTGGATGGGCCGCGGCGGCAGCCTGACCCATGCCATCAGCGGCATCGACATTGCGCTCTGGGACATCCTGGGCAAGGCCACCGGGCTGCCGGTCGGCCGCTTGCTGGGCGGCAGCTACCGCCAGCGGGTACAGCCCTATTGCTCGCTGCTGATGGAGCAGCCCAGGGAGATGTTCGACGTCATCACGACCTACCGCAAGCTCGGTTTCACCGCGTTCAAGATCGGCTGGGGCCCGTTCGGCCGCGCGATGGACCACAAGCTCGATGCCGCGATCGTAAGCGCGGCGCGCGAAGCTGCCGGGCCGGACGCGAAACTGCTGGTCGATGCCGGCGCCAGCGACGCCTACTGGCCACACGGCCTGAAGTGGGCGCTGCGCACCGCGAACATGCTGGCCGAATACGAGGTCGGCTGGTTCGAAGAGGCGCTGCGCCCCGACGCGATCGACGACTTCTGCGAACTGCGCCGCGCCAGCCCGGTCAAGATCGCCGGCGGCGAGGTGCTGACCCGGCGCCAGACCTTCCTGCCCTGGCTGGTGCGCGGCGCGTTCGACATCGTGCAGCCCGACGTG
>JBBRVD010000362.1:0-2106 GCA_038247175.1 Burkholderiales bacterium | reverse complement strand
TTCGCTGCCGAACGTATCGCCCGCTGCGGCTTCGTGCCGCTGCTGCGCGCCATCCTGCCATTCCTGTTCGCCAATCTGGTCGGCCTTGGGCTGGTCAGCACGGTCCCTGCCATCAGCCTGGCACTTCCCCGGGCGCTCGGCCTAATCCCTTGACGACACACCCTGCGGCCGCGCCGCCATCGACCATGCCCACCACATCCCCATCCGGTTCCGGTCGCGGTACCGGTGACGCCTATTTCCTGTACCACTCGATCGGCACCTACCCCGCCAAGCAGGCGCAGATGACGGCTGCGCTGCAGCAGTTCGCCGCCAGCTGGTGCGCCAACGACGACGGTCCGTGGGAACGTGCGCTGGGCCTGCGCCAGCAATTTATCGACCAGTGGAGCCGCCTGATCCAGGCGCCTGCGGGCACGCTCACCTGCACCGACAACGTCACCACGGCGCTGTTCAGCCTGATCGGCGCGTTGCCGCCGCAGTTGCTCAAGGGGCGGCGCATCCTGGTCGCGGCCGACTGCTTCCCCAGCTTGCACTTCCTGCTCTCCGGCCTGGCCCAACGCCAAGGGGCCGAGGGGTACACGCTGGAAACGGTGCCGCTGCGTCCCGGAGAACACTGGGTGCGCGACGAAGACATGCTGGAGCGCTGGGGGCCGGACGTCGCGCTGGCCTTGCTGACCTGGGTCACCTCGACGGCGTCGCACCGCTGCGACCTGCAGCGCCTGGTCGCACACGGCCGCGCCATGGGCAGCCTGGTTGGCGTCGACATCACGCAGGCAGCGGGTCTGTTACCGTTCGACGTCAACACACCGTCGGTTGACTTCACAGTTTCATCGAGTCTGAAATGGTTGTGCGGCACGTCAGGCGCTGCCATTTTGCATGTGGCACGCCCGCTGCTCAATCAATGCACACCACAGTTGCGGGGCTGGTTCAGCCAGGAAAACATTTTCTCCTGGGACATCACGCGCTTCAACTACGCGCCGGACATCCGCCGCTTTGACCATGGCACACCGTCCATCCTCGCCATCGCCGGATCCTTGCCCGCGCTGCAGTGGAGTCTGGCGCAAGACCAGGCGATGGTCTTGGCACATAACCATCAGCTCGGCAGCATCCTGATCGACGGCGCGCGCGACATGGGCCTGAAACTGGTTAGCCCGGCCGATTCTGCGCAACGCGGGGGCAGCGTGATGCTGCAGGTGCCGGCCGGCACCGCACCAGCCCAGTTGGTGCAGACCATGCGTGAACAGGAAATCTGGGCCGATTGCCGGGGCACGACGCTGCGCCTGTCGCCCGGCCATGTCACCACGACAACCGGAGTACGTCGCGTGCTCGAGTTGCTGGCCCATCGCGCCTGACGGTCAGAAAACGGGCCATCGTCACGCGCAGATTCTGAAACGCAAGGCTGGACCCGATCGCCGGCTTGGGGTTGACGCGAGTCTGTACGCTTGTCATGGTCGCACCCAGCAGCGGACACAACTTGGCCTGGGGTTCCAAGGGGCGCCCTGCAGCCGCTACTTTCGCTACTTTCGCTACTTTCGCTGCGGTGCGTCCGTCGGCGCCCGGGTCTGTGACGGCAGAATGCCGAAACGCCGCCGGTAGGCCGCGGAAAACTGTCCCAGGTGCATGAAACCCCAGCGCATGGCGGTCGTGGTCACCGCACCCGGGCCGCTCACTTGCAGTTCGGCATGCACTTTGTCCAACCGCAGGTCGCGCAGAAAAGCCATCGGTGTCGTGCCGCGGTAGTTTCGAAATCCGGAAAACAGGCTGCGCGTGCTGACGCCGGCCTGTTGCGCGATGTCGCCAGCCGTCAGTGGCTCTTGGCAATGGGCCTGCATGTGATCGATCGCCCGGCGCACAAAGCGCGGCGACACGGTGCTGGAGCCGAAATCGCGCGCGGCCAGTGTCTGGTTATGCGCCAGGCTTTCGAGCAGCGTGGTCATCAGAACCTCCTCGATCCGCACGCTGACGAGCGGCTGCTCGAGCATGGCGCCGTCGGACGCCTCGGCAAACATCCAGCCGGTCAAACGCAGCAGCGCCTGACCGGTGGCGCTGCCCAGATCAATACCTGGATCGAACTCGATCGCGCCACGCGGCGGGCGGCCATACAACTGC
>JBBRVD010000361.1:0-2130 GCA_038247175.1 Burkholderiales bacterium | reverse complement strand
GGTGCACAGCATGGGCGTGAGTGTCAGCGCGACCACGCCGGACACCACCACCGCGCCGGCCAGCGCCAGCGCGAACTCGACGAACAGCCGGCCGGTGCGTCCGGGCGTGAAGGCCAGCGGCGCATACACCGCCACCAGCGTGGCGGTCATGGTGACAATGGCAAACCCAATTTCGCGCGCGCCCTTGATGCCGGCCGAGAACGGGTCCATGCCTTCCTCGATGTGGCGAAAAATGTTTTCCAGCATCACGATGGCGTCGTCCACCACCAGGCCGATAGCCAGCACCAGCGCCAGCAAGGTGAGCGTGTTGATGGTGAAGCCGGCCAGCGCCATCAGCGCAAACGTGCCGATCAGGCTGACCGGGATCGTGATGATCGGAATGATGGACGCGCGCAGCGTGCGCAGGAACACGAAGATCACCAGCGCGACCAGCAGCACGGCCTCGAAAATGGTTTGGTACACGTTCTTGACCGAGCGGTCGATGAACACAGAATTGTCGTTGGCGATGTCAATCAGCACATCGGGCGGCAGGTCTGCCTTCAGTTGCGGAATGGCGGCCTGCACGCCTTTGGACAAATCAAGCGGATTGGCCGTGGCCTGGCGGATCACACCCACGCCGACAGCCGGTCGGCCATTCAGCCGAACTGCGGTGCGCTCGTCGGCCGCGCCTTCCTCGATGAGGGCCACGTCGCGGACCCGGACCGAAAACCCGTTCACGGGCTTGATTACGATCTCGCCAAACTGCGCCGGCGTGAGCAGGTCGGTCTGCAAGGTCACGCTGAATTCGCGCTGCTGCGACTCGATGCGGCCGGCCGGCAGTTCCAGGTTGCTGCGGCGAATCGCGTCCTCGACATCCTGCGTCGTCAGCCGGTAGGAAGCCAGTTTGTCGGTGTCCAGCCAGACCCGCATGGCGTACTTGCGTTCGCCGAAGATGCGCACGTCGGCCACGCCGGTCACGGTCTGCAGGCGCGGCTTGACGATGCGGTTGACCAGGTCGTTGATCTGCAGCGGCGTCAGTGATTCGCTGGAAAAGGCCAGCTGGATGACCGGAAACGCGTCGGCCTCGACCTTGGCGATCACCGGCTCTTCAATCGCCTGCGGCAGGCGGTTGCGCACCCGCGAGGTGCGGTCGCGCACCTCGGCGGCGGCGGAATCGGCGTCTTTCTCCAACCGGAAGCGCACGCTGATCTGCCCCTGGTCGGCCCGGCTGATCGAGGTAATCACGTCTACGCCGTCGATGCCGGCAATCGAGTCTTCCAGCGGCTTGGTCACCTGCGACTCGATGACCTCGGCCGAGGCGCCGGCGTAGCGCACGCTCACGGTCACGACCGGCTCGTCGATCTTGGGGTACTCGCGCACGGTCAGGCGGTTGAAGCTGACCGCGCCGACCAGCACGATGAGCAGCGACAGCACGGTGGCGAACACCGGGCGGCGGATGGAAGTTTCAGCGAGTTGCATGCGGCGGTACGGCGTGAGTCACGGAGATTCGGGCAGAAGCCAAGCCTCAGCCCGGATTGCGGATGGCAGGCGTGGCCGGACTGGGTATGGCAGGGGTGGTGCTGGAGGTTGGCATCACGCTGCCGGTGGCGGGTAGCTGCGAAACAAGGGTGCCGCACGGGTTGGGACCTGACGGCGCTGCGGTTGCGGCGGCCGCTGCGGACGAAGCCGGTGCGCTGGATGCCGGGCCGGCAGTGTTTTTCTCCGTTGCCGCCCCACTGGCAAAGGCGCCGCCGTTCAGGTTCACCACCCGGACGACGGTCCCATCCTTCTGGATTCGCTGCTGGCCGGTCCTGACCACGGTGTCACCGGGCGAAAGCCCTTCCAGGATTTCGACCTTGCCCGGGCTGCGCTGGCCCACTTTGACCTCGACACGCTGGGTTTTCCGGGTTTCGTCGCTGGGTCCTTCAAGCATATTAATGACAAACTGCTTCCCGCTTTGCGGAACAATCGCTTCTTCACGAATGACGCTGGCATGGTCGCGAACGCCAAAAACGGCATTCACCCGGGCAAACATGCCGGGGCGCAACTGCAGCGCCCGGTTGTCGATGCAGCCGCGGATGCCGACCGACCGGCCGTTGGCATCGATCAGCGGGTCAATCGCCTGGATCTGCGCTGTATAGGCCTGTCCCG
>JBBRVD010000360.1:0-2137 GCA_038247175.1 Burkholderiales bacterium | reverse complement strand
GGTGTTCCAGGGCCGCCCGCGCGAGTTGACGGCCGCCGACTGCGTGTACTCGGTCAAGCGGCTGTTCGACCCGAAGGTGCGCAGCCCCAACCTGTTCCAGTTCGAGGCCGTGCGCTTGCTGGGCATGGACGCGCTGCGGCGCGACGCGTTGGTCAGCGATCGGCCCTTCGACTACGACCGCGAGGTGCCGGGCCTGCGCGCGCTGGACCGCTACCGCTTCGAAGTCCGCACCCAGCAGCCGGTGCCGCGGCTGCTGCACCTGTTCGCCAACGTCTCGCTGTCAGGCGCAATGGCGCGCGAAGTGGTGCAGGCCCAGGGCACCGACATCGCCGGGCACCCGGTGGGCACCGGGCCGTACCGGCTGGTGCAGTGGTTGCGCAACCAGCGCCTCGTGCTGGAGCGCAACCCGAACCACCGCCACCGCGTCTGGGACGAGACCCCCGACCCGAGCCGCCCCGAGGACGTGGCGCTGGCGGCGCAGCTGCGCGGCCGGTCGCTGCCGATGATCGACCGCGTCGAGTTCGCGGTCATCGAAGAGGTGCAACCGCGCTGGCTGGCGTTCCTGGCGGGTGACCTCGACCTGCTGGCGATGCCGTTCCAGTTCCAGGCCGAGGCCGTGCCCGGTGGCCGGCTGGCACCTTACCTGGCCGCGCGCGGCGTGCAATTGCACCGCGCGCCGCTGGCGCAGACCGTGTACCTGCAGTTCAACATGGACGACCCATTGGTCGGCGGCTACGCGCCGCAGCAGGTGGCGCTGCGCCGTGCCATCGCGCTGGGCTGCGACACCCCGCGCATGATCGAGGTCTTGCTCAACGGCCAGGCGGTTCAGGCGCACAGCATCCTGGCCCCCGGCCTGAGCGGCCGCGACGACACCCTGCGCAGCGACGCGGTGCGCTACGACCCGGCCCGGGCCCGCGCGCTGCTGGACCTGTACGGCTGGGTCGACCGCGACGGCGACGGCTGGCGCGAGCGGCCCGACGGCCAGCCATTGGTGCTGGAGGTGGGCACCGGCAGCACGCAGAGCGAGCGCCAACTCAACGAACTGTGGCAGCGCGACATGCGCGCCATCGGGCTGCGCATGCGCTTCGACATCAAGGACTCGGGCGAGCTGATCAAGCTCAGCCGCAATGGGCGCCTGATGCTGCGCCGGACCGGCTGGAATGCGCCGACCCCCGACGGCACCTATTTCAGCGGCGTGCTGTATGGCCCCAACAGTGGCCAGAGCAACCACGCGCGCTTCAAGCTGCCGGCGTTCGATGCTTTGCACGAGCGCCAGGCACTGATGCCCGACGGCCCCGAGCGCACCGCGGTCATGCGCGAGGCCATGCGCCTGTCGCTGGCCTACATGCCGATCGTGCCGCTGATGCATTCGGTGGGCGTGTGGCTGGCGCAGCCACACGTGGTCGGTTATCGGCCGAACGTCTTCACCCGCGCGTACTTTCGTTATATCGACCTGGACCTCGACCTGAAGCCGGCGGCGGCTTGATCGACGCTTGGCGCGAACGAGAGGCCACGAGGGGCATAGGACGGGGCCGCAATGGCGTCACCGCCTTGCCAAAACGCGCCGCCTTTTCACGGCGCGCACCCTTCAGCGACAAACGCTGCAGTGAACCCGCCGCCCGGAAGCGGCCGGTCGCTTATCGAGTTGCACAGAGCTACTCAAGTCCCGGTTCCTCAACCCTGAGACCTCACCCACAGCTCGAACGCGCAGCGGCATGCAATGCGCTGTATTGCGAGTGCTCAGCACAGGTCTGTTGGACTCCTGGCAGTTCATGGTGCACGCATGCGAACGAACCTTCGAACAGCGTGCCATGCAAGAACGAGCAACGCCACGAGCAGCGTCAGCGCCACAGCTCCCACGGCAAACAGGTTGCCCATCAAGAAACGCGTAGCGCGGTAGATTCGGTCGATCGCGGCCAGGTCCGATCGGTTCGGGAGCGCACCCGCACGTGTCTCGTCTCCGATCAGCAGCGCTTGCTCGCTGGCGGGTGTGAATGTCGGCCAAGCGGGCAAGCCTTCGCCATTCGGGTTGCCGGTCTTGGCGAAGTTGGCCCAGTAGCTCGCCATCAAGTTGGCGACCCTGTGGTCGGCGTCCGTCCAGGCCGGGTTCGGGTGACCGAACACGTAAGCCATCTCC
>JBBRVD010000359.1:0-2158 GCA_038247175.1 Burkholderiales bacterium | reverse complement strand
GACGGCGCTGGCACCCACCTGTGGGCCCGTGTCGCTGACACGCCGGTGGTCGACGACAAGACCTTACGCATCGTGCTCAAGGAGCCCTACGGCCTGCTGATCGAGGCCCTGGCCCAGACCAGCACCCCGGTTTGCTTCATGATGAAGGCCGAGATCGCCGCCACCGATCCGAACACCCAGATCACCAAGCACATCGGATCGGGGCCGTTCCGGTTTGTGGAGGCCGAGTACCGCCCGGGCAGTCGCGTGGTCTACGAGAAAAACAACGACTACGTGCCGCGCAGCGAACCTGCTTCTGGCATCGCAGGCGGCAAGGTCGTGAAACTCGACCGTGTGATCTGGGACATCATGCCCGACGCGCAGACGGCAGCCTCCGCCCTGATGACGGGCGAAGTGGATTTTTTCGAGGTGCCGCCAATCGACATCCTGCCGGTCCTGTCCGCAGCGTCAGGCGTCAAGGTCGAAGTGTTCAACAAGTTCGGCAACGTCGGTTACTGCCGCCTCAACCACCTGCACCCGCCGTTCAACAACCTGAATGCGCGGCGCGCCGCGCAACTGGCCATCAACCAGGAAGACATCCAGCGCGCAGCCGTCGGCAACAAGGACTTTTACCGCACCTGCGGCTCGAACTTCACCTGTGGCTCGCCGATGGGTGTCGACGACGGCTCGGAAGCGCTGATGCTCAATGCCCCGATGGCCGAGCGCCAGGCCAAGGCGCGCGAACTGCTCAAGCAGTCGGGCTACGACGGCAAGGCCATCCTCTGCCTGCATGCGACCAATATCCACGTGATGAACCAGACCATGTTGGTGATCGCGCAGAATCTGCGCCAGGTCGGCTTCAACGTGCAACTGGCCTCCAGCGACTGGGGTGCGGTCGTCACCCGCCGCTCGATCCAGAAGACGCCGGAAGAAGGCGGCTGGAACGTGTTCTTCACCTGGGGCGGCGGCAACGCCACGGCCAACCCGATCGCGCTGTCGGCCCATGCATCCAACGGTACCAAGGCCTGGTTCGGCTGGCCGGAAAATGCGCTCAACGAGGAACTGCGCACCGAATGGTCGGCCGCGCCGACACTCGAAGCACGCAAGGCTGTGGCGCGCAAGCTCAACAAGAACATGATGGAATACGTGCACGACGTCAAGACCGGGCAGTGGGTGGGCCCGGTGGCCTATCGTGCCGACCGCCTGCGCGGCCTGATCGCCGTGCCGGAGATCATTCCATGGTGGAACGTGGAGCGTTACGCCTGAGGGCGTGTGAACCTGACTACCGGGGCTGATGCCACCACGCCGGCTGCGCGCCGCCCTTGCGGCGCGTGGGCGGAGCGCCTGATCGGCCTGCGCCGATGACGCCATCTTCATACTCCCAACCGGCCCGCTGATGCTCTCCTACATCATTCGCCGCCTGCTCGGCGTCATACCCGTCATGCTGGTGGTGGGTATCTTCGTTTTCTCGTTGCTGCACCTGGCGCCAGGCGATCCGGCGGCCATCATTGCGGGCGACAACGCCACGCCGGAGAACATTGCCAAGATCCGCGCCAGCCTCGGGCTCGACCGCCCGCTGCTCGAACAGTTCACAACCTGGGGTCTGGCCACCTTGCGCGGTGACCTCGGCGTGTCGATGTTCTCCAACATCCCGGTGACGACGCTGATCCAGCAGCGCATGGGGCCGACCATTTCCCTGGCGATCACAACACTCATCGTTGCGGTCACCATGGCGGTCACCCTTGGCGTGCTGGCCGCCTGGAAAGCCGGTTCACTGCTCGACCGCGCGGTCATGGGACTGGCCGTCGCCGGCTTCTCGGTGCCGGTGTTCGTGGTCGGCTACATCATGGTTTACTACGTATCGCTGCAGTGGCGCTGGTTGCCGGTGCAGGGCTACAAGGAACTGTCCGAGGGCTTCTGGCCCTGGCTGCGGCATCTGATCCTGCCCTCGTTTGCGCTGGGGCTGGCCTATGTCGCGCTGATCGCGCGTATCACGCGGGCCAGCATGCTCGAAGTACTGGCCGAAGACTACATTCGCACCGCCAGTGCCAAGGGTGTGGCCACCATGCCGATGCTGCTGCGCCATGCACTGAAGAACGCGGCGGTACCGATCATCACCGTCATCGGCATCGGCATTGCACTGCTGATCTCCGGGGTCGTCATCACCGAGAGCGTGTTC
>JBBRVD010000358.1:0-2180 GCA_038247175.1 Burkholderiales bacterium | reverse complement strand
GGGATCGAGCGCATCGCGCAGGCCGTCGCCGAGCAGGTTGAACGCGAGCGACACCACGAAGATGGCGGCACCCGGTGCGGCGGCGACCCACCACTGGTCGAGCACGTAGAGCCGGCCGTTGGCGATCAGCGCGCCCCATTCGGGCATCGGGGGTTGGGCGCCCAGACCCAGGAAACCCAGGCCCGCGGCGGTCAGGATGATGCCGGCCATGTCCAGCGTGACGCGCACGATGACCGAGGACACACACAGCGGCATGATGTGGCGCAACACGATGCGCCACGGCGAGGCGCCGATCAGTTGCACTGCGGCGATATAGTCGGCCTGGCGGATGGTGAGTGTTTCGGCCCGGGCGATACGCGCATAGGGCGGCCAGGAGGTGATGGCGATCGCGATCACCGCGTTCTCGATGCCCGGGCCGAGCGCGGCAACAAACGCCAGCGCCAGGATCAGGCGCGGGAAGGCCAGGAAGATGTCGGTGATGCGCATCAGCGCAGCGTCGAGCCAGCCGCCGGCATAACCGGCGACCGTGCCGACGATCAGGCCGATCGGCGCGGCCAGCACCGCGACCAGCACCACCACATACAGCGTGATGCGCGAACCGTGGATGATGCGCGACAGGATGTCACGGCCCTGGTCATCGGTGCCTAGCCAATAGGTACCCGACGGTTCCAGCAGGCGCGTCGTGCGCAGGTCGCCTTCGTACGGCGAAAACGGTGCCAGCTGGTTCGCGAAGACGGCCACGAACACCAGTGCCAGCACGATGAACAGGCCCACCATGGCCAGCCGGTTGCGCGCGAAAGTACGCCAGGCGCCATAGGCGCGGCCAAACGAGGCCTGGCGCCGCGACTGCGGGCGTTCGGACATCAGCCAGTCATGCACGCTCTCTTTGCGGGCAGTTGGATCGGTGCTGTTCATCGAGTCCGGGTGCGCGGGTCAAGCATCTTGTAGAGCAGGTCCGACAGCAGGTTCAGGCCGATGAAGATCGAACCCACGACGATGGTGCCGCCCAGCACCGCATTCATGTCGGCGTTCTGCAGCGAATTGGTGATGTACAGGCCCAGGCCGGGCCAGGCGAACACGGTCTCGGTGAGCACCGAGCCCTCCAGCAGACCGGCGTACGACAGCGCGACGACGGTCACCAGCGGCACCATCGCGTTGCGCAGCGCATGGCGCCAGATGATGCGGGTCTCCGACAAGCCCTTGGCGCGCGCGGCGATCACATACTCTTGCGCCAGTTCGTTCAGCATGAACGAACGTGTCATGCGGCTGATGTAGGCGAGCGAGAAATAGCCGAGCAGACTGGCGGGCAGGATCAGGTGCGACAACACGTTGCGAAACGCATCCCACTGGCCCTGGCGCGCGGTGTCCAGCAGCAGGAAGCCGGACTCCAGCGTGACCGAATACTCGTAGGCCACGTCGATGCGGCCCGGTCCTGCGACCCAGTCGAGCTTGGCGTAGAACAATACCAGGCCCATCAGGCCGAGCCAGAAGATCGGCACCGAATAGCCGATCAGGCCCATGACCCGCACGATCTGGTCCACCATGCCGCCGCGCCGCACCGCCGCCCACACGCCCAGCGGAATGCCGATGCCAGCGCCGATGATGATGCCCAGCGTAGCCAGCTCGATGGTGGCTGGAAAGGTACGCTTGATGTCGGTCATCACCGGGTTGGATGTCAGCACCGAAGTGCCGAAGTCGCCCTGCGCCACCTTCTTCAGATAGATGCCGAACTGCGTGTACAGCGGCTTGTCCAGCCCCAGCTCCTCGCGCACCCGTTGCACCACGTGTTCGGGCGCACGGTCGCCCACGATGGCCAGCACCGGGTCGATCGGCATCACGCGGCCGATGAAGAAGGTCACCGCAAGCAGCCCCAGGTAGGTCAACAGGATGACCCCCAGGAAGTTCACGACATTCTTGGCGGCACCTGCCAAACGGATGCCGCCCGGTTTACCGGGCGGCGCTGTTGTTGCGGCGTTCAAACCGGGATCGGTGCTGCAGGCCTATTTGCTGACCTTGAACATGTAGGTCGCATCCGAGGTCGGGCCGATCTTGAAACCTTTGACATCGTTGCGGATGGCCGCCGTCTCGATCATCTGCCCGATCATGACGAAGGGGCTGTTCTTGCGGTGGTCAGCCTGCAGTTCCAGGTACATGGCCTTGCGCTTGTTGGCGTCACGCTC
>JBBRVD010000357.1:0-2264 GCA_038247175.1 Burkholderiales bacterium | reverse complement strand
CCCGGCCATTTTAGGTCCTGGGCCCGGTTGCGCCGGGCCAGCGGGTGGATGGCCGCTAAGGCACGCCGGGCTCGCCGGCGCACTGTGGTTGCTGTCGATCAACCGTCGGCGTTGATTTTGGTGACCAGTTCCTGCAGCACCACATCCGCCTTGTCGTTGGCAATCTGGCAGGTACCGGCATTCTCGTGGCCGCCGCCGCCGTAGCCGAGCATCAACTCGCCGATGTTGGTTTTCGAGCTGCGGTTGGTGATGGACTTGCCGGTGGCGAACACGGTGTTCTGTTTCTGCACGCCCCACATGGCGTGGATCGAGATGTTGGTCTGCGGGAACAACGCGTAGATCATGAAGCGGTTGACCGCGTAAATCGTCTCTTCCTGGCGCAGGTCGAGCACGGCGAGATTGTCGTGCACCGTGGTGCAGCGCATGAGCTGCTCCTTGGCCTTGTCCGCATGCTCGACATACAGCGTGACCCGTTCGACCATGTCGGGCAGCGCCAGCACCTCCTCGATCGTATGGTTGCGAACATAGTTGATCAGGTCGAGCATGAGCTGGTAGTTGCTGATCCTGAACTCGCGGAAACGGCCCAGTCCGGTGCGGGAATCCATCAGGTAGTTCAGCAGCACCCAGCCCTCGGGGTTGAGGATCTCCTCGATCGAGAACTCGGCAGCATCGCTCTTGTCCACCGCGATCATCATGTCGTCGAACGAATCGGGAAAGCGCGACTTGCCACCGTAACACTCATACACGACCCGCGCCGCGGACGGAGCGCCGGGATAGATGATGTAGTTCTTGGGCCGCTCGCCGGTGTTGCGCAGGGTCTCGGATGCGTGGTGGTCAAAGACCAGGTGCGCGCCAGGCACGTAGGGCAGGTTGGTCGTGATGTCGCGGTTGGTGATCGCGACCTTGCCGTCCTGCATGTCCTTGGGGTGCACGAACTTGATGTCGTCGATCAGGCTCATCTCGTTGAGCAGGATCGCACACACGAGTCCATCAAAATCGCTGCGTGTGACGAGGCGGTATTTTTGGTCGGACATGAGAGACTCCACGGCTGCGGTTGCGAGAAACCGATTCTATGCGCCACGCCGCAGCCGACCGGATTGCGCTGCGTGGCACCCGTGACGTTTCATGCGAAATCCAGCAATACCTTCATCGCCTGCGATCGGTCTGCCGCCAGCGCGAAGGCACGGCCGGAGTCGCGAAATGGCACGGTGGCCGAGATCAGCGGCTTGACGTTGACCAGACCCTTGTTCAGCAGTTCGACCGCAATCGCGAACTCCTCGTGGAAACGGAACGCGCCGCGCAGGTCGAACTCCTTGGCCACGATGGTGTTGAGCGGCAGCGTCATGTCGCCGCCCAGGCCGACCTGCATGATCACGCCGCGCGGGCGCAGGGTGTCGAGCGCCCCGCGCAAGGCGCGCTCGTTGCCGCTGGCCTCGAACAGCACGTCGAAGCTGCCCTTGTCGGCACAGAAGGGGGCTAGCGCGTCCGGCTTTTCGGCGACATTGATCGCCTCGTCGGCACCGACCTTGGTGGCGCTGCGCAGCGTGAAGTCGCTCACGTCGGTGGCGACGATATGTGCGGCACCGGCGCGGCGGGCGGCCATGATGATCAGTGCGCCGATCGGGCCGCAGCCGGTGACCAGTACCCGTTTGCCCAGCAACGAGCCGGCACGCCGCACGGCATGCAAGGCCACCGACAACGGTTCGGCCATCGCGCCTTCGCCGTCGCTGATGGTGTCGGCCAGCTGGTGTGCCTGGCTGGCGTCGCAGACAATCTCCTGGCGGAACGCGCCTTGCACATGGGGGGTGCGCATTGCGCTGCCGTAGTACCGCATGTCCAGACAGTGGTTCTGCAGGCCCTGCTGGCAGTAAGTGCAGCGGCCGCAGGGGCGGCTGGGGCTGACGGCGACCCGGTCACCCACGCACACGCCATGCACGCCATCGGCCACCTGTTCGACCAGCCCGGCGATCTCGTGCCCGAGCACCATGGGCTCCTGGATCCGGATCGTGCCGAAACCGCCATGGTTGAAATAGTGCAGGTCCGAGCCGCAGATGCCGCCTTTGCGCACGCGCACCCGGATCTGGCCGGGCGCTACCGGTTCGGTGGGGATGGTCTCGACCCGCAGGTCCTTTGGGGCGTGGATGACAAGGGCTTCCATGGCTGTGTTTTCCGCTCAGTGTGGGTGGTGTGGGTGGTGTGGGTTGCCTGCGGTCTCGCCGATGTCACAGCGTGGCGGTCACGCCACCATCGACATACAGGATATG
>JBBRVD010000356.1:0-2285 GCA_038247175.1 Burkholderiales bacterium | reverse complement strand
GTTGGCTGCCGCGAACTTGTCGTATTCGACCTTGGCGTCCGCATCGGTCACCGGGTTCTTCTGCTGGTAGTCGTTGAACAACTCGCGGATCAACAAGGACTGGCGTGCCAGGTCCATCTGGATCCGGAAGTCCTCGGTCACATCCAGGCCACGTTTTTGCGCCTCCTGGAGGAACACCTCGCGGGTGATGATCTCCTCGCGCAACTGACCCTGCATCTCCGGCGTCACCGGGCGGCCGGACTTCGCCAGTTGTTGTGCCAGTGCATCGACACGGGCAGTGGGCACCGCCTTGCCGTTGACGATGGCAATGTTCTGCGCCGACACCGACAGGGGCGAGAGGGTCGCAAATGCAGCCGCGAGCACGGCGGCGATCAGGGTACGGTTCATGATGAATCTCAACGGGTTGAGGAAAATAGTCGCTCCGGCCGGAACGGGACGGGTGGCGTGGTCAACGGACCGCTTCTATCGCCAGCGCATGCAGGCCCTGGTCGATAAATTCCTGCACGGCATCATACACAAGGCGATGGCACGCCACGCGGGACTTTCCATCGAAATGTGACGATTTGATACGCACCCGGAAATGGGTGCCGAAACCACTGTCATTGGCACCGACGTGGCCCGCATGCTGGTGGCTTTCGTCCTGCACCTCAAGCTGCAGTGGCGCCAGTCGTTCGCGCAGGCGCTGATCCAGGGCGGCAGCCGTGATGTCCATGCCCTTCAACCCTTGGCGCCGGACTCGTCGCCCTTGAGGTAAGGCGCGATGTAGAAGCCCTGCCCGACAATGAAGGCCAGCGGGAACACGTAACCCCAGAGTTTGAAGTTGACCCAGGCCTCGGTGCTGAAATAGGCGGCGACATATCCATTGACCGCGGCCATTAGCACGCAGTAGACGATCCAGGCCACGTTCAGCCGCATCCACACGGGATCCGGCAGCTCGATCTGCGAGCTGAGCATCAGCTTGAGGAAACTCTTTTTGAAGATCCAGACGGTGACTGTCAGCGCGATCGCGATCGCGATGTACAGCACCGTGGGCTTCCACTTGATGAAACGTTCGTCCTGCAGGTACAGCGTCAGAGCACCGAACCCCAGGATCATGCCCAGCGTGATTTTCTGCATCGTGGTGACTTTGCGATCGACCGCATACATCACGGCCGTCTGCACCACGGTAGCAGCCATCAGAACGCCGGTGGCTGCATAGATGTCATAGAGCTTGTACGCGCCAAAAAACAGCAGTATCGGGAAAAAATCGATCAGTATCTTCATGCGGGTGATAGTTCCAGTGATGCCGGAGTACGGCAATCGGATCGCGGCTGTGCGGCATCCGTACTGCACTGCGGCATTGTCTCCGATTCCAGGGGGAGCAAGCTGACTCGTCGCGGCATAGCGGTGCAAGGCCTCAAGACGAGCAGCTGATCTCGATGCCGCTGGCCCAATCGGGCGGAAAACCGGCGTAGGCATCGAGCGCAGGATGTTCGTCGAAGGGATCGTCGAGCAGTTGCTGCAGCCGCGCGACCTCGTTGTAGTCCTTGTTCCGCGCGCTGCGGATCGCCTGTTCGCCCAGGTGATTGCGGAGCACGAACTTGGGGTTGGTTTGCAGCATGGCGCGACCGGTTGCGGCGCGGTCCTGCTGCGCGATGCGCTCCTCGTAGCGTTGCAGCCACGGGTCGAGCGTCGCCCGGTCGGCAAACAGGTCGCGCACCGGCTCGGCGTCGCCGCCAGCAACATAGTGGCTCAGGCGGCGCCAGAAGATGGTGTAGTCGACCCGGCCGTCGGCCATCAGCTTGAGGATGTTCTCGATCAGCGCCAGGTCGCTGTCCAGCAGTTCGGCCAATCCCAGCTTGGCGGCAAACCGTTGCTGCAGGGCTTCTGGGAAGACGGTCTTGTAGGATTCCAGTGCCTGCAAGGCCAGCTCCTGCTCGCCGATCAGCGGCAACAAAGCCTGGCCAAGGCAGAACAGGTTCCAGTAGGCGATATTGGGCTGGCGGTTGAACGCGTAACGGCCTTGATGGTCGGAATGATTGCAGATGTGGCCGGGGTCGAAGGCGTCAAGGAACTGGAACGGGCCATAGTCGATCGTCAGGCCCAGCATGCTCATGTTGTCGGTGTTCATGACGCCGTGGCAGAACCCCACTGCCTGCCAGTGGGCGAGCAGCAGCGCCGTGCGTTCGCTGACCGCCTGCAGCAACGCGGCATAAGGATTGCCGCCGAACTCCGGCATGTTCCGGCAGTGCGGGTAATACCGGTTGATCGTGTAGTCGGCGAGATGGCGCAAGGATTCGGGGTCG
>JBBRVD010000355.1:0-2328 GCA_038247175.1 Burkholderiales bacterium | reverse complement strand
TGACTGCGTGACTTCGCTGCAGCGCGCCAGCGAATGATCTCCCTGCATCAGAACCTCGGGCTCGACGATGGGTACCAGTCCTGCTTCCTGGCACAAGGCCGCGTAGCGGGCCAACGATTGCATGTTGGCCTCGATGCACGTGCGAGTGGGCAAGCCGGTGCCGATGACGATCACCGCCCGCCACTTGGCAAAACGTGTGCCCATGGCCGCGTATTCGGTCAGGCGGTCACGCAACCCGTCCAGGCCTTCGGTGACTTTTTCGCCCGGATGACCCGCCAGGTCCTTGGCACCGGTATCCACTTTGATACCCACAATGATTCCGGCCTTGACCAAGGCGTCGACAAAACGGATCCCGCCTTGCGTGCCTTGACGGATCGTCTCGTCATACAGGATCGCGCCGCTGATGCTCTCCCCAAGACCCGGTGTGCCGATGAGCAGTTCGCGATAGGCGCGCCGGTTTTCTTCAGTGGGCGCAATCCCGAGTTCGGCAAAGCGTTCGTTGCACGTCCCGTTGCTTTCGTCCATGGCCAGCACGCCCTTGTCGTTGGCGACCAGCGCCTTGGCAGTCTCGATCAACGTTTGCGCGTTCATTGGGGCACGCTCCAGGTCCAGTTCCGGATTTCGGGCAAGTCCTGACCGTTCTTGTTGATGTACTGCCGGTGCTCGACCAATTTGTCTCTCAGCTGCTGCCTGAGGTAAACGCCCGGCGCTCCGGTCTGGGGCAGCCGGTCAATCGTGTCCATCACGAGATGGAAGCGATCCAGGTCGTTGAGCACAGTCATGTCAAACGGTGTGGTGATGGTCCCCTCTTCCTTGTAACCGCGCACATGGATATTGTGGTGATTGGTGCGGCGATAAGTCAGCCGGTGAATCAGCCAGGGGTATCCATGGAAGGCGAAGATGACCGGCTTGTCCTGGGTGAACAAGTCGTCAAACTCTGCGTCGCTCATGCCATGGGGATGTTCGGATTGCGACTGCAGCTTCATCAGATCGACCACGTTGACCACCCGGATCCGCAGCTGGGGAAGCGTCTCACGCAGGATGGTCACGGCGGCGAGCGTCTCCAGCGTGGGGACATCGCCACAACAGGCCATCACGACGTCGGGCTCGCCGCTTTGGTCGTTGCTGGCCCAGGGCCAGATACCGACGCCGGCGGTGCAATGCTTGATGGCCTGGTCCATCGTCAGCCACTGGGGCGCCGGGTGCTTACCCGCGATCACCACGTTGACGTAGTGGCGGCTGCGCAGGCAATGGTCCATCACCGAGAGCAGGCAGTTGGCGTCGGGTGGAAGGTAGACCCGAACCACTTCGGCCTTCTTGTTGACGACATGGTCGATAAAGCCGGGGTCCTGATGGGTAAAGCCGTTGTGGTCCTGGCGCCACACATGCGAAGCCAGCAAGTAGTTCAGCGACGCAATGTTGCGGCGCCACGGCAGGTGCGAGGTCACCTTCAGCCACTTGGCGTGCTGGTTGAACATCGAATCGATGATGTGGATGAACGCTTCGTAGCAGTTGAACAGGCCATGCCGCCCGGTGAGCAAATATCCCTCCAGCCAGCCCTCGCATTGGTGTTCGCTGAGCATCGAATCCACGACGCGGCCGGTTGGCGCGAGGAACTCATCGTTCGCCTGAGTTTCGGCGTCCCATTGCCGATCGGTGACTTCAAAAAGTGCACCCAGCCCGTTGGACAGCGTCTCGTCCGGCCCGAACACCCGAAAGTTTCTCTGCACCGCATTGAGCTGCGCCAGGTCGCGCAGGAACGGCCCCAGAACCCGGGTATCGCCAATGCCTTTGATGCCTGGCGCCGGGACGTCGACAGCATAGCTGCGGAAGTCCGGCATCCGCAGGTCACGCAGCAGCATCCCACCATTGGCGTGGGGGTTGGCGCCCATGCGGCGATTGCCGTGCGGCGCGAGTTCGGCCAATTCCGGCTGGAGCCGGCCCCGCTCATCGAACAGCTCTTGCGGCCCATAGCTTCGCAGCCATTGCTCCAGCAACACAAGGTGCTCGGGATTGGCGGCGGGATTGGACAGGGGCACCTGGTGCGCGCGGAAGGTGCCCTCGATCTGGCGGCCATCGACCACCTTGGGTCCGGTCCACCCCTTGGGTGACACCAAAACGATCATGGGCCAGCGCGGACGTGTATTCGGGCCGCCGCCCCGGGCCTCGTGCTGAATCTGTCGAATCTGCCCGACCACCGCGTCGAGCGTGGTTGCCATCGCCTCATGCATGAGCGTCGGATCGTGACCCTCGACATAGTGCGGCGTCCAGCCATAGCCGCGCAGCAACTGGTCCAGCTCCTCGCGGCTGATGCGCGCCAGGACCGTC
>JBBRVD010000354.1:0-2348 GCA_038247175.1 Burkholderiales bacterium | reverse complement strand
GGCCGGGTTGGCGGTGACACCCGAGAAGGCGTCGCTGCCGCCGCACTGCACGCCCACGACCAGGTCGGACGCCGGACAGGTCTCGCGCCGACGCCGATTCAGCCGCTCCAGGTGCAGCCGGGCTTGGCGCACGATGGAGTCGATCATCGACATGAAGCCGACATGGCCGGCGTCCTGCAGGCATACCACATCCAGTACCTGCGGCTGTTCCGGCGCGCCGCGCGGGTCGCTGATCGGAATCACGCCCGGCGGCAGCAGCCGTTCGGGCTGCAGTTTCTCGCAGCCCAGGCTGACCACCATGACCTCGCCACCGAAGTTCGGGTTCAGGCTGATGTTGCGCAAGGTGCGGATCGGGATCACCGCGTCGGGCGCGTCAATCGCAACACCGCAGCCATAGGTATGCTCCAGCCCGACGACATCGTCGACATGCGGGAACAAGGGCAGCAACTCGTCCTTGATGCGCCGCACCGCGAAGTCGACGACCCCGGCAACACACTGCACGGTGGTCGTGATCGCCAGAATGTTGCGCGTGCCCACAGAGCCGTCGAAGTTGCGGTAGCCCTCGAAATGATGGCCCTCCAGCGCAGGCAGCGTTGGCGGCCGCGCCGTGGCCATCGGCAGACCTTCGAGCGAGCGGGCCTGCGGCATCTGCAGCAGCCGTTCATGTATCCAGCTGCCCGCGGCAATGTCGCGCAGCGCGGTGCCGATCACAACGTTGTAGCGCCGTACCGGCGCACCCAGCGCGATATCGACCAGGCTGACCTTGTGGCCCTGCGGCACCTGGTCGCGCAGCGCCAGGCCGTCGGCAAACACGGTGCCGGCCGGCAGGCCGCCCTCATTGGCGACGATGGCCACGTTGTCATCGGCGTGCATCGCGATGCGATGGGGCGGCAAGGGCAGGGATTCTGCTGACATGGTGGGCAGGTCGTGAAGCAGGTGAAATGACGCAGGCCGGCTTCGGCGCGAGATGGATTGCTGTACGGCCCCCTCAGGCCAGCGTATAGGCCGTCTTGACCGTCGTGAAGAACTCTTGCGCGTAACGTCCTTGTTCGCGTGACCCATAACTCGAGCCCTTGCGCCCGCCGAACGGTACGTGGTAGTCGACGCCGGCCGTTGGCAGGTTGACCATCACCATACCGGCCTGGCTGTGACGCTTGAAGTGCGTCGCGTACTTGAGCGACGTGGTCGCGATACCAGCGGACAAGCCGAACGGCGTGTCGTTGGCCGCCTCCAGTGCGGCCTCGTAGTCCTGGACCCGGACGATGCTGGCCACGGGACCGAAAACCTCCTCGCGGTTGATGCGCATGTCCATCGTGGTGTCGGTGAACAGCGCTGGCGCCATGTAGAAACCGTCGGTATCGCGCGCGAGCCGCGCGCCGCCCATCAGCAGCCGGCCGCCCTCCTTCTGCCCGATCGCAACATAGTCGATGTCCTGCGCCAGCTGCGACTGTGACGACACCGGACCGATGTCAATGCCGGAGCGCAAGGCGTCGCCGACCTTGAGCGCGGCCATGCGTGCCTGCATCGCCTCGATGAACTTCGGGTAAATACCTTCGGTGACGATGAGACGGCTCGACGCGGTGCAGCGTTGCCCGGTCGAGAAAAACGCGCTTTGCACACACAACTCCACCGCCTGGCCCAGGTCGGCGTCGTCGAGTACCACCTGCGGATTTTTGCCGCCCATCTCGAGTTGCACCTTTTTCAGTTTGGCCGCGCACTGCTGCGCGATACGACCGCCCACCAACTGCGAGCCGGTGAAGCTGATCGCGTCGGTGCCGGCATGGTTGACCAGCGCGTCGCCCACCACACTGCCACGGCCCATGACCAGGTTGAACACGCCCGCTGGAATACCGCTGCGGCTGATGATGTCAGCCAGTGCCCAGGCGCAGCCCGGCACCAGGTCGGCGGGCTTGAGCACGACGCAGTTGCCATACGCCAGCGCCGGCGCGACCTTCCATGCCGGAATCGCCATCGGGAAGTTCCATGGTGTGATCAGACCGATCACGCCCAGCGGTTCGCGCGTGACCTCGATGCCGATGCCCGGGCGCACCGATGCCAGCGTCTCGCCGGCCAGCCGCAGGCACTCGCCAGCGAAGAACTTGAAGATATTGCCAGCGCGTGCGGCCTCTCCGATACCTTCTGGCCGGGTCTTGCCCTCCTCGCGGGCGAGCAGTGTGCCCAGTTCCTCGCGCCGCGCCAATATTTCGTTACCGATCTTGTCCAGCGCGTCGGCACGCGACTGTATGCCCGCGCTCGACCAGGCTGGAAAAGCCGCACGCGCCGCCTGCACCGCCGTGTCGAGCTGGGCTGCGCTGGCCTGGGTGTACAGGCCCAGCACATCGGCGGTG
>JBBRVD010000353.1:0-2353 GCA_038247175.1 Burkholderiales bacterium | reverse complement strand
ACGGTACCGATGTGTGGCACCCAGGAAACCGAACGCGCCATCGCCGCTGCCGACAAGGCGCAAAAGGCCTGGCGCGACGTCTCGGCCAAGGAGCGCGCCACCATCCTGCGCAAGCTCAACGACCTGATGCTGGCCAATACCGAGGATCTGGCGCTGATCATGACCTGCGAGCAAGGCAAGCCGCTGGCCGAGGCCAGGGGCGAGATCGCTTATGCCGCGTCCTTCATTGAATGGTTTGCCGACGAGGCGCGCCGCACCTATGGCGACACGATCCCGGCTCCGCTGGCCGACCGGCGCATCCTGGCGATCAAGCAGCCCGTGGGCACAACCGCCGCCATCACGCCGTGGAACTTCCCCACCGCCATGTTGACGCGCAAGGCCGGCCCGGCCTTGGCCGCCGGATGTTCGATGGTCGTCAAGCCGGCCACCCTGACTCCCTTCTCCGCGCTGGCGTTCGCCGCACTGGCCGAACGTGCCGGCGTGCCCAAGGGCCTGCTGGCTGTGCTCACCGGCTCGGCGAGCCAGATCGGCGGTGAGATGACACGCAACCCGCTGGTGCGCAAGCTCACGTTCACAGGCTCGACCGAAGTCGGGCGCATGCTGATGCGCCAGAGCGCCGAGACGATCAAGAAACTCTCGCTCGAGCTCGGTGGCAACGCGCCCTTCATCGTGTTCGACGACGCCAACCTCGACGCCGCCGTGGAAGGCGCGATGATCTCCAAATACCGCAACACCGGCCAGACCTGTGTCTGCGCCAACCGCATCTACGTGCAAAGGGGCGTGCTCCAGGCCTTCACCGACAAGCTGGTGGCCAAGGTCAATGCGCTCAAGGTCGGCCCCGGAGTGGACGAAGGCGTCACCCAAGGCCCGCTGATCGACGACAAGGCGGTGGCCAAGATCGAGGAACACATTGCCGACGCCAAGGCCAAGGGCGGCACCGTGCTCACCGGCGGCAAGCGCCATGCGCTGGGCGGCCTGTTCTTCGAGCCGACCGTAATCTCGGGCGCGACGAACGACATGTTGTTCGCCAAGGAGGAAACCTTCGGCCCGCTGGCGCCCATCTTCGCGTTTGACACCGAGGACGAAGTCATCGCGCGGGCAAATGACACCGAATTCGGCCTGGCCGCGTATTTCTACAGCCGCGACGTAGGCCGCGTGATGCGGGTCGCCGAGCGGCTGGAGTCGGGCATGGTGGGCGTCAACACCGGCCTGATCTCGACCGCCGAGGCGCCGTTTGGCGGCGTCAAGCAGTCCGGCCTCGGCCGTGAGGGCTCGCGGTACGGGCTGGACGAATTCATGGAGATCAAATACATCTGCCTCGGGGGCCTGGATCCATGAAGACGCATGTGCCTGCGCGCAGGTAGAACACCGTATCGCCCGCTGTGCGTCGGCGCCAGCATAAGACTGCGCTGGCCAGTGCCGAACAGACCATTCAGGGTACCATCCCGAGTAGCCTGCGAATCGCACCCATACCCATCAGGACCCGGCCGATGCCCAACGTGACCACGCCCTCCGAGCAGTCGATCCCCCTGCCTGACGATTCCCAGACCAGCAGCATTTCCATCGCCCGCCAGGCGATCGTCGACGACAAGGGCAAGGTCTTCGGCTACGAATTGTTCGACCGTACGCGCCGGTTCAACGAACACGATGCATCCAGCGACGCACAGCTGCTCTTCAAGGTGTTGTCGCAGGCCGACACCGCGACACTGATGGGCAAACGCACCATGTTTGTCAATTGCTCCCCTGCAAGCCTGGGTAGTGAACACCTGGAACTGGTCAAGCCCGATCGCATCGTGCTCGAGATTCCCCCAGTGGCCGGTAACACGCAGAGCACCATCGACGGTGCGGTGAAGGCGCTGGCCGAGGCGCGAGGTCGAGGGTTCAAGCTGGCCTTCAACAATACGGTGCTGACACCCGCCTACGAGAAGTGGCTGCCACTGGCGTCCTACATCAAGATCGACCTGCTCACGCTAAAGGCTGATCTGGTCGAACACGTGGTCCGGATGGCGCAAAAGAAGAAGCCAGACGCACAGATCATCGTCGAGAAGGTCGAGACTGCGGCGCAGCACAAACAGGCCGTCGCACTCGGCGTGCAGCTGTTCCAGGGCTACTGGTTTTCCAAACCCGTGGTCCAGACCAACCAGACCATCCGGCCGGCACACGCGGTCATCATCCAGCTGATCAACGCAGTGCGCAAGGGCGCTCCCACCGAGCAGATCGAGCAGGTGCTCAAGCGCGACGCAACCTTGTCGTTCAACCTGCTGCGCTACATCAATTCGTCCGGCTTCGGTCTGAGTACCGAGATCACTTCGTTCCGTCACGCGGTGATGATCCTGGGGCTCAACAAGCTGTT
>JBBRVD010000352.1:0-2354 GCA_038247175.1 Burkholderiales bacterium | reverse complement strand
TCGATGACGGCGGCCACCTGCTGTGGTTGCAGCGGCTGGACGGCGCAGCCCCCATTTCTGCTCATATCGCCGCAGCCAAGGCGCGCACGGCGGCACTGGGTCGGCGCGAAAGCCGCGTATATGAGGAAATGATCAATCAGGGGCGCACCTCGTTCCTCAGTGCGCCAGAACTGCAGGGCATGCTCGAGGGCGGGGTGCCCGTGATGGTGGATGGCCAGTGCGTGGGTGCGGTGGGCGTCAGCGGCGTGAAGTCCGCGGAAGACGCAGACGTCGCCCGCGCGGCAATTGCTGCCCTGGACGCCCACCTTGGCATCGGCGCCTAGGAGCAGCTCGCTATACTCTGCGGGTTTGCCTGTTCACAAATGCGGCAGGTGCATCAACCCGGAGTCCATTGATCGATGCTGCCCCTGCTGCCAGCCCTGCCCCCTGCGCTTTTAGCTCTGGCCGACGGTAGCGTGTTCGTAGGCACCGCGCTCGGCGCTGCGGGCCGTACGGTTGGGGAGGTGGTTTTCAACACGTCGCTGACCGGGTATCAGGAGATCCTGACCGATCCCAGCTACTGCCGCCAGATCGTCACGCTGACCTACCCCCATATCGGTAGCTATGGCGTGAACGACGAAGATGCGGAATCGACGCGGGTGCATGCCGCTGGTCTCATCGTGAAGGATGTGCCGGAGCGCGCTTCGAATTTCCGCGCCACAGCCGGCCTGGCGGCCTATCTGGCGCGGGAAGGCACCGTGGCCATTGCCGGCATCGACACCCGCCGCTTGACCAGGCACCTGCGAAGCAACGGCGCGCAGAACGGCAGCATCACCAGCTTTCCGGTGGGTGTCGTGATCACGGAAGCCGACTGCAATGACGCCATTGCAGCGGCCCGTGCGGCGCCGAGCATGACGGGGCTGGACCTGGCACGCGAAGTCAGCTTGGCCGAGCGCAGCGAGTGGTTCCAGACTGAATGGCAACTGGGCAGCGGCTACGGCCGGCTGGAACGGCCCAGCCACCATGTCGTGGCCTACGACTACGGTATCAAAAGAAACATCCTGCGCATGCTGGCCAGCCGGGGCTGCCGCGTGACCGTGGTGCCCGCCACCACATCCGCTGCCGATGTGCTGGCCATGCACCCGGACGGCGTTTTCCTGAGCAACGGGCCGGGTGACCCGGAACCCTGTGGCTACGCCATCGCTTCCACGCGCCACATCATCGAAGCCGGCGTTCCCACCTTCGGCATCTGCTTGGGCCATCAGATCATGGCGCTGGCCGCAGGCGCAAGAACCTACAAGATGAAGTTCGGCCACCATGGCGCCAATCACCCGGTGAAGGATCTGGACAGCGGGCGCGTCAGCATTACCAGCCAGAACCACGGTTTCGCTGTCGATGCCGACAGCCTGCCGGCGAACATGCGCGCCACGCATGTGAGCCTGTTCGACGGCAGCCTGCAGGGCCTGGCGCGTACCGACCGGCCGGCGTTCTGTTTTCAGGGTCACCCCGAGGCGAGCCCGGGGCCGCAGGACATCGGCTATCTGTTCGACCGCTTCATTGGCTTGATCAGTGACGCCAAGCAGAGCGTTCAGGGAGGGGTCAAGAATGCCTAAGCGCCAAGATCTGCACAGTGTCCTCATCATCGGTGCCGGTCCGATCATCATCGGCCAGGCCTGCGAGTTCGATTATTCCGGTGCCCAGGCCTGCAAGGCGCTGCGCGAAGAGGGCTACCGCGTCATCCTCGTCAACAGCAATCCGGCGACGATCATGACCGACCCGGACATGGCGGACGCCACCTACATCGAACCCATCACCTGGGGCGTGGTCGAACGCATCATCGCCAAGGAGCGCGCTGCCTTCCCGCAAGAGAAGATGGCCCTGCTGCCCACCATGGGCGGGCAGACGGCGCTGAACTGCGCGCTGGACCTGGCGCGCAACGGGGTTCTGGCGAAATACGACGTCGAGATGATCGGCGCCAACGAACATGCCATCGAGAAGGCCGAGGACCGGCTGAAGTTCAAGGACGCGATGACCAGCATCGGCCTGAACAGCGCCAAGAGCGGCATTGCACATTCGATGGACGAAGCGCTGGCGGTGCAACGGCGAATCGTCGGCCTCATCGGCGGCACCGGCTTCCCGATGGTCATCCGCCCCAGCTTCACGCTCGGCGGCACAGGCGGCGGCATTGCCTACAACCCCGAAGAGTTCGAAGAGATCTGCAAGCGCGGCCTGGACCTGTCGCCGACCAAGGAACTGCTGATCGAGGAGTCGCTGATCGGCTGGAAGGAATACGAGATGGAGGTGGTCCGCGACCGGGCCGACAACTGCATCATCGTCTGCTCGATCGAGAACCTCGACCCGATGGGCATCCACAC
>JBBRVD010000351.1:0-2354 GCA_038247175.1 Burkholderiales bacterium | reverse complement strand
AGCCGGTTTTCCGAGATCGCCGGGCGCGCGATGTAGCGGTACAAGCGCTCGAGTTTTTGGCTTTTGTGCGCATCGGCGGGGATCGTTTGCAGCGTCGCCACCTTGCGCCCGGCCTGCGCGCCGGTGGCGATGCGGTAGGTGATCGAACTCATCCGCAGCGCGTCCAGGCCGTCGTCGCAGCCAGCGCGGTCGGACAGGAAGGCGGATTCGTCTTCGCCTTCAAGCCAGCCTTGGCACACCAAATGCCGGCACACCCGGTGCGCGATGGTATCGGCCAGCAAGCCCAACTGCGAGGCGGTGCAGCAGGAAAACGCGAAGGGAAAGGTGGCGAAGGACAAGGCCCCATCCACGCGCTGCGCGACATCGCCGCAGGCGAGGAGCTGTCGTACTGCTACGGCATCGTGCTGGACGAGCCCTACACGCCCGCGCTGAGAGTCCTGTGGGCCTGCCGCTGCGGTTCTTCAGCGTGCACGGAAACGCTGCTGCAGCCGAAGGCCAAGGCGAAGCCGGCGCCGGCGAAGAAGAAAGGTGCGGTCAAGCGGAAGAAGGCGGCGGCGAAGTAGCGGGCCGGGAGGGCGTGGGCGGCACCCGCCACCACAGCGCCACCGACAGCGCGGCCCAGCCGAGGTAGATCATCGCCAGCAGCGCGAACGGCGCGTCGACGTAAAGCACCGCGCTGAGCCACGTCTCGATGAAGCTTTCGCGGTAGCCCTGCTGCCCGGCCGCTTGGCGCAGCCCGCTTTCCCAGACGGTCAGGAAGCACAGGTCGCCGAGCGCGGCCTGCAGCGCCACCACCACCATGCCGCCGAGATGCAGCAGTCGCAGCACGCGCTGCCGCACGAAGCGCCAGCCGCGCCAGGCGCCCAGCACGATAAGCGGCGGCATCACCACGTTGAACGCGACGATGGCCAGATGCAGCGCCAGCAGCCCGTCGGCCAGCGCCAGCGCGATTTCAGGGGGCAGGGCGGCGAACATGACTGCGCGTTGGCGGCTCTGAGCGTTGGCTCAGAGCGCCGCGTCGTCGCGCACGACCTGCCCGCGCCCCATCACGAAGCGCACGCGGATCTTTGCCTCGACCACCTTCGAATACTGGCCCCTGGGCAGGTTCTCGCGATAGGCGATGGTGGGCGACAGCGTGGGCACCAGCACGGTGCCACTGGCCTTCATTGCGCGAGTACCGGCTTCGTCGATGTAGGTGCCGTGCTCGATCGAGTCGACGCCGGCGCGCGCCGCCGCCGCCTCGATGCCGCGCGGCCCGTGCGCGTGCGCGGCCACCTTGAGGCCGAGCTGGTGTGCGGTATCGACGATCGCCTGCATCTCGTCGTCGGTGAAGTGCTGGTCGAGGCCGCGGTTCTGCTGCGACAGCACGCCGCCGGTGGCGGCGAACTTCACCACGTCGGCTCCGGCACTCGACAGCTCGCGCACGCGCTCGGCGCACCGCACCGCGCCGGTGCAGCTGTTCTGCCCGTCCAGCGCTTCGATCACCTGCGGGCGAAAGCCGGTGAGGTCGCCGTGGCCGCCAACGATCGACACCATGCGACCGGCCGAAAGGATGCGCGGGCCCGGCACTTCGCCAGCGTTCACCTCATCGCGCAGCGCGTAGCCGGCCTGCGCCGGCGCGCCCAAGTCGCGCACCGTGGTGAAGCCCGCCTGCACCGTCGTCAGTGCGTTGGCCACGCCCGTCGCGGTGGCGCGTTCAGGCGTGGTCACGGCGGCGCCCCAGAACGGCTGCGCGGGGTTGCCAGTCAGATGCACGCGGCTGTCGATGAGGCCGGGCAGAACGGTCACGTCGCCGCCGCTGAACGTGTGCGTCGTTGCCGGCGCGTCGCAGGCCTGCGCGGTGAACGGCGCGTCCTTGCCTGCCAGCACCGCCTCGATGACCCCGTTGCGGATCACCAGCGTGGCGGGCGCGACCTGGCCCGTCGCCGCGTCGGCCAGCACGCGGTCGGCGCGCACGATGACAACGCTGGCCGGAGCCTGCGGTGCCGGCTGTGCGGCAAGCAGGGCGGGCGCGAGGAGCAGGGCGACGGCGGCGGCAAGGCGGGAAGCGGAAGGCATGCGGGTCACGTCGGGCCATTGGGGTGAGCGGGTCAGGGCTTTGAGCATAGCCGGCTGGGCTTCGCGGCCGGCTGAAGGCGAAATCGAAGTATAGGAAATTCAAACGCCCTTTTCGAACAGTTTGGCGAGTAGGCGATGGTCGCGCAAGCGCCGGGTTTGGGCGCGGATCGGACGTTCGCGAGTGGGATTTCGGCATCGCGGGGGCGCGCCGCCTCGCCGTCCGTGGCCATTTTCCGCGGATTCCCGGCAGCG
Organism: Burkholderiales bacterium; assembly: GCA_038247175.1. Taxonomy (GTDB): domain Bacteria; phylum Pseudomonadota; class Gammaproteobacteria; order Burkholderiales; family Burkholderiaceae_C; genus CAISIP01. Next base: position 44 of record JBBRVD010000351.1, on the reverse strand, counting down.
GGCCGAGCACGGCCCTGCGGGTTCGTTGCCGCTTCGTGTGGTCT
>JBBRVD010000350.1:0-2357 GCA_038247175.1 Burkholderiales bacterium | reverse complement strand
TTCGATTTGCTCGCCGTGCCGCACTGGCCGGTGTGCTCGCCACCTCGGGCGCCGCCATGGCGGCCCAGGTCAACCTGACCATCACGGCCCAAAACCTGGCCGCGCCCAACAGCATCAGCTTTGCGCCGCTGCATTTCGGTGTTCACAGCGGTGTGTTCGACGCCTTCAACATTGGCCAAGTGCCCGGAGCGGGCATCACGTCGGTGGCCGAGGGAGGGGATGGGGTCACTTGGCAGTCCGACTTCGCCACGGCGGATCCGACCGCGACGCGCGGCACGATTGCCGGTTTGTTGCAACCGGGCGAAACGCGCAGCCTGACGGTGCAGGTGGACACCACAATCAACCAGTTTTTCACATTCGCATCGATGGCGGTACCGAGCAACGATTTCTTCATCGGCAACGATTCGCCAACGCGTTACCTGTTGCTCGATGCGTCCGGCAATCTTTTGATCAGTTCCATCGGGCAGAAAGCCAGGCAGATCTGGGATAACGGCTCCGAGGTGTTCGACCCGGCCGCGGCTGCTTTCGTGGGCAACAACGATTTGCGCGCCAATCAAGGGTCGGTCGTGGCGTTCAATTTTGCGGAATTGGCGGCCTTCAACGGACTGACGACCGGTGCGAACTATGTATTTGCCAGCGGATTGACGGCCGACTCCGATGTCTACCGGCTGTCGTTCCAGGTGACGCCGGTACCGGAACCCGAAACCTTCGCGATGCTGGCTGCAGGTTTGCTGGTGATCGGCTCGGTTGTGCGGCGCCGGCGCGGCGCGCTTACTGCCTGACGCGGCGGTTACAGCGTTTGTGGCGACCAGCGCGTAAGATTTCTGCGCCCCGTTCGACCCAGGTCAGCGTCATGGCAGACGCGGTTGCGGGGCGCATGAACGAACACTTGTTGCTGGTCGAGGACGACGACGCGATTGCCGACGCCCTGCGCCTGCATCTCGAGCAGGCCGGCTACCGCCTGCACCGCGAGGCGGACGGTCTGCGTGCGATGGCAGCGATCGACCGCCAGCGCTGGGACATGGTGCTGCTGGACCTGATGCTGCCGGGCGCCGATGGCTGGGACGTGTGCCGCCATCTGCGCAGTCGTCATGCCGACGTGCCGGTGATCATGCTCAGTGCCCGTTCGGCAGAAGCGCATCGGGTGCTCGGCCTGGAACTCGGCGCCGACGATTACCTGGCCAAGCCGTTCTCGATGCTGGAACTGGTCGCGCGGGTGCGGGCCCTGTTGCGGCGCATCGAGCAGGTACGGACTGCGCCTGGGGCGCCCAGCGAACTGCATTTCGGCCGCTTCCGCCTCGACACCCTGCGGCGCGAACTGCGGCGGGGGGAGCAGATCATCGGCCTGACGATGCGTGAATACGATCTGCTGCATTTCCTGCTGCACCATCCCGGCCGGGCTTATTCGCGCGGCGAACTGCTGCAGCAGGTCTGGGGCGCCGCCTTCGATGGTTTCGAGCACACGGTCAACTCGCATATCAACCGCCTGCGCGGCAAGCTGCAGCAGGCACCTGGTGATACACGTTGCATCGCCACGGTATGGGGCGTCGGCTATCGCTTCGAACCGCCACCACCATGATGCCACGCGCCGGATTCGCCACCCGCCTGGTCTGGGCCATGGCCGCGTTGCTGCTGTCGTTCGGCCTGCTCGTGGGCCTGCTGGCCCATCTCACCGCCAGTGAGCGCGAGCAGGAGTCGCTGCAGCGGTTGTCGCACGGGCTGGCGCGACATATCGTCGAACACTGGCCGCAGGAAATAACCCGCCTGAACCCGCGCGAGGCCGATCAGGCCGCGCGCGATGCCCTGTTGTCGATGCTGATGGTGGTCAACCCGGGCATCCAGGTCTATGTGCTCGACGCCGATGGTCGGGTCAATGCCTACCTGGGCGAACCAGGCATGGTGCGGCAGGAACAGGTCGACCTGGGTGCGATCCGCGCCTTCCTGAGCGGTGCGCGGCTGCCGCTGCGCGGAACCGACCCCATGGGCAGTGGCATCGAGCGGGTGTTCAGCGCTGCGATGTTTCCCCCGCGCGCAGGCGACGCCCGACCACCCGGCTACCTGTATGTGGTGCTCGACGGCCAGACCCGTGACCAGATCGCGGGGCAGGCGAGTCTATGGCCGGTCTGGCGCAGTGCTGCGCTGGCGGGCCTGGGCGCGCTGCTGTTGGTGGCGCTTCTGGGCCGGTTCGTATTTCGACGCATGACACTGCCGCTGCGGGAGCTTGCGGGGGAACTACGGGCCTGGCAACTGCATCCCGCGGCACCGGGGTTGGAAGCCCCACCGAAGGGCCGCACCGGTGGTCGCAATGCCGATGAGGTGCGGGCGATCTCGGACGCGTTCGACGACATGCGCCAGCG
>JBBRVD010000349.1:0-2371 GCA_038247175.1 Burkholderiales bacterium | reverse complement strand
GTACAGCCGGCCTGGGCCGCGCAGCCGATCGCCGAGCGCCGTGCCTGCATCGTGCATTTCCGCGCCAGCATCGTGGCCCAGCTCGATACGCTGGCCGCGGTGATGACGTCCGAGACCGGCAAGCCGATCGCCATGTCACGCAACGAATTGAACGGATTGCTCGGACGCATCGATTTCTTCCTGGACCAGAGCGCACCTGCGGTGGCGACCGAGACCGTGTTCGACGACGCCGGCATGCGCGAGCAGATCGAACACATTGCGCTGGGTGTCGTGGCCAATATCTCGGCCTGGAACTATCCCTGGTTCGTTGGCTGCAATGTGATCATCCCGGCGTTGTTGACCGGCAATACCGTGCTCTACAAACCATCCGAACACGCCACGCTGACCGGCCTGGAGATCGGCCGGCTGCTGCACGAGGCAGGGGTGCCGCGCGAGGTGTTCTCGGTGCTGGTCGGTGGTGGCGAGGTCGGTGCGGCCTTGCTCGAGCAGCCCATCGACGGCCTGTTCTTCACCGGTTCGCATGCCACCGGGCAAAAGATCGCGCAGGCGCTCGGCCCGCGCCTGGTCAAGCTGCAGCTGGAGCTCGGCGGCAAGGATCCGACCTATGTCTGCGACGACGCCGATCCGAAGGCTGCTGCCGCTTCGCTGGCCGACGGCGCGATGTACAACACCGGCCAGAGTTGCTGTTCGGTCGAGCGCATTTATGTGCACGAGAAGATTCACGACGCCTTCGTGCAGGCCTTCATGGATGCGGTCAAGGGCTTCTCTGTCGGCGACCCGATGCGCGACGATACCTACATCGGCGCCATCACCCGTGCGCCGCAGCTCGACATCTTCGATGCCCAGGTGCGCGACGCGCAGGCCAAGGGCGCGACCTTGCTGTGTGGCGGCGAGCGCCTGCCAGGCCCCGGTAACTGGTATGCACCCACGGTCTTCATTGGTGTCGACCACCACATGGACCTGATGCGCGATGAAACCTTCGGCCCGCTGATCGGTATCCAGAAAGTGGCTGACGACGCGCAGGCGGTGCGGCTGATGAACGACACCCGTTATGGCCTGACTGCCGGCGTCTACACGCCCGACGAGGCGCGAGCGCGCACCTTGCTCGCGCAGGTGCATGCCGGCAGCGTGTACTGGAACTGCTGCGACCGTGTCAGCCCGCGCCTGCCCTGGAGCGGTGTCGGCGATTCGGGCGTGGGCCTGACCTTGTCGACCTATGGGATCCAGACCTTCACCCGCCCCAAGGCCTGGCATCTGCGCAAAGCGGGAGCATGATGCGTCGGCCCCCGGGGACCACGGCTGCGGTGTGCGGCAGGAAACAAGCCCGGTGAAGATGAAACTGGCATTGTTCGATCTCGATCACACACTGCTGCTGGGAGACAGCGACGTGTTGTGGTGTGATTTCCTGATGGACCAGGGCGTGCTCGACCGTCGCGCGTTTGCCGCACGCAGCGTCGACATCGCGGCGCGTTACAAGGCCGGCGTAGTCGATGCAGCCGAGTTTGCGCATTTCTATCTGTCCACGCTCAAGGGCCGCACACCCGCGCAATGGGAGCCGCTGCGCCGGCAATTCCTGCGCGAACAGGTTATTCCGCGGATCCCCCCTGCCGCGCATGCGCTGGTGCGGCACCACCAGCACGCCGGCGATCGTGTGGTACTCACCACGGCGACCAACCGTTTCCTGACCACACTCACGGCCGATCACCTGGGTATTGCCGCGGTGATCGCAACCGAACCCGAAATGGTCGACGGGCGGTTCAGCGGCGGCACGACTGGTGTTCTCAATATGCGCGAAGGCAAGGTGACCCGGCTGTGTGCGTGGCTGGCGGAGCAGGGTTTGCGGTTGGCGCAGTTCGACAGCACCGCCTACAGCGATTCGATCAACGACCTGCCGCTGCTCGAGGCAGCCGACCACGCGGTGGCGGTGCATGCAGACGCAAAACTGTCTGCGATTGCAGCGCAGCGGGGCTGGCGCACGCTGTCCCTGGCCTGAAAGTTGGAGAGGCCATCGCTTGAACCCACGCAAGACCCCGCAACCCGCTTCAGGCGCTTCGGGTCACGGCCAGTCGCAGGGGCTTGCCCTGCGGGCCGGGTGCCCCGTCAATGGCCTCACAAACTTAGAGATCTGGGCACCGCGAGTTAGGATGAGACCATGAACATGGATTTTTTCAGGGATCGCCGGGTACTGGTGGTTGGCGGCAGCAGTGGCATCGGCGCCGCAATCGGCGCCGCCTTTCGCGACCAGGGTGCCGTGGTAACCGTCAGTGGAGCAACCGCGCCCGAGGTCACGCGCGCCATGGCAGCGCCCGAACTTGCAGGCGTCACGGTGATGGAGCTGGACGTGCGCGACGACGCGGCGGTGGTTGCCGCG
>JBBRVD010000348.1:0-2374 GCA_038247175.1 Burkholderiales bacterium | reverse complement strand
GTCGATCTTGCGGTGCTTGCGCGTGAACCAGTCCGAGCGGGTGATGCGGTCCTGCGCGGGTGCATCGCGCAAACGCCCGCGACTCGCGGCGTTTGCCTGCAACCAGGTACCGATCTGCTGCGTGGTCTGCGCATCGAGCGAGGCGTCGGTGCCGAAATGGCGGCCCAGCCCGTCCATGATGCTGCGCCAGGAACTGGCCGGCAACAGGCCTGCCGGATAGGCGAGGTGGCAAGACCCGCATTCCTGCTGGTAGGCCGGCAGCGGCGGGCCTGCCTGCATGCGCCCGCTGTCGGCGTGCACGGTGCCGACCAGCGCCAGCGCCAGCAGGCCGGCGCGGGAGATGCGCAAGTGCGCGCGGACATGTGCGGGAAAGGATTTGAAAGACATGGTTCTGGCTCCGGGGTGAAAGTAAGGGGCAGAAGTGGTTTGTGTCAGCGCTTGAGCCCGACCAGATAAGCCAGCACATCGGCCTTTTCGGTCGCGCTGCATTCGCGCTGGAGCACGTCGTTGCAGTTGCGGCGGAACCATTTGTCGATGCGCGCGCTGCTGGTGAATGCCTGTGGGTTGAAGGCTGGAGCGAGCGGAGCGATGTCCTTGCCGGTGCTGGCGTGTTGCCCGGTCTTCACGGGAGGACTGCCGTGGCAGGAACTGCACGACCATTCGCCGCCGTGACGGGTGCCGAAGAAGGCGCGGCCCCGCTCGGCATTGCCGGGCGCACTGGCCAGCGTGCTCCAGCGCTCCAGTTGTTGCGCGGCACTGGTGTCGGCGGCCATCGCTGGCGGCGTCGCCAAGGTCGCGGCGGCAAGGACCAGGGCCAGCGTGGCGCCGGGTCTGGGGGTGGTTCGGATGACGGATGGGTGTGACATGGAGGCTCCAACCAGGTGAGTTGCGTCGCATGTTGCGCCGGCTGGCCTGTACCCAGGCTGAAGGGCGCGTTCATCTGGCGTTCAGACCAGGCGCGCCACAATGCGGGTGTCATCCCGTCCGCGCGGAACGCGCCTGATGTCCAAACCGATCTGTTCCCTGCTCTTGTTGCTGTCCTTGTCGTGCATCGTGCCGGCTGTCCTGGCCGACGGCGAGCATGACCATGACCGCGCGCGCGCGGCGTTGCGCGCGGGTGAGGTGCTGCCGCTGTCGACCATCCTGGAGCGGGTCGCCAGGGAGCAGCCGGGCCAGGTGCTGGAGGTCGAACTCGAACGCGACGATGGCCGCTGGATCTACGAACTCAAGCTGCTTCAGGGCGAAGGCAAACTGGTCAAGCTCAAGGTCGATGCACGTGACGGCGCGGTTCTCAGGAAGAAAAGCGACGGCCGTTGATGCGTATCCTGCTGGTGGAGGACGAACCCAGCCTGGCGCTGCAACTGCGCCAGACGCTGGGCGACGCAGGGTATGCGGTCGATCACACGGACAACGGCCGTGATGCCTGGCAGATGGGCGGCGTGCAAGCCTACGACGCCATGGTGCTCGACCTCGGCCTGCCGGTGCTCGACGGCCTGAGCGTGCTCAAGCGCTGGCGCCAGGAAGGCATCACGGCGCCGGTGCTGATACTCACGGCGCGTGACCAGTGGCACGAAAAGGTCGCCGGCATCGATGCCGGTGCCGACGACTACCTGACCAAGCCGTTTCACACCGAGGAGTTGCTGGCCCGGGTGCGGGCATTGATCCGGCGCTCCCACGGGCAGGCATCCGCGGTGTTGCATTGCGGCCCTTTGAGCCTGGACACGCGTAGCGGGCGGGTCACGCTCGATGGCCATCCGGTGGCGATGACGGGCCATGAATACAAGGTCCTGACCTACCTGATGCACCGACCCGACACCGTGGTCTCGCGCGCCGAGCTGACCGAACACATCTACGCGCAGGACTTCGACCGCGACTCCAACACCATCGAGGTGTTCGTGGCGCGGCTGCGCAAGAAACTGCCTGCGTCCATGATCGAGACCGTGCGGGGTCGGGGTTACCGGTTGGCGTCGCCGTGATGGTGTGGCGCCGGGCGTCGTCGCTGCGGCTGCGCTTGCTCGGCCTGACCGCGGTGGGGCTCACGCTGGCCTTGCTGCTCGCCTGGCTGGTGCTCGCAGGCCTGTTTCAGGACGAGGTGATGCGCCAGTTCCGGCAGGCTTTGGAGCAGCAGCTCGATCAGTTGACCGCACGGGTGGAGTTCGACCCGCTGGGACGGCCACAGGTCGACCCGGCAGGCTTGAGCGACCCCCGTTGGCACAAGCCGTATTCCGGGTTGTACTGGCAGATCAACGGTGCCGACCAGGTGGCGCAGTCACGGTCGCGATCGTTGTGGGACACCCAGTTATCCAATATCTCCGACACCCTGGCCGATGGCGCGGTGCATGCCCACGCGGCGGCTGGTCCGCAGGGCGCACCT
>JBBRVD010000347.1:0-2374 GCA_038247175.1 Burkholderiales bacterium | reverse complement strand
TGCGCCGGGTGCTCGTACAGGGCATCGGGCGGCGCGACCTCGCACATCTTGCCGAGGTACATCACGACCACGCGGTCGGAGACGTTCTTCACGACCGCGAGGTCGTGGGCGATGAACACGAGGGTCAGGCCGTAGCGGGCCTTCATGTCCTCGAGCAGGTTGAGGATCTGGGCCTGCACCGACACGTCGAGCGCGGACACGGGCTCGTCGCAGATGATGACCTTCGGATCGAGCACGAGTGCACGAGCGATGCAGATGCGCTGGCACTGGCCGCCGGAGAACTGATGCGGCTTGCGGTCGGACACGATCTCGGGGTCGAGGCCCACGGCTTCGAGGGTCTCGTTGACCCGGTCGGCGATGTACTCGACCACCGCGATGTTGTGGGTGATGAAGAGAAAGCTCACGCCCAGCTCGCGCTGCAACTCGCGCAGCAGGTTCAGGATCTGGGCCTGCACCGACACGTCCAGCGCCGAGGTCGGCTCGTCGCAAACGATCAACCGGGGTTGCACCGCCAGCGCCCGGGCGATGGCGATACGCTGGCGCTGGCCGCCCGAGAACTCATGCGGCCAGCGTTGCAGCGCCTCACGCCGCAGGCCGACTTGCTCGGTGATGCGCTCGATCCGGCTGCGGCGCTCGTCCGGCGTGGTCTGGGGCTGCAGCGCCGCCAGGCCTTCGTCCAGGATCTCAGCCACCCGCATCCTGGGGTTGAGCGAGGCAAACGGGTCTTGAAAGATGATCTGCACCGCACGCCGGGCGGCGCGCAATTCGGTGCCCTGCAGCTCGAACAGGTTTTGGCCGTCCAGCACGGCTGAGCCGCTGATCTGTGCCTGGCTGCGCAACAGTTGCACGATGGCCTTGCCGGTGGTCGTCTTGCCGCAGCCCGACTCGCCGACCAGGGCCAGGGTCTGGCCCGCAGCGACGTCGAAAGACACGTTCTTGACGGCATCGAAGCGTTGCGGCTTGCCCTGCAAAAAACCCTTGCGCAATACAAAGCTGACGTTCAGTGCGCTGACTTGCAGCAGCGGGGCGGCGTTGGCCAAGGCGTCGGTGGGCAAGGCCTGCGTCGGCGCCGTGTCCCGGGCAGACGCCGGCAGGATGGGTGCCGGCGGGGTGGCTGCTGCGGGCAGTGCGGGTTCTGGCGACAGCCCCGGCCCACCCGGCGCCAGCAGCAGGCAGCGCACCTGCCGGCCAGCCGGGCCGGTCAGCACCGGCAGCGTGGTATGGCAGGTCGGCAGCGCATGCACGCAGCGGGGCGCAAAGCGGCAGCCCACAAAGGCCTGGGTCAGCGGCGGCACTGTGCCGGGGATGGCGGCCAACGCCTGGCCACGCCGGTCGGCATCGGGCAGCGCCCGCAGCAAGGCGCGGGCATAAGGGTGTTGCGGGTTGGCAAAAAACTCGGCCGCTGGCGCCATCTCGATGATCTGCCCGGCATACATCAGCGCCACCTGCTGGGCCATGCCGGCCACCACTGCCAGGTCGTGGGTGATCAGCATCAGGCCCATGCCCATCTCGCGCTGCAGGTCGGCCAGCAGGTCGAGGATCTGCTTCTGGATCGTCACGTCCAGCGCGGTGGTGGGCTCGTCGGCCACCAGGTAGTCGGGCTCGGCGGCCAGCGTCATCGCGATCATCACGCGCTGCTTCTGGCCACCGCTCATGCGGAACGGGTAGTCATCGATGCGCCGCTCGGGCTCGGGGATGCCCACGCGCTTGAGCCAGTCGATGGCCTTGCTGCGGGCTGCAGCACCGCGCAGCGCGGTATGGGCCTCGATCGCCTCGATCATCTGCACGCCGACGGTGAGCACCGGGTTCAGGCTGGTGCCGGGCTCCTGAAAGATCATGCCGATGCGACCGCCACGCACCGCACGCATTTGCGACTCGGGCAGGCCCAGCACGTCGGTGTCGTCGAGCGTGATCTCGCCGCCGGTCACCGCGCCGCTGTCGGGCAGCAAGCGCATCAGGGCCAGCGCGGTCATGCTCTTGCCGCAGCCCGATTCACCGACCAGGGCAAAGGTTTCGCCGCGGCGGATGGCCAGCGTCAGGCCGTCGATGGCCTTGACGATGCCGGCCTCGGCATCGAGCTCAACTTCAAGTTGGGTGGTGGACAGCATCATGGTGGGGGTCTCTGGCGCGCTCATACCGCCACCCGGCGTGACAGCCTGGGCCGCTGGGCGCGGGACCGGGGGTCGAAGGCATCGCGCACGCCGTCGGCAAACAGATTGGCGGCCAGCACCAGCGTGACCATGAAGCCGAAGGCGGCGGCAAAACTCCACCACACCACCGGGTCGCGGCTCATCTCGCTGCGCGCCAGGTTGATCATGCCGCCGAAGCTGCTGGTGCTGGCATCCACACCCACGCCGACGTAGGTCAGCACCGC
>JBBRVD010000346.1:0-2429 GCA_038247175.1 Burkholderiales bacterium | reverse complement strand
GCCAGACCAAGAATTGCGAAGCAATTTTGCTCTGGCACCAACACCTTGTCGGATGTCCGGATGTTTACCTTGAGTGCCAGACCAAGAATTGCGAAGCAATTTTGCTCTGGCACCAACACCTTGTCGGATGTCCGGATGTTTACCTTGAGTGCCAGACCAAGAATTGCGAAGCAATTTTGCTCTGGCACCAACACTTTGTCGGATGTCCGCAAGAAACAATTGGAATCTGACCCCCATTTCTGCTGACCCCCATTTCTGGCCCCATTGATTGATATGACCATCACCAACTTCTCCTTCCCCACCCCGATTCAGTTTGGCGCCGGTGTGCGCAAGCGGGTCGGAGCGCACCTGCTGGCGCAGGGATGCAAGCGCCCGCTGATCGTCACCGACAAGGCGCTGGGCGCGTTGCCCGTGCTGGCCGAGTTCAAGAGCGATCTGCAAGGACTCGAGGTCGCAGTCTTCTCCGGCGTGTTCGGCAACCCGACCTGTAGCCAGGTGATGGAGGGCGCGGCCGCTTTCAAGGCGCACCAGGCCGACTGCGTGATCGGTTTCGGCGGCGGTGCGGCGCTCGATGTGGCCAAGATCGTCGGTGTTGCGGCCACGCATGATGGCGACATCCTGGAATATGTCTGGGACCATCCGCACGTGCGGGCGATTACCCATCCCCTGCCGTATTTCGTCGCCTTGCCCACCACGTCGGGCACCGGCTCCGAGGTGGGTCGTTCCAGCGTCGTCAGCGAAAACGACACCCATCTCAAGCGCGTCGTGTTCAGCCCGAAGATCCTGGCAAAAACAGTGTTTGCCGACCCGGAACTCACCTTTGGCCTGCCGCCCCATGTGACCGCCGCAACCGGCATGGACGCGTTGACCCACAACATCGAAAGTTACCTGTCGCCCGCTTACCATCCGCTGTGCGATGGCATCGCGCTCGAGGGCACCCGTATTGCCGCCAGGGCGCTGCTGACGGCGGTCAAGGAACCCACCAACCTGCAGGCCCGCTCCGACATGATGATGAGCTCGATGATGGGCGCCATCGCGTTCCAGAAAGACCTCGGCGCCGTGCACTCCTGCGCTCATGCGCTGGGTGCCGTGTGCGACCTGCACCATGGCCTGGCCAATGCGCTGATGATCGACACCGTGCTGGCATGGAATTACGAAACCGTGCCGCAGAAGTTCGATGAACTGGCGCATGTCTGCGGCGTGGCCGGTGGCGGCAAGGCCTTCGTGCCCTGGCTGCGCGACCTCAAGACCAGTATCGGCATCCAGGGGCCGCTGGCCAAACACGGCGTCAAGCCCGAGCACCTGCCGCGCCTGGTGCAGATCGCCACTGCCGACATCTGCCACCAGACCAATCCCCGGCCCTGCACCGCGGCGGATTTCGAAGCGCTGTTCAAGGCGGCGATGTAATCATGGCGCAATCGTCCAGGGACCGCGCCAAGATCGGCGTCAGCGCCTGCTTTTTTTACCCGGACCCGGCGCGTGCCGCGTTCGCGCCCAAAACGCTGCAGTACGTGGAGCAGTCGGTACCGCACTGGGTCATGTCCGGCGGCGCCCTGCCGGTCATGATTCCCTCGCCCACGGGCGACACCGCGCGTGGCGACATTCGTTTTGCCGACTATGCGTTGTGGCTCGATGGCCTGGTGCTGCATGGCGGCGCCGACGTCTGGCCCGGCAGTTACGGCGAGACGCCGCTCATGGACGCCTGGAAGGGCGACCGCATCCGCGACGAATACGAGATTGCGTTGGTCAAGGCCTTTGTGGCGGCCGGCAAGCCGGTGTTCGGCATCTGCCGCGGCCTGCAGCTGATCAACGTCGCGTTTGGCGGAAGCCTGTATCAGGACGTGCAGACGCAGCATCCCGCGTCGTTGCAGCATCGCGACGCCGCCGCCTACGACCTGAACTTCCACCAGGTCGAGCTGGTTCCGGACACCCGATTGGCGCAGCTGTTGCCGGGCGAGAACCGCCACACCATCAACAGCGTGCACCACCAGGGCATCAAGGTGCTGGCCAAGGACTTTGTCGTCGAGGCACGCAGCCCGCACGACGGCATGATCGAGGCCATCCGCTACAGCGCCGGCCCCTGGGTGGCGGGTGTGCAGTGGCACCCGGAATTCCACAAGGAAGAACACGGCACGCTCGACGACGCACCCATCCTGCAGGACTTTCTTTCGGCAGCGCTCGCTACCCGCACAGGCTGAACAACCCATGGCTCAACTGACCATCCACAATCCCGCCACCGGCGCCGCGATCACCCGGGTGCCGGCCGATGATGCGCAGTCGGTCGCCGCCAAGGCCTGCGCCGCGCGCGCGGTACAGCCGGCCTGGGCCGCGCAGCCGATCGCCGAGCGCCGTGCCTGCATCGTGCATTTCCGCGCCAGCATCGTGGCCCAGCTCGATACGCTGGCCGCGGTGATGACGTCCGAGACCGG
>JBBRVD010000345.1:0-2473 GCA_038247175.1 Burkholderiales bacterium | reverse complement strand
GGCGCACCAGCAGCTGGATTTCGCGCCGGTAATACGGCACGTCGAATTGCATCGGCAGCATCGGGACATGCACGACAGTACCGGTCGGCGTGACGATCACGCCGCGGTACAGGCCACCCCAGTAGGGCGGATCGTCCCAGGGCGCGCGCGGGTCGCGCGCGAAGCGTAGCTCGAACGCCACGCTGTACAGTGCCGCGGCGTCATCGCGCTGCAGGCCCACCTTGGCCAGTTCGGCCTGCACGATGGCCTCCAGGCGGTCCTGGGAATCCCCGCGCGCCTGTTGTGAGGGCATGCGCTCGAAGCGGTAGGTCGCCGGAACACGCACACCCTGGTCGGTCGTGAAGGCCCGCACGTCCGAGTCGACAATGCGCATGCCCGAGCAGCCGGCCAGCAGCACCAGTGCCGCCACCAGCAGCGCCATCGTGCCTCGCGTCATCGTGCCTCGCGTCATCGTGCATCGCGTCATGTGTCTTTGGGCCATCGCTCGTCCTTTCGGCGGATACCGGTTGCCAGCGCTGCCATCTGCGGTCTCCCGCCCTCAGCTGTCGAACCGTACCACCTGCAGTTCCGGCAGTCCCTGGCCAGGGAACGCCTCGGTGTCGAAGGCCTTGTCGCCGTCCGCGTCTGCTACTCCGGTGATTTTCAGACCCTTGAAGTCGTGCCGCGTTCCGTCCATCAGGTGCGAAGGTACGACATTCTGTAACGCCGTGAACATGCTCTCGATACGGCCGGGATGGTGTTTTTCCCACTCCTGCAGCATGGCAGCGACCTGTTTGCGCTGCAGGTTGACCTGGCTGCCGCACAGGGTGCACGGGATGATCGGGTACTGTCGGTGCGCCGCCCAGCGCACCAGGTCTCTTTCGGCCACCAGCGCCATCGGGCGGATCACGATATGCCGGCCGTCGTCGCTGACCAGTTTCGGCGGCATGCCCTTGAGCTTGCCGCCAAAGAACATGTTCAGGAAGAAGGTCTGCAGGATGTCGTCGCGGTGGTGGCCCAGCGCAACCTTGGTTGCGCCGAGTTCATCCGCCACCCGGTACAGGATGCCGCGGCGCAGCCGGCTGCACAGGCTGCACAAGGTCTTGCCTTCGGGAATCAGGCGCTTGACGATGGAGTAGGTGTCCTGATTCTCGATATGGAACGGCACACCCTTCCCGGCCAGGTACTGCGGCAACACGTGTTCCGGAAAGCCGGGTTGTTTCTGGTCCAGGTTGACGGCTATCAAGTCGAAATGCACCGGTGCACGCGCCTGCAGCTTTTGCAGGATGTCGAGCATGGCGTAGCTGTCCTTGCCGCCGCTGACACACACCATGATCTTGTCGCCTTCCTCGATCATGTTGTAGTCGATCACGGCCTGGCCGACCAGCCGGCAAAGCCGCTTCTCGAGTTTGTGGTTCTCGCGCTCGATCTTCAGCCGCGCGCCCGGCGCTGCCGCAGCTTCGGCGGCTTCGGGCTCTATCCAGTTTGTTGCGTCCATCACCATTGCCCCGATTCCACGCGAATCGCCACTTCGCAGTCGTCAAAGATCTCCAGTTTGGCGATCTTCACCCGCACGCCCTGCACCCCGGGGATCTGCATCAGCCGGCGCGACAACTTGCCGATCAGCGTCTCGAGCAGGTTCACGTGTTGCGCCGTGCATTCGTCGATGATGATCTGGCGGATCTTGCGGTAGTCCAATACATGGTTGATCTCGTCGTCCTGCGGATGCAGGTTCTGCTCGCCCAGGTTGAGCTCGGCATCGACCTGGATCGGCTGCGGGCCGGTCTTCTCAAAGTCCAGGATGCCCAGATTGGCGGCGAAACGCAGGCCGCTCAGTGTCAGGATCTGGGTGCCTCGGGAGTGGGTCATGGTGGGGGGGTCGGGGGGAGGCAGGCGCTGCGAGCTGTCACATCAGCGAGAAATCGCGCTCGAAACGCATCAGGTGCTGGCCACCATCGACCAGCAGCGAGGTGCCGGTCAAGGAGCGGTTTTCCAGCGCGAAACGCACGGTGGCGGCCACATCGGCCGGTGTCGATGACTGCTCGAGCAGCGCCATCTTGTGGCGCTTTTCGAAATCCGCTTCGCTGAGCAGGTTGCTGGTCAGCGTCAGTCCGGGCGCGACGCCAACGACACGCACCAGCGGGGCCAGCGCCATCGCCAGCATGGTATTGGCCGCTTCCAGCGCCGCCTTGGACAGGGTGTAGCTCAGGAAGTCCGGATTCTGATTCCACAATTTCTGGTCCAGCAGGTTGACCACCACCCCCAGCAGCGGCGCAGCAGGCCGCGCGCCGGCGGCGCTGTCACCGACCTGCACGCCGTGCGGCGCGGTGTCGGCGCAGGCTGGAGCAGGGGCCGTGGCCGGGGCCGTGGCCAGTGCGGCGCGCCGTTCGGCGATATGGGCATGCAGGGCCTGCGCCAGCAAGATGGCGGCGCCGGTATTGCTGCGCATGTGTTTTTCCATGGCGGCGAATCCGAAGCTCTCGGCGCAGTCGTG
>JBBRVD010000344.1:0-2495 GCA_038247175.1 Burkholderiales bacterium | reverse complement strand
GTTCTTGATGACGAACTGGGCGCCTTGCAGGTCTTCCTTGTAGTCGATCTCGGCGCCGAGCAGGTACTGGTAGCTCATCGCGTCGATCAGCAGCGACACGCCGTTCTTGGTCATTGTGGTGTCGTCTTCGTTGGTGATCTCGTCGAAGGTGAAACCGTACTGGAAGCCGGAGCAACCGCCCCCCTGCACGAACACCCGCAACTTGAGGTCGGTGTTGCCTTCTTCTGCAATCAGGTCCGCCACCTTGGACGCCGCGCTGTCGGTAAACAGGATCGGCTCGGGCATTTCGGTTGGCAGGGATTCGGCTACGGCGCTCATGTGCGGCTCCAGTTGATTGGAAAACGGCACCATACTAACCCAATGCCGACCAACGCCAAGGGTTACTTGTTATTTGCCGCCAATTTGAGTGTGGGCTTTACGTCACCGGCAGTCATCGGCTGGAGCTGGCCCGCGATCGTCGCGCCCTGGTGCATCTCGAGCGCGCGGTAATGCACGTCGCCGTCGATGCGGGCCTTGGGCTGCAATTCCAGCATTAAATGGGCATGCACCGGGCCCCGGACATGGCCGCTGATGATGATGTGGTCGGCGTGGACGGCACCGGTCACCGTGGCGGATTCGGAGATCACCAGAATACTGGGCTGGTCCGCGTTCGCATGGATGTCGCCCACCACCGCACCGTCGATGCGCAGGCCGTCGCGGAACATGAAGTTACCGGTGATCTGGCTGCCGTGAGCGATCAGGCTCTTGATCGGCGGTTGTTTGCGTTTGTTGAACATGTGCCTGGCTCCTTGTCTTGTTGGCCTGTCATAACTTGACGGATTCCGTCGCCTTGAGCTTGGTGCCTTCCATGACCCGCACCGACACCGTCTTGATCACCACCTGGGCGGGCAGATCCAGGTATCCCTGGAACCGGCCGAACTGGGTGAACCGGATGTCCACTTCCTTTTCGGGGTCCGCCATCTGCCAGGGCTTGCCACCGAGCAGACCGGTCAGCCTGAACTCCAGCGAACCCTTGAACTCGGCCTGGCTCTTTTGCGGCTGGATCAGCAGCACGCGCCATTTCACGCGCCTGTCGTCGCCAATTTCAGCCTGCAGACCCCGAATCGCGATGCTTTCGACGCCCGACATCGGGATCAGTTTCTCGAAAAAACCCAGGTCGTCGCGCAGGTTCAGGATATCTTGCTCGAGCTGCTTGTTGCGCGCGACCAGTTGCTCCTGGGCCGCGCCGCTGGCGGTCAGCAGGGTCTGGGAGGTGTTGGCAATCGATTGCGCTTGATCGCGCTCCTTCTGCGTCTTCTCCAGCGCCAGGCTCAGCCGGATCGTTTGCTCGTTGGACGGTCCGTCCAGGCCGGCGATCATCTTGCCGAACTCGAATGCCCACAAGGCGATGGCCGCACAGAACCCGAACACCACGGCCAGCATGACCCAGCGAAACGGCCACGGCAGGGCGCTGCGCACCGCCATGCTCGGCGCACTGACGGTCAGGCGGCGGCGAAGAAGGCGAAACCGCATGATGGGCGGGTCGATTGAAAACCCAAATTGAAAAAACCGTCGCAGGGACGGTTTTCAGGCTCTGGCCGCAACACAACCGCGGCCGCCAACAGGCACCGCGACTGCACCCGCAACCCCGACCAGGGTGGTTTTCCCGGGAAGGAGCAGCTGTGTGCCATCGCGGCTGGCCGGGTCAGCGCTTGGAGAACTGCTTGCGGCGGCGTGCGGAGTGCAGGCCGACCTTCTTGCGTTCCACTTCGCGGGCGTCACGGGTGACGAAGCCGGCCTTGGACAGCTCCGGCTTGAGCGTTGCGTCGTAGTCGATCAGCGCGCGGGTGATGCCGTGGCGGGTTGCGCCAGCCTGGCCGGATTCACCGCCTCCAGCGACGTTGACCATGATGTCGAAGGTTGCGACATGGTTGGTCAGATGCAGCGGTTGCTTGCAGATCATGATCGAGGTCTCGCGGCCGAAGAACTCTTGAATGTCCTTGCCGTTGACCGTGATCTTGCCCGAGCCTTTTTTCAGAAACACGCGTGCGACGCTGGATTTGCGACGGCCGGTGCCATTGTTCCATTCACCAATCATTCTCAAGGCTCCTTAAATTTCCAACGCTTTGGGCAGCTGGGCGGTGTGCGGGTGCTCTGCGCCGCCGTACACCTTGAGCTTCTTGATCATGGCGTAACCGAGCGGACCCTTGGGCAACATGCCCTTGACGGCCTTCTCGAGTGCGCGGCCCGGAAAACGGGACTGCATGTCGCGGAAGTTGATGGACGAGATACCGCCGGGGTAGCCGGAATGGCTGTAGTAGATCTTGTCGGTCGGCTTGGCGCCGGTGACACGCAGCTTGGCTGCGTTGACGATGACGATGTAGTCACCGGTATCGACGTGAGGCGTGTAAATGGCCTTGTGTTTGCCGCGCAAACGGAGAGCAACTTCGCTGGCTACTCGTCCGAGGACCTTGTCGGTCGCGTCAATCACAAACCACTCGTGCGTCACGTCAGCG
>JBBRVD010000343.1:0-2503 GCA_038247175.1 Burkholderiales bacterium | reverse complement strand
TGCCTCCAGCAACAGGACGGTATCCAGCGGGACCATGTGGATCCGGTTGCCCACGCTGGTCTGCAGCAGCGACAGGTAGCCCGCCGGTGTCGGTCGCGCGCCGGAGTCGGCCAGCAGATGCCGCAACTGCTCGACCGCAGCTTCAATGGCTGGCAGCCGGGCCATCACACCCGTCACCGGGTTGAACAACGGACGCTGATCGAGTATGTGCCTCAAGCGCGTCACCGTTTTGTCCAGACGCCCGGTCTGCAGCGGCTTGAGCAGGTAGTCCACTGCCCGGGCCTCGAAGGCCTGCACCGCATATTGCTCATAGGCGGTCACGAAGACCAGTGCCGGGACCGGTGCGTCGCCGGCCTCGGATTCCCATCGGTCGGCGATTTCGGCCGCCGCCTCGATCCCGCTCTGCCCCGGCATGCGGATGTCCAGGAACAGCACGTCCGGGCGCAGCGCCAGGGCCTGTTCGGCCGCCGAGTTCCCATCGGCCACACGGGCGGTGATGTCCAGTTCCGGCCATGCCAGCGACAAGGCCTTGTGCAAGGCCTGGGACAGCAGCGGCTCGTCCTCGGCAATCAGCGCGGTTGGCATGGCACTGGCGCGCATGCGCGCCGCCGGAAATGATCGGTGGTGGCGCATCGCATCATCGGGTCAGTCATTGCACGGCAATTCGATACGCACAGCCAGGCCAGCGCTCCGACCCGGCCCGATCTTCAGGTGAGCGCTATCTCCGTATCGCGTGTCCAGGCGTTCGCGTATTTGCGCGAGTCCGAAACCTCCCTGCGCCGGCAGGTCGGTCGCCAGGCCGACGCCGGTGTCTTCGATGTCCAGTGTCAGGAGCTTGCCCGCGCGCATGGCGCGTACCGTGACACGCCCGCCCTGGACCTTGGGCTCGAGCCCGTGCCGGATCGCGTTCTCCACCAGCGGCTGCAGCAGCAGCGTCGGTAGCTGCTGCGTGGCCAGGGACGGCGGCAGGTGCAGTTCGAACGCCAGGCGCGGGCCCATGCGGATCGCCATCAGCTCGAGATAGTCGCGCAGGCGCTCGAACTCGGCCTGCAGTGAATGGGTGCTGGCGCGCGAGGCGCCGAGCGTGGCGCGCAGGTAAGCGATCAGGTGGTCGAGCATGGCCTGCGCCCGGGCTGGTTCGGTGTCGATCAGCACGCGCAGGTTGGCCAGCGTATTGAACAGCATGTGCGGCTCCAACTGGGACTCCAGCAGCTTGAGCCGCGCCTGCGTGGCCTGCTTGCTGGCGTCGGCCATCCGTGCTGCAAGGTAACTGCTTTCGCTGCGGGTGTAGAAATAGTAGCTGGCCGCCGTGCCGGCCAGCACGGTGATCAGCAGCGATGTTGGCAATGTCTGCAACCCCACTCCGCTCCAGGAGGACCAACCGAACCAGGCGTCGCCAGCCAGCGTGCCGGTCAGGTAGCCACCGATCACGCCCGCCAGCGGCAACCACCAGCGGGCCCGGCCCTGTGGCCAGCCGGTCGCGGCGCTGGAGGCAAACAACTCCCGACCGAAGTCGATCAGCAGCCAGATGCTGGTGCCGATGGTCAGCGAATACAGCAGCGGAACCGCGTAACCGCGTTCGGGCCGAAACGCAAACTGGATCGCCGACGCGGCAAGGCAGAACGCCAGCGTCTGCAGGAAATGGCCGGCCTTGGCCCACCAGTCGATGCGCATGCGCCGGTGCCCTCGGTCAGTCCGGGCCGCGCTCGCGGCGCAGGCGTTCGCGTTCCCGGTCGATCATCCGCTCGCGCAGCGCGCTGCCCGAGCCGAGCACGAACACCGCGACGCCGTGCAACGCCAGACCCAGGCCCCAGCCCAGCATCGGATAGATCGACCAGCGGCGCTCACCCAGCGCGTACTCCGAGAGCGCGAACAGGAACAGATTGACGATCAGGTAGACCGCCGCATGGGTGTACCAGCCCAGCTTGGCGCCAGCGCGCCGGCGGGCCAGCCGATCGATGTCGTCGTTCGAAAGTGGGATGTTCATGGCGCTGCTGTCCGATTCTAGGTTGCGGTTCGTGGCGGCATCGATTCAGTTCCGGCAGGCCTCGACGATGGCCGGCACCGCGCGCGGATCCAGCGTCAGCCCGATATGGTTCACGCCATCGACCAGGGTCATCGGCAGCGGCCGGCCGGCACCGGAAAACAGGTTGGCGTACCGGTGGACATCGAACAACTCGTCGTCGGACCCTGCGACCAGGCGCATCGGCCGGCGCGCCTGGCGGATGTCTTGCTGCCAGTCGTCGCGTGGGCGAAAGGACTGCGCCAGCGTGTAACTGTAGCTGGAGGTCAGCCTGTCGCGCACGGCCCGGTCAAGTCCGAAGCGCAATACCGGCAGGTGGTTCCAGACTGTGATGGCCAGGCGGTTGAGCAGGGTCAGCGCAATATAGCGCGGCAGTCCGACGGACACCCAGCCACCGTCATGGGGCCGGTTGATCGGTGCGGCATGGTGCAGGTACGGCGCCAACAAAACGTAACGATCGAACAGCGCTTGCTGTGGGCC
>JBBRVD010000342.1:0-2518 GCA_038247175.1 Burkholderiales bacterium | reverse complement strand
GGGCTACTACAAGACGGGCGACCTGTTCGAGATTGCCGGCGACCGACTGCAGTTCTACCGCTACGCCGGCCGTACCAAGGACCTGGTGATCCGTGGCGGCATGAACATCTCTGCCGAAGAGATCGAGGGCCTGCTGCAGGCCTGCCCCGGCGTGCGCGAAGTCGCCGTCGTCGGGGTGCCGGACGACATCCTGGGCGAAAAGGTGTGTGCCTGCATCGTCGCGCAGGAAGGACACCGGATCGTGCTGGGCGACATCGTGGCCTATCTGCGCACGGAGAAACACGTGGCGGCCTACAAGCTGCCCGAATACCTGATGCCGCTGGCGGCCATGCCGCGCAATCCAGTCGGCAAGATCCTGAAGACCGAGTTGCGGGCGCAGGCCAAGGCCTTGCTGGCGGCACACAAGGAGATGACAACATGAATCCGGTCCTGTTGCTGATTCCCGGCATGTTCAACACCGCCGCGATCTGGGATCCGGTGCGCGCCCACCTGGACCCGGGCCTGGATGTGCGGGTTGCCGACGTGCTGACCCAGGCAAGCATCGCCGCCATGGCCGAAGACGCCTGGGCCCGGGTTGCCGACGTTCCATCGGCTACGCCGCTTGTCGTGGCCGGATTCTCGATGGGCGGTTATGTGGCAATCGAACTGCTGGCCCGGCACCGCGCGCGGGTACAGGCTGCGGCATTCATCGACAGCTCGGCCCAGGTCGAGACAGCGGAGTCGATGCAAAGCCGCGAGAAGACCATCGCCGCGCTCGAACGCAGTTTCGAGCGCGCGGTCACCGCGGTGATCTCGTTCACCCTGCATCCGGACCACCATGGCCGCACCGAACTGGTCGAAGGCATGCGCAGCATGATGCACGCCGTCGGCGCGCCGACGGCGATCCGCCAGACCCGGGCCATCATGGGCCGCACCGACCATCGTGCCATGCTGGCGCAACTGGCCATGCCGACCCTGGTGGTGTGTGGCCGCCAGGACAAGGTCACGCCACCGGCCTTGTCGCAAGACCTGGCCGCCCTGATTCCCGGAGCCCGCCTGCAGTGGCTGGAGCAGGCCGGCCACCAGAGCCCGCTCGAACAACCGGCTGCCCTGGCCCATGCCTTGAAGCAGCTGATCGCGTCCGCCACCCACTCACAACAACCGAAGGAGACACCATGATCAAGATGACGATGATGAAACGCCGCACCGTGCTCGGCGCCCTGACGGCGGCCGCCTCGAGCGTGGTGTTGCCAGCCGCCCGTGCACAGAATTTTCCCGACCGTCCGGTGCGCGTCGTGGTGCCGTTTGCGGCTGGCAATACGCTGGATACGGCGGTGCGCCAGGTCGGCGAGGTATTCAAGCAAAACACCGGGCAACCGATCCTGGTCGATGCCAAACCAGGCGGCTCGGGCATCATCGCGGCACAAAACGTGATGCAGGCGGCGCCCGATGGCTACACCGTTTTGTTGTGCAACACCAGCATGTTCACGATCAACCCGCATACCTTTGCCAGCCTGCCCTACGACCCGGACAAGAACTTCAAGCCGGTGTCCAACTTCCTCGGCGCGGCGATGGTGATGGCGGTCAATGCCAGCGTGCCGGCGAGCAACGTGGCCGAGTTCGTGGCCTGGACCAAGGCCAACCCGGGCAAGGTGTCGTTTGCTTCCTTCACCGCCGGCAACTCGTCGCATTTCGCCGGAGTCATCCTGAACCAGCGCGCCGGCATCGACATGCTGCATGTGCCGTTCAACGGCTCACCGCCGGCTGTCACGGCGCTGCTCTCGGGCACGGTGAACGCGGCCTTCGTTCCGATGATGGCCGTCAAGCAACACGTGGATTCGGGCAAGGTCAAGGTGCTGGCCATCACCACGCCGACCCGCTCCTCGCACCTGCCCAACCTGGCCACCTTCCGCGAGCAGGGATACCCTGACCTGGACATCTACATCTGGGCCGGATTGGCCGTTCCGGCGGGCACGCCGGACGCGGTGGTCGCGCGACTGAACGCAGAGTTCGGCAAGGCCCTGCGCAGCGCCGACATCAAGAAACAGTGGGATCCGGTCGGTTTCGAGCCGCTGGCCACGACACCGCAGGAGTTCCAGTCCTTCTACCAGGCCGAGTCCAGGCGCTGGGCCGAAGCGGTCAAGATTTCAGGCTTCAAGGCCACGCAATGATCCTGCCGGCCAGCCAACCGTTCGCGCTGCGGCTTCCGGTGTTCGCCGCGCCGATGTTCCTGATCTCGGGTCCGCAGCTGGTGCTGGCGGCCTGCAAGGCTGGCATCATCGGCGCTTTCCCGACACCCAACGCGCGGCCGATCAGCGAACTCGACGTCTGGATGCGCGGCATCACCGAAGGACTGGCGCAGGCGCGCGACGAACCGGGCGCGGGCACCATCGGCCCGTGGTGCGCCAACCTGGTCACCCATTCGTCCAACTCCCGGCTGCCCGAAGATCTGGAACTGGTGGCCCGTTACAAGCCGCCGGTGGTGGTGACGGCACTGGGCAGCCCGAAGCCCGCGATCAGCGTCGTGCAGGCCTATGGC
>JBBRVD010000341.1:0-2552 GCA_038247175.1 Burkholderiales bacterium | reverse complement strand
GGCGCCGAGTTCGGCGATGACGCCGATCTGCGGATCGACCTCGGTCTTGCGTTTGCGCACGGCCAGATCCCGGTGGATGCCGGAATGGGTCTTGGCGGTATGGCGGTTGAACTCGGCCAGCGCGGCGATCGACGCGCGTGCACCTTGCTCTGGCGCGCCCGGCGCAAAACAGGCCGGATCAAAACCGTTGAAGCCGACCGGTGCGACCTTGCGGGCGGAAGCAACCGCCATGACCTCGCGCGCCAGCTGGTCGAACACGACAAAACGCCGCGGGTCGGCGAAGTTCTCGCTCATGGAGTCGGGCGTCAGCGCGGTGGCGAACAACATCGCGCCATAGGCCAGCTTGCCCCACAGGTAACCCCAGATGTTGTCGGTCAGCACCGCCTTCGGCTCGAACACCGACAGCAGCTGGTGCATGCGCCGCGTGCGCTCCCGTACGCTGCCATCAATCTCGCCCACAACCACCGCCGCGCGGTTGCCGAACAGGATCTCGCCCGGACCGATCCAGTCGGCCCCATAGTTGACGAAGCAGCCCATCGTGCGCTGTTCGCCAACGACGCGCGCAATCGCCAACTCGTTCAAGCCGTTCTGCGCTGACAGCACAAATCCGTCGTCGGCCAGATGTGGCGCCAGCATCTGCATGGCGGCATCGGTGGCCTGGGCCTTGACGGCCAGTACGATGGTCGAATAACGGCCGGTCAGTTCAGCCGGTGTCACGCTCGGCACGACCTGGCTGAACGCCTCCACCGGCCCGGTGAGGTTCAGTCCGCTGGTACGGCAGGCGCGTACATGTTCTTCGACGATATCGACCATCAATACCGCAATACCGGCGCGCGCCCAATAGGCACCCAGGATGCCGCCGATGGCACCGGCACCCCAGATCAGGATGGGTTCGCTCTGCGTTGTCTGTGCCATGTGTCAGGCCGATCCCATCGGATGCCATTCCTTGTGCGTGGCGACGACGAGTTGGCCGCCGGTCGTGATCCAGCCGCGGTACATACCCAGCGTGTTGTATGGTGCCACCGGGTTACCTTCGGCACCCAGCGCCACCAGACCAGCGCCGATTTTGTGACTGGCCAGAGTCTCGAACACCACGGTGCGCGTCGCCGCCTCCAGTGCCTCACCCGCGTACTGCATACGCGCCGCGATGTCGTAGGCAGCGACACGGCGGATGAAGATCTCGCCCTGGCCGGTGCACGATACCGCGCAGACGCCATCGCGGGCATAGGTGCCGGCGCCGATGATCGGGCTGTCGCCGATGCGGCCTTCGGGTTTGTTGTTGAAGCCGCCGGTCGAAGTTGCCGCGGCGAGGTGACCGTCGGCGTCGCGCGCCACGGCACCCACGGTGCCGTGTTTCTCGGCTTCAGTTGCCGGAATGAACGAACCCGAGGCCGCCTTTTCCTTCAACGAGCGCAACGCCTCGACGCGGCGCTGGGTCGTGAAATAGGTGTTGGGCACCATCTCGAGGCCCTTCAGCTCGGCGAACCGGTCGGCAGCAACGCCGCCCATCAGCACCAGGTGCCCGGTGTCGAGCACGGCGCGCGCAGCCTTGATCGGGTTGCGTGTGCGGCGCAGAGTGCAGACCGCGCCCGCGGCCAACGAGGCGCCATCCATGATCGAGGCGTCGAGTTCGTGGTCGGCGCCTTCCGTCAAAGCCGCGCCATGGCCCGCGTTGAAATGCGGGCTGTCTTCCATCATGACGACGGTGGCCTGCACAGCGTCGAGCGCCGAGCCCCCCTGGCGCAGGATCGACCAGCCGGCGCGCAAGGCCTGCGCCATGTGTTCGCGGCTCTCGGCCCAGTCGGCGGCGCTTTGCAGGCCGTGGTCCAGCGTGCCGCAACCACCGTGCAGGCCGATCGCGATATCGGCCATCGGCTTACTTGCCTGGCTTGATGTTCATCGCCAGTGTGTCTTCGTCGACCCGCGGCTTGATCGTGACCTTACCTTTTTGCATCGCCCAGGCCGAACCCACGGCGACGATCGGCAGGCGCTGCTTGTCCTTTTCGAGCAGCGCGTTCGCGTCTTCGAGGTATTTGCGGCGCTTGGCGACATCCATTTCGGTGGCGGCGGACTGCAGCAACTTGTCCATCTCGGGGTTGTCGTAATTGAGCACGTTGAACGCGCCCATCTTCTTCTCCTTGTCGTTGGAGTGCGCCAGCGACGACAGCGTGTAATGCGCCTCGCCGGTCAGCGTGCCCCAGCCGGACATCGACATCGAGAAATCACCACGGGTGCGGGCCGGGAAGAACACCGCGGCCGGTTGGGCATTGGGCGTGGCGTCGATACCGATCGCAGCCAGCATCTGCGCGATCGACGTGCCAACCTGGGTATCACCCGGCAGCCGGTCCTTGGTGAATGAGAACTGGATCTTGAAGCCGTTCGGGTAACCGGCATCGGCCAGCAGCTTCTTGGCCGCCGCCGGGTCGTACTTGCGCTCGGGCAGCGATTTGTTGAAACCGAAGATCGACGGCGTCACCATCTGGCTGGAAGCCTTGCCCAGGCCTTCCATCGCGACCTCGGCCAGGGCCTTGCGGTCGATCGCCAGGTCGATG
>JBBRVD010000340.1:0-2558 GCA_038247175.1 Burkholderiales bacterium | reverse complement strand
TGCACGCTTTTCTACAAACCGCCGAGCGCGGTTCGCTGTCCGCCGCGGCCAGGCACATGGGCGTTACCCAGTCCACACTGAGCCGCCAAGTTGCTGCACTGGAGCAACAGTTAGGCGTAACCTTGTTTGAGCGCGTCGGGCGCTCGGTGGTGGTTACCCAGGCTGGGTCAGGGCTGCTAGAGTACGCGCGCACTATGGGGGCAGCAGCCCAAGACTTGGCATTGGCGGCTACCGGGACGTCAAAGACGATGGACGGCGTGGTTTCAGTCACAGCTACAGATGCCATGGCGGCGTTTTTGTTACCCCGAGCGATCCAACGCATCAGCGAGGTGGCGCCGGGTGTGATGATCGAAGTAATCGCGACAGATGCAATCAGCGACCTGCGGCGGCGTGAGGCCGACATTGCGATTCGGCATGTGCGCCCGCAAGAGCCCGAACTCATTGGGCGCTTACTGCGTCATGCAACCGCACACTTTTATGCATCGTCCGATTGGATCGCGAAAAATGGCCATCCTCGTACGGCACATGATGCACTAAAACACCGATTCATCGGCACTGATCGCAATGGTAGATACTTAACGTTTTTGCAAGACTACGGGCTGCAATTGACCGAGTCACACTTTAGTGTTCTGGCCGAAAATACCGCGGTTTCATGGCAAATGGTGCTGCAGGGCTTGGGCATCGGGGTGACGATGGATGAAATTGCAGCGCGTACCCCTTCTGTGGTGCGGGTGCTCGACGATGTTGCTCCGATCATGTTTCCCATCTGGCTGGTGACACACCGAGAGCTGCATACCGCCCAGCGTATCCGAGTGGTATTTGACTTGTTGGCACAAGAATTCGGCGCGCCAAACGTTTAGTCAGCCAGGCTGTAACGTCTGCGAAGTTGATTCACTGCCAAACTATGGACGGCGATATCTAGCAGGCCAGCGCATCTCCAGCGCTTTCGTTGAATCGGCGGCCAACCAATTGATCGACAAGCGGATGTCAAAGAGCCAGCAAATGCGTTGGGGCCTGCACTGCGCACATCAACTTCTGCAGGTTCGGGTTCGTGTCGTCGACGGGCAATTGCGCGATGACTTCGCACGATGGCATCCAAGATTTCCGTCGAACGATGCGACTATTCATGCGGCTGCATAAACAAACAGGCTCAAATGTTGGTAGGTATCGGCTCAGCGCAGGCGCAGGAAGCCTTGCGCCAGGATGCGGCACTCCAGGAACGCCTCGAACTCGTCTTTGACGAATTGCGACAGGCTGGCGCCAAGGGAGTTTCCGGCCTCGGGTTCCGCATGTGGGTCTGTATTGTTGCGGCACTGGTGATTTGCGGGCGTGTATCAGTACCTGTCCTGATGGTGTTTCAGTTGCATGGGCGCGGCGCTGTACATCGGGCTGGTTACGCCACGGCGACATGATGTATCAGCAGTAGCCAGCCGATGCAACATAATCCCGGCCTTGCATACACGGAATCACGAGACTCGGAGAGGGCGATGCGATTGAATCATCACAACGTACATGCCGCTGGCAATATGCGCTGGCGCAAGCCGGTCGCAGTGGTCGCGACCATGCTGCTGGCCGGTGCGGCCTGGGGCGCATCAACCACCAATGGCAACAAGCTGCGGGCAGACGGAACGCGACTGCATTGGTCGCTGAACCATCCGGCAGCGGCCGGGTCCAGCGGTTTACTGCTGGTGGCCCAAGGTTCCGGTTGCCAGCCGGCGCTGGCCAGTGCAGCGGTGCAGGCGGCACATGCAGTGGCACCAGGATTCACTTTGTTGACGGTGGAGAAATATGGCGTGTCACCCAATGACCGCCCCGCCGATGCGATGGCCGATTGCACCAGCGACTATCGACATGGACATACCGTGAGCCAGCGTGTCGCTGACGCCCGTGAGGTCTTGCAGGCCTTGTGTGGCGCGCCCTGGTGGAACGGGCAACTGATGTTGTTCGGAGGATCCGAAGGCGGCGCAGTGGTTGCGCAACTGACACCACTGGTGCAGCCTGATGCGGTGGTGGTCTATTCCAGCGGCCTTGGCGAGCCGCTGTCCGATTCGCTCAAGCGGGTGGTTCCGCCGCAGGTGGCGCAGCAGGTCGACACCATGCTGGCACAGGCGCGGCAGGACCCCACCGGTGAACGTTCCTGGGGCGGCAACAGCTTTCGCTGGTGGGCCGATGTTGCAGACCGGGTGCCGGTACGCGCACTGCTCACCACCTCGGCTCCCGTGCTGCTGGTCCAGGGCGGGCGCGACGCATCCGCACCCGTGGCCTCGGCCCGGCTGGCGCGCGACGCTTACCAAGCTGCCGGCAAAGGCGGCCTGACCTATTGGGAGTATCCCGACCATGACCACTTCATGGTCGATACGCACGGCACCAGCCACCGGACCACGGTGATGGCGCGTATCGCAGACTGGGTTGCTGCGCAGTTGCGCGAGCGGCCGGCACAGGAAGCGACGTCCACCCGACCGGGTTTTTGCAACGCGCCCCTATCGGCGCTGACAGGGTCGATTGATCCGACATAGCGCGACTGGCACCGGCAGGCGCGCAGCCTGGCTGCCAGCGGT
>JBBRVD010000339.1:0-2573 GCA_038247175.1 Burkholderiales bacterium | reverse complement strand
GGGACATTCGCGCAGCAGGGTGCCTCACCAGCCTGATCCGCTACACATGTCGCCGAAAAGGGACTTCGATTCACTTGAAAAGTCACGACCCCCGAGTAACACGGGTAAAAGGGGCTGACCGACCAAGTACTCAGGTCCCGATCAGTCCGCCATCCTTCTTGCGAATCACCACCGTCGCCGAACGCGGACGCCCGTCGCTTCGGTAGTCCGGCCAGTTCGAATATTTCCGAGGCTCCGCCGGGTTGCTGCGTTCGCTCGGCGTTTCACCGGGGTGCTGGATGCTGATGAACATCGTCCTGCCATCGGGCGTGAGGGTTACGCCGGTGACCTCGCAGTGGGTCGGCGCGGTCAGGAATCGGCGTGTCTCGCCGGTGGCTGGATCACAGGCCAGCATCTGGTTGTTGCCGATATTCTTGAACTCGCCCTTGTACATCTGGCTTGCCGCGGTATCGGTCTGGATCCACAACACGCCACGCGCATCAAAACCGATGCCGTCCGGGCAGCCGTAAATGTCGCCGTTGATGTTGCCTCTGGCCTCACGACGTTCGTTGGCAGGGTCTCCGGCCAGCACCAGGTGGTTCCACTCGAAGCCGGCACCGTCGAAATCGCCGTCTTCCTTCCAGCGGATGATCTGGCCCATGGTGTTGTTGGCGCGCGGATTTGCCGCATCCACACCGGGGCGGTTGTTGTCGCCGCGCTGGCTGTTGTTGGTCAAGGTGCAGTACACCCAGCCACTGGCCTTGTCGATCGCCAGCCACTCTGGCCTATCCATCTTGGTGGCCTGCAGCAGGTCGCTGGCCTGGCGCGCCTTGATCAACACTTCGCCCGGGTCGGCAAAACCATTGGCCGCCGTCAACGGCCCCTGGCCATGCACCAGTGGCATCCACGTGCCACGCCCGCCGGCGTCGAATCGCGCCACCGACAAGGTGCCGTGGTCGAGCAGTTCACGGTTCGCCTTGGCGCCACCGGGCGCAATCCGGTCGCGGCTGACAAAGCGGTAGATGTATTCGAAACGCGCATCCTCGCCCGAATACACGACGGCGCGGCCGTCCTTCGTGACGCCGACCCACGCGCCTTCGTGCGCCGCCCGGCCCAGCGCGGTGCGTTTGACGGGTGTGCTGGTCGGATCCATCGGGTCGACCTCGACCACCCAGCCGAAGCGGTTCGGCTCATTGGGGTTCTTCGCGGCGTCGAACCGGGGATCGAACTTGTCCCACAGGTAGGCGCCGTCCTTGCGTGCGCCCCAACGCTTCTGGTGCGCGTCGGTCTTGTCGCCGTGACCGAAATAACCCATCCAGTTCTCCTCTCCCGACAGGTAGGTGCCCCACGGCGTCTGGCTGCTGGCACAGTTGTTCAGTGTGCCTAGCACGGTGCGGCCGGCCGGATCGGCGGCGGTCTTCATCATCGCGTGCCCGGCCGCAGGACCGTGCACCGCAAACGGCGTGTCCATCGTGAAGCGCCGCGCATATGGTGACGGCCGCACCATCTGCCAGTTGTCGCCCTTGCGTTCGACTTCGTACACCGCCAGTCCATGCGCGCTCTGCGATTTCTTCACCTTCTCGGCGTCCATGTTGTTGAAACCTCCCACATGCAGCAGACCGTCATCGGTGTATTCGTGGTTGATGGCGATCAGGCCGCGGCTCGAACTGCCGCCGATAGCGAAATATTCGACGCCGTCATGGTGCATGCCCATCTGAACCGCCTGATCGGTCGCGCTATTGGAGGCGTCGAAGCGAAATGCCGGCATATTGCCCGGAACACCAATCGGTTCGCCCCACGCGGCGATGGCCTGCGCGACATAACCATCGGGCACGACCAGTTTGTCGCCGACGCCGGCCGGTATCGCCTTGAAGCCGAGTCTGGGCCCACTGGCGGCCGCACCCGGCGACGCGCAACCGGCAAGCGGAGCGAGCAGCGAGATCAGCGCGGCCGTGGCACCCGCGCGCAATACGACGCGGCGCGCCGGATCGGATACGTCGTGGATGGAGGGATTGGAGGAGCGGTTGCTGTCCTCCATCGAGTCGAAGTCCTTGGCCATGGGTTTCTCCCTGCAATGGTTATGGGGTGCAATGGCTACCACCGGGCGGTGGAGCCTCGGCCATTGTCATCACGCACTGGCCGGTCGCCATGGGAGATACCCGGGGCCAGAGATTGAAAAATGACCGACCGGCGCGCCGGGCCGCGCGCTGCAGGGCCGACCCTATCCCCCGTGCGTCAGGACAAGGTAACCGGCTGGCCGGACGCCAGCGACTGGTCGACAGCCAAGGCCACGACCATGCTGCGCCGCGCCAACTCCGGCGGCATCACCGAACGCCCCTGGGCGAAACCGGCGTAAGCCTGGCGCAGGTGCTCCTCGAGTTCGAACACCTCGCCCGACAAGGGGATGTCGAGCGTCACGGCGTCGGCTTCACCGCTGCGCAGTTTGAGTTCGAAGCTCGGCGTGGTGGTGCGGTCTACCACCCCGCTCCACCAGGTGCGCAGGGCGCCGGCACTGCCCGCCACCTCAAGCACGGTATGGTGCTCGAAACCGTCCAGGCACTGGCTGAGCAGGGCGGTGGCGCCACTCGGCCATT
>JBBRVD010000338.1:0-2582 GCA_038247175.1 Burkholderiales bacterium | reverse complement strand
CGGCATCTTTCGCGACATGCTGATTCATGATTTCGACATCTTTCGCTGGATCCTGTGTGCCGACGGCGACACGGCCCAGTGGCTCAGCGCCACCGGCTCGGTGCTGACCGATCCGGCCATCGGCGCGGCTGGCGACATGGACTGCACCGCGGTGACCATTCGCACGGCCAAAGGACGGCTGTGCCAGATCAACACCACGCGCCGTTCGGCCTACGGTTATGACCAGCGCTTCGAAGTGATGGGCTCGCACGGCATGTTGCAGTGCGGCAACCACCGTCCGACGGAGGTGGCGCAGTGGAACGCCAGCGGCATCCATGGCGACAACCCGGAAAATTTCTTCCTGCAGCGGTATGCGGCTGCTTACCAGCTCGAGATGGCGCACTTTTTCGACTGCCTGCAGTCCGGGGAGGCGTTCCGGACCACGGTCGCAGACGGCTTGGCGGCCCAGGAACTGGCCGATGCGGCGTCCGAGAGCGCAAAATCCGGCAGACCGGTGAGCTGGTGATGTCCGTCCCGGCGCTGGTCTACGATCGGGGTTTAGCCAGTGCACTTCAGAAACATGTCCGATATCCTGAATGAAATCGTCGCGGTCAAGCACACCGAGGTGGCCGCCGCGCTGGACCGGCGCCCCTTTGCGATGGTGCGTGCCGATGCCGAGTCCCGTGTCCTGACCCGGGACTTCGAGGGCGCGATGCGCCAGCGCATGCACGCCGGCCGCCATGCGGTGATCGCCGAAATCAAGAAGGCCAGCCCGTCCAAAGGGGTGATCCGACAGGTTTTCGAGCCCGCCGACATTGCCCAGACGTACGCCGAGCACGGTGCGGCCTGCCTGTCAGTGCTGACCGACCAGCACTTTTTCCAGGGCACGGCGGACTACCTCAAGCAGGCGCGCGCATCTTGCCAGTTGCCGGTATTGCGCAAGGATTTCATCGTCGACGCTTACCAGGTCTATGAGTCCCGCGCGATGGGGGCCGACGCGGTCCTGCTGATCGCCGCCTGCCTGGATGATGTCCAGTTGCGCGATTTCGAGGCCATTGCCCATGGTTTGTTCATGTCCGTGCTGGTGGAAGTGCACGACGAAGCGGAGCTGGACCGCGCGCTGGCGCTCAGGACGTCGCTGATCGGCATCAACAACCGCAATCTGCGCAGCTTCGAAGTCTCCCTCGACACGACCCTGGCGTTGTTGCCCAGGGTGCCGGCCGATCGGTTGCTGATCACCGAAAGCGGCATCCATGCGCGGGAGGATGTACAGCGCATGCAGGCGGCAGGCGTGCATGGTTTTCTGGTGGGCGAGGCCTTCATGCGGGCGCCCGATCCGGGGGTTGCGCTGGCGCAACTATTTGCGATGCAAGAATCGCCATGACGGAGCCGGCAGCGGTGGATCGGATGGCTGCATGTGACGTCGACCGCGGGTCGTCTCGAAGCGGGAAGGCCGGTGGCAACTGAGCCGCTGCACAACCCGGTGGATGGGCTGGAGCGGGCATTGCCCGGCTGGAATCCGGCTGCCTGGCCGGTTGCCGTCGATTGGCGCCCGACGGTCGAGGCTTTTTTTTCCAGCGCGCACGGGCACCGACTGGGCGAAGGTATCGCATCGCGCGTTGCCGCCGGGGCCACGATTTACCCGCCCGCGCCGCTGCGGGCGCTGGAACTGACGCCATTGGATGCGGTGCGGGTCGTGATCCTGGGTCAGGATCCTTATCATGGCCCCGGCCAGGCCCATGGGCTGGCGTTTTCGGTGGCTCCCGGCGTGCCGCTGCCGCCATCCTTGCGCAACATCCAGGCTGAAATCGCCCGCGAACGAGGCTTGCGGGAACTGGCACCATCTCTGGATCCGCACAACGCCGTTGCCCGTGCCGACCTGACACCTTGGGCCCGCCAGGGTGTGTTGCTGCTCAATACCTGTCTGACCGTGGAACTGGGACAACCGGCAGCCCATGTCCGTATGGGTTGGGAAGTACTCACTGGCAGAATTATTAACGCCGTTCATATGAAGTGCGAACCGGTGGTGTTCATGTTGTGGGGCAAACATGCGCAGGAGGGCGAGCCCCGGGTCGGCGCCGCCTCCCATGACGCGCCACGCCTGTACCTGCGCTGCAACCATCCATCCCCGTTGTCGGCGCGGCGCGGTCCGCTGCCGTTTCTGGGTTGCGGCCATTTCGCGCAGGCCAACGACTTCCTGCGACGCCATGGGGCCGGTACTGTGGATTGGTGACGCGCCTAGTAGTATGTTGTCGATACTCCAGCCGCCGGATTCACAATTGCGTGGCATAATCTGCGGTTCGCCCGAGGAGAGGTGGCCGAGTGGTTAATGGCAGCAGACTGTAAATCTGCCCTCTTACGAGTACGCTGGTTCGAATCCAGCCCTCTCCACCAGCGAAAATGAATACGGTTCCAAGAATTCGGTTGTCAATTGGCGAGATTGAACAGACAGGGCGAGACTGAACAGACAGGATTCGAGCGAAGGTTTAGTGTGGTCTGTTTGTGTGGCGGCTGCGCAGGGGTATCGAGGGTTCGGGTTGCCGGGTCCTGATGCGGGAGTAGTTCAATGGTAGAACCCTAGCCTTCCAAGCTAATGACGCGGG
>JBBRVD010000337.1:0-2634 GCA_038247175.1 Burkholderiales bacterium | reverse complement strand
TCAACAGCTTCAAGCACTTCATGGCCTACAAGAACGCCATCATGTGCGACGACGAAACGCTGGTGAACAGCTTCAAGCGTGCGCTCGAACTCGGCGCCATGCCGACCGTGCATGCCGAGAACGGCGAATTGGTCTACCTGCTGCAACAGGAGGTGATGAAAATGGGCATCACCGGCCCCGAGGGTCATCCGCTGTCGCGTCCGCCGATGGTCGAAGCGGAAGCCGCCAATCGCGCGATCGCGATTGCCGAGGTCATCGGGGTGCCGATCTACGTCGTGCATGTGTCCTGCATCGAATCAGCCGAGGCGATTGCCCGTGCCCGCGCGCGCGGCCAGCGGGTCTACGGCGAGGTGCTCGCTGGCCACCTGGTGGTGGACGATTCGGTCTACCGCAACCCCGACTTCACCGCAGCTGCCGCGCATGTGATGAGCCCGCCGTTCCGGCCCAAGGGCAACCAGGAGTTCCTGTGGCGCGGCCTGCAGTCGGGCAACCTGCACACCACCGCCACCGACCATTGCGTCTTCTGCGCCGAGCAGAAGGCGGCTGGCAAGGGGGATTTCGTCAAGATCCCGAACGGCACCGGCGGTGTCGAGGAACGCCTGGCCGTGATCTGGGACCATGGCGTCAACACCGGCCGGCTGACACCCAGCGAGTTTGTCGCCATTACCTCGGCCAACACCGCCAAGTTGTTCAACATCTATCCGCGCAAGGGCAGCATCAGCGCCGGCGCCGACGCCGACATCGTGGTCTGGGACCCGGAAGGCAGCAAGACCTTGTCGGTCAAGACGCAACATAGCAAGGGCGACTTCAACATCTTTGAAGGCATGACGGTGCGCGGCGTTCCCAGCCACACACTGAGCCGGGGCAAGCTGGCGTACACCAAGGGCGAACTGCGCGCGGAGAAAGGCGCCGGCCAGTACGTCAAGCGGCCGGCCTTCGGCAGCCAATTCGATGCCGCCGGCAAACGCGCCGAGGCCAATCGGCCGACGGCCGTCAAACGTCCAGCGGCCAAGCGCAAGGCCAACGTGTGACCCGGACCCCATCGACCTCGAGGACCCCACCATGAACGAAGCCGTGCTGGACACCAAGGCTGCCACCGCGATCGACGCCCTGCGGATCAATGGCGAGCGCCTGTGGAGCTCGCTGATGGAACTGGCGCAGATCGGCGCCACACCCAAGGGCGGTGTCTGCCGGCTGACCCTGACCGACCTGGACAAGCAGGGCCGCGACCTGGTGCTGGGTTGGGCCCGGGAGGCCGGCATGACAGTGACGATCGACAAGATCGGCAACGGCTTCATGCGCCGCGCCGGCCGCAACAACGCGCTGCCGCCGATCGTCACCGGCAGCCATATCGACACCCAGCCCACCGGCGGCAAATTCGACGGCAACTACGGCGTGCTGGCCGGCATCGAGGTGGTACGTACGCTCAACGACCACGGCATCGAGACTGACGCCCCGATCGAGGTCGCGTTCTGGACCAACGAGGAAGGTTCGCGTTTCGTGCCGGTGATGATGGGCTCGGGCGTGTTTGCCAAGGCGTTCACGCTGGAGCACGCCTATGCAGCCAGGGACACAGCCGGCAAATCAGTCCGGGAGGAGCTCGAGCGTATCGGCTACATCGGCACCGAAGAACCGGGCCAGCACCCGATTGGTGCCTATTTCGAGACCCATATCGAGCAGGGGCCGGTGCTGGAGGACAACGCGGTCACCATCGGCGTGGTGCAAGGCGTGCTGGGTATCCGCTGGTTCGACTGCACCGTCACCGGCATGGAGGCCCATGCCGGCCCGACGCCGATGGCGCTGCGCAAGGACGCTTTGCAGGTGGCAACCCACCTCATGCAGGAGGTTGTAGCCGCTGCGCTGCGCTACAAACCGCACGGGCGTGGCACCGTCGGCATGGTGCAGTTGCATCCGAACAGCCGCAACGTGATTCCTGGTCAGGTCAAGTTCTCGATCGACCTGCGCAATGCGACCGATGCGATCGTTGACACCATGGCAGACGAGGTGAAGGCCTTTGCCGCCCGGTTGTCCCGGGAAAGCGGCCTGCCGATCGAGATCCAGCAAGTCTCGGGTTACCCGGCGCAAGCCTTTCACCCGGACTGCATCGGCGCGGTCGCCAAGGCTGCGGCCAAGCTCGGTTACTCCAACATGCCGGTCGTCTCCGGCGCCGGCCATGACGCGGTTTACATGGCGCAGCTGGCCCCCGCCGGCATGATCTTCATTCCCTGCAAGGATGGCATCAGCCACAATGAGATCGAGGACGCGCAACCCGAGCACATCACGGCAGGCTGCAATGTGTTGCTGCATGCGATGCTCGAGCGCGCTGGCACGTAAGTTGCAGCCAGTCCGTTTTGCCAGTCACAGTTCGCAGGCGCTGCGAAGCAATGCGCAGGCGCCCCGTTTGTTTCCAGCCAGTTAGACCACACCAGAAAGACCTGCACCATGAAAATGCCGATGCTTCGCCGCCATGCCATTGTGCTTGCCGCCACTCTCGCCTCGTCGGCGCCGGGATGGGCCATCGCCCAGGCCAAACTCAAGGTCGCCGCGATCTACACCGTGCCGTTCGAGCAGCAATGGGTCAGCCGCATCCACAAGGCGCTCAAGGCCGCCGAGGCTCGCGGCGAGATCGAATAC
>JBBRVD010000336.1:0-2642 GCA_038247175.1 Burkholderiales bacterium | reverse complement strand
GCGTCGACCATCGAATTCCTCAAGGGCGAGGCGTTCAAGAAGAACCTGGACGACACCTTCAAGGGGGTCGAGCCGATTGCCAAGACCCTGGTGAGTGGCAAGTGACCGTTGCGCATGGATGCCAGTGAAAGCCGGGCCGAGACCGCGCTGGCGCTGATCGCAATCGCACTCTCGGCCCTGTTCCTGTTCGAAGGCACCAAGCTCAAGCCTGGCGTGTTCGAGCCGATCGGGCCGGGCGCGGTGCCCATGGGAGTGGCTGTGCTCACCATCATCCTCAGCTTGCTGGTGCTGCATGCGCGTTGGCGAGCCGCTGCGCCGCTGGCGGGCCCGGGCGACGCGCAGGCTGCATTACCCGAGCGCTGGCTCCTTTTGCTGGGCGTCGCGGCGCTGACACTGGTTTACGCGGCGCTGCTGCACGCCGGCCTGGTGCGTTACGGGTATGCGACAGTGGTCTACCTGCTGGCCCTGTTCCTGCTGATGTCGGACCGGGTGCGGCATGACCTGAGCTGGGCCATCGCCTTGGCGCTCGCGTTCGGCCTGGGCCTGGACTACGTGTTTCGCTACCTGCTGGTGGCCGACCTACCCTGAGACATCGCAATGGGCCTGCTCGACTCCTTCGTGTACCTGATGGGCCCCTGGCCCTTGTTCCTGTGTGTGCTCGGCACCGCGCTGGGCATCATCGTGGGCGCCATTCCCGGCCTGTCTGGCGCGATGCTGATCGCACTGACCTTGCCGCTGACCTTCAAGATGGTGCCCGAAGAGGCGATGGCGCTGATGGTGTGCATGTACACCGGCTCCATCACCGGAGGCCTGGTGTCGGCGGTACTGCTGCGGATTCCGGGTACACCCTCGAACGTGGTCACCGTGTTCGACGGTTATGCGATGGCGCAGCAAGGGCATGCCGGGCGGGCGCTGGGGCTGGGCGTGGCCGCGTCGTTCTTCGGTGCCGTGTTCGCGTGGGGCGCGCTGGTGCTGCTGACCAAGCCGCTGGCCGACATTGCGGTGCGTTTCACGCCATTCGACTATTTTGCCTTGGTGCTTACCGCACTCGTGCTGATCTCTTCGGTCAGCGGCAAGTCCATGGTCAAGGGCCTGCTGGCGGGCATGATCGGCGTGTTGCTGGCGTTCCCGGGGCTGGACGAAAACACCGGGCGCACCCGGTTCACGATGGGTGCGTGGCAGTTGACGTCGGGCTTCGACATCCTGCCGGTGCTGGTCGGCGTGTTCGGGGTCGGCACCGTGATGGCCGAACTCGTCAAGCCGACGGGCAAATTGCAGGTCCTGGTGTATTCGTCGTCTGGCCTGTGGATGAAGTGGTCGGAGTGGAAGTCGCAGTTCTGGAACCTGCTGCGCTCTTCGGCCATCGGCACCTGGATCGGCATCCTGCCAGGTATTGGTGCCAGTGTCGGTTCGCTGGTCGCCTATACCGTGGCCAAGAATGTCTCGAGCAAGCCCGAGGAGTTCGGCAATGGCTCGCCCAGCGGCATCGTTGCGTCCGAGGCGGCGAACAATGCGACCGTCGGCGGCGCGTTGATTCCGCTGCTGGCGATCGGCATTCCGGGCAGCGTGATCGACGTGTTCCTGATGAGCGCGATGATGATCCACGGTATCCAGCCCGGTCCGCTGCTGTTCGAACAACATTCGAGCATCGTTTACGTGGTGATCGCCGCCTGTCTTTTGTCCAGCGTGCTGATGTTCGGCCAGATGTACCTGATGATCCCGTTCCTGCGCCGCGTGCTCGACGTGCCGCGCCAGTTCGTGTTGCCACTGATCATGGTGTTCTGCGTCGTCGGCGTATTTGCGTCGAGCAACCGCATGTTCGACGTCTGGATCATGCTCGGCTTTGGCGTGCTGGGTTTCCTGATGGAACGCGGCGGCCTGCCGCTGGGCCCGTTCGTGATCGGCTTCATCCTGGCGCCGATCGCCGAATCGCGGCTGCGCCAGGGACTGATGATGACCGATGGCAGCTACCTGCCGCTGGTCACGCAGCCGCTGACGCTGACTCTGATGCTGCTGGCGGTGTTGTTGCTGTTCTGGCCCTTGCTGCGCACGGTGTGGCGTAGCCGGCACTGATGGCTCGACAAACTGGCTGGCGCGGCCGTGCCCCGCGCGCAGACCGGACCGGACCGTATCCCGAGGAGAAACCGATGGCCCATGAACCGCTCAAGACCTACCCCGAAGGCAGCGCCTTCACCGGCCACGTCGCCCGCACGGCGGCGCAGTCCCAGCCGGCCTGGCCGATGCCGGTCAAGGCGCGCAAGGGTGCGCCCAATGTGATGTTGATATTGCTTGACGACGTCGGTTTCGCCCAGCTGGGTTGTTATGGCTCGACGATCCGCACGCCGCATATGGACCGGCTGGCGGCCGGCGGTCTGCGGTACCGCGACTTCCACACCACCGCGATCTGCTCGCCCACACGGGCCTGCCTGCTGACCGGACGCAACCACCATTCGAACGGCGTGGGCATCATCCAGGAGATGGCCACCGGTTTTCCCGGCTACAACGGCATGGTGCCGAAGGAAAACGGCTTCCTGTCGGAGATTTTGCTGGCGCAGGGATATGCCACCTTCGCGATCGGCAAGTGGCACCTGACGCTGGCCAGCGAATACGCCAGCGGCGCGAACAAGGCGCGCTGGCCGCTG
>JBBRVD010000335.1:0-2644 GCA_038247175.1 Burkholderiales bacterium | reverse complement strand
GTCGAAGTAGGCAGCACGATCAAGGAAGGCGAGACGTTGTGCATTGTGGAGGCCATGAAGATCCTCAACGAGATCGAGGCCGACAAGTCCGGCACCGTGACCAATATCCTGTGCGCCAATGGCCAGGCAGTCGAATACGGACAGCCGTTGTTCGAGATCAGCTGACCGAGGGCAGCGCAATCCATGTTCAAGAAGATACTGGTAGCCAATCGAGGCGAGATCGCCTTGCGCATTCAACGTGCCAGCCGCGAGCTCGGCGTCACAGCGGTGATGGTGTACTCGGAGGCCAACCGCAATGCCAAGTACGTCAAGCTGGCTGACGAGGCCGTCTGCATCGGACCAGCGCCGTCCGCGCTGAGTTACCTCAACATGCCTGCCATCATCTCGGCGGCCGAAGTGACCGACGCCGAGGCCATCCATCCCGGTTACGGCTTTCTGAGCGAGAACGCCGGATTCGCGGAACGGGTCGAAAAAAGTGGATTCCAGTTCATCGGACCCACGCCGGAATCGATCCGCATCATGGGCGACAAGGTATCGGCCAAGCAGGCGATGATCAAGGCCGGCGTACCCTGCGTGCCCGGCTCGGAGGGTGAGCTGCCGGACGATTCGGTGCAGGTGCGGCGCATTGCCAAGAGCATCGGTTATCCAGTCATCATCAAGGCGGCAGGCGGCGGCGGCGGACGCGGCATGCGTGTGGTGCACACCGAGGCGGCGCTGGTCAACGCGGTGCAGATGACCAAGGCCGAGGCCGGTGCCGCGTTCGGCAATCCCGCGGTGTACATGGAGAAGTTCCTTCAGAATCCGCGCCATATCGAGATCCAGATCCTGGCCGACAAATTCAAGAATGTGGTCTACCTGGGCGAGCGCGACTGCTCCATGCAGCGGCGCCACCAGAAAGTCATCGAGGAGGCACCGGCGCCCGGCGTGCCCCGCAAGCTGATCGAGCGCATCGGCGAGCGCTGCGTGGCCGCCTGCAAGAAGATCGGTTACCGCGGCGCTGGCACCTTCGAATTCCTGTTCGAGAACGGCGAGTTCTATTTCATCGAGATGAATACCCGGGTCCAGGTCGAACACCCGGTCACCGAGATGATCACCGGGATCGACATCGTCAAGACCCAGATCATGGTGGCCGCCGGCGAAAAATTACCGTTCACGCAACGCCAGATCGAGATCCGCGGCCATGCGATCGAATGCCGCGTCAACGCCGAAGACCCGTACAAGTTCATACCCTCGCCGGGACGCATCACCATGTGGCACCCTCCCGGTGGCCCCGGTGTGCGCGTGGACTCGCACATCTACACCAACTACTTCGTACCGCCCAACTACGACTCGATGATCGGCAAGATCATCGTGCATGGCGACACCCGCGATCAGGCGCTGGCGCGCATGCGCACGGCTCTGGGCGAGACCGTGGTCGAGGGCATCAACACCAACATCCCGCTGCACCGCGAGTTGATGGTCGATGCCAGGTTCTGCGGCGGCGGCACCAACATCCATTACCTGGAAGAGTGGCTTGCGCAGCACAAGCGCTGACGCAAGCGCGATGGTTGAACTGAGCCTGCGGTGCCCGCAAGATCGGGTCGAGGTTGTGGCCGATGCACTGCAGGCGCTGGATGCCCAGAGCGTCAGTGTCGAAGATGCCGATGCATTGACCGACGCTGAACAGGCCCTGTTCGGAGAACCCGGCATGGTGCCCACGACGATCGGCTGGCGGCACTCCACCATCAAGGCCTTGTTCGCGAAGGAAGGGGTCGCGCGCGATGCGGCGCGTATTCTGGACGCCCAGGATTTCTTTTCCGGCTGCGCGATCGAGGGCATCGCCGTGCTGGAGCCGCAAGACTGGGTACGGCTGACCCAGTCGCAATTCGCGCCGGTCGCCATCGATGCCGATTTCTGGATCGTGCCGACCTGGCACGATCCGCCCGCGCAGGCCACGCATGTGATCCGACTCGACCCGGGGCTGGCGTTTGGTACCGGAACCCATCCCACGACGCGTATGTGTCTGCAGTGGATCGCGCGCAACCGGGGCGCCGGCCAGCTCGGCCGGGTGCTGGACTACGGTTGCGGGTCCGGCATCCTGGCGATTGCTTGCGCGATGTTCGGCGCCACCGCGGTCGATGCGCTGGACATCGATCCGGCCGCCGTCACTTCCGCCAGGGACAACGCGCAGGCCAATCGGGTCCGGATCAGCTGCGGACAACCCGAAGATGCAACCGGTCAGTACCAGACCGTGCTGGCCAACATCCTGGCCACACCGCTCAAGCTGCTCGCCCCGCTGCTGTGCGCGCGCGTGGCGCCTGGCGGATCGTTGGTTCTGTCAGGCATCCTGGAGCGACAGGCCGACGAACTCATGGCGGCCTATGCACCCCATGCGGCACTGGAGGTGTCTGCATCGCAGGACGGCTGGGTCCTCATGGAAGCGTGCCTGTAACGCCGACCCCGCCACTACAATGCTCTCGCCATGAGCCTGATCACCCGTTGTCCGACATGCGAAACCATGTTCAGGGTCGTGCCGGATCAGCTGCGCGTGTCCGAGGGATGGGTGCGCTGCGGCCAGTGCGCGGAAGTTTTCGATGCCACGCAGAACATGGTGCCTCCAGCCGATGGTGCAGGACCGACACCACTGACACCGCTGACACCGCTG
>JBBRVD010000334.1:0-2653 GCA_038247175.1 Burkholderiales bacterium | reverse complement strand
GGCCCTGAACCTGCCGCTGACGAGCGAAGGGCGGTTCGTGCTGGGCGCAGCGCCGGGCAAGAATTTCGACCTGCTGGTGTTCTACCGCGGCCTGCATTGCCCGCTCTGCGCGAAATACCTGATCGAGCTCGAGCGCCTGTCGGGAGAGTTCAGCCAGCGGGGTGTGCAACTGGTGGCGATCAGCAGTGACGGCGAAGAACGTGCGCGGCAGATGGCGCAGAAGGTCGGTGCCAAGGGTGTGCAGTTTGCTTTTGGCCTGGGTTTGCGCAGCGCTCGCCAGTGGGGCCTGTACATCAGCGCCGGACGCGGCAAGACCTCGGCCGGTCTGGAGGAGCCGGAATTGTTCGCGGAGCCGGGTGTGTTCCTGGTGCGCCCGGACGGAACCCTGTACTACGGCGCGGTGCAGACGATGCCGTTTGCCCGGCCGCCATTCCAGGACCTGCTGGCAGCGGTGGATTTCGTCGTGGCCAAGGACTACCCCGCGCGCGGCGAGCACACCGCGCCAGTCTGATCCGCCAGCACGGCGTCAGGCGCCGAGCCGTCGGCGCAACGCGTGCACCGCGCTGTCCACCGTGGTCAGCACCGGCAGCCCGGTGCGCTCGGCGACCCGCTTGCGGGCCCGTGCCATGCTGAACTGGGCCAGCGCAATGACGGCGCATCCCTTGTTCATCAGGCGTTCGGCCGCCGTCTCGACCAGCGCATCGTGGTGTGCCAGATCGCCGGCGCCGAGTGCCGCCAAGGCCTCTTCGACCAGTTCGAATTCCAGCTCCGTGCCTACCGGAAACTCGGCCGGCATGGACTGCAGCGTCGGTGCGAAACTGGCGACCAGCCCGATGCGGCATCCCAGGCTGGCAGCCTGAGCGATCATCGCCTCGTTGGGCTTGAGCACCGGCATCGGCGCGAGCGACTTCGCCACGGCCTCGATACAAGGTCCGAACGCGGAGCAAGTGAACAGGATGGCGTCGCTGCCACAGTCGAGGGCGTATTGCGCCAGCCGTTCGAAGCGCGCGTGCATGGCAGCGTCCAGTCCCTTGGTGCTGACGGCCAGGTCGCTCGAGAGGCTGTCGTCCAGCAGGTTCATGCGCATGGCCTGCGGCCAGTCGCGCGCCATCGCATCGTTGATCGGCGCCACCGAATGCGCCAGTGCATGGATCAGCGCGATCCGGGTCATGCCGGCTTGGCGCCAACGACGGGCTTCTCCCGCCGCTGCCGGCCGCGTTGCAGCATCACGATCAATCCCAGCAGGCCCAGTGCAGGGATGAACATCCATTCCTTGTCCGGCCGATCCGCCGGAACCTCGACCTGCGTGATGTCGAATCCCTGTTCGATGCCGAGTTTTTCGGCCGCGGAGCCGAACTGCACCACCGCCACCTGCATCGTGTCGCCCAGCGGCATCAACTGCAGGCCGATACGCTTGAGGCGCTCCGGCGCGGTGCCAGCGGCTCCCAGCGGCAGCAACACCCCTTTCCTGATCTCCTTGCCGTCGAGGTTGACGCCCTCGATCCAGATGCGCTGGCGTGCATCGGCCGGTGCCTTGGCGATCAGTTCCGTGAGTTCTTTGGCCGGGTGCATCTCGTAGGGCGGGTAGAGCATGTCCCACCAGTACCCGGGGCGAAACAGTGTGAACGTGATCAGCAGCAGGGCGAGGGTTTCATACCATCGCGAGCGGACCAGGAAATAGCCCTGCGTGGCCGCCGCGAAAATCAGCATCGCGACCGTGGCGCTGACCACCGTCAGCACGAGGTGCCAGGGACCGTCGATGCCGATCATCAACAGCTGGGTGTTGAAGATGAACAGGAATGGCAGGATCGCGGTGCGCATGCTGTAGAAAAATGCGGTCACCCCGGTCTTGATCGGGTCTGCGCGTGCGATCGCAGCAGCAGCGAACGACGCCAGCCCCACGGGCGGCGTGACGTCGGCCATCAGACCGAAATAGAACACGAACAGGTGAACCGCGATCAGTGGTACCAGCAGGCCGCTTTGCGCGCCGAGTTCGACCACTACCGGCGCCATCAGCGTCGAGACCACGATGTAGTTGGCCGTCGTCGGCAGGCCCATGCCCAGGATCAGGCTGATCACCGCCACCAGGATCAGCATGATCATGATGTTGCCGCCCGAGAGCAGTTCGATGATTTCGGTCATGACCAGGCCGATGCCGGTCAGCGACACGGTGCCGACGATGATGCCGGCCGCGGCGGTGGCCACGCCAATGCCGATCATGTTGCGCGCGCCCGCTTCCAGCCCATGGATCAGGTCGCGAAAGCCGGTGGCCAGCGCTGCACCGTAATTGCCGCGGCCACGCATCATGGCGATGATCGGGCGCTGTGTCAGCATGATGAAGATCATGAATGCGGTGGCCCAGAACGCTGACAGCGCCGGCGACATCTGCTCGATCATCAGGCACCAGATCAGCACCACCACCGACAGCAGGTAATGCAGGCCCGACAGCAGCGTGGGCCGGGTCTCGGGCAACTCGAACACCGGGGCGTTGGGGTCGTCGAGTTCGAGCTCGGGCTGGCGCGATCCGATCCACAACAGGCCCAAGTAGGCCGTCAGCACGCCTACGCCAATGATGCCGATCGCCGCGGTACCGGCCACATCCTTGATCCAGCCGATGCCGTAATAGACGAGGCCGGACAACACGATGAAACCG
>JBBRVD010000333.1:0-2682 GCA_038247175.1 Burkholderiales bacterium | reverse complement strand
TATTGCACAGGTCACGGCCGGATGCGAGACGATGAATTTGAGCAGGAACTCGGCCCAGTTGGTGCATCCGACCTCGGCCGCCCAGGCCGGCAGGCGCTCGCGCTGCACCACGCGCATCAAGGCTCCTTCGCGAAACGGTCGATTGGCGATGACGGCGATGCCGCGCTCGCGCGCCAGCGGCAAGATGCGCTGCTCCACGGCCCGGTCGACGATGTTGTAGCTGAGCTGCACGAAATCGAGCGGATGCTCGCGCATCAGTTGCTCGAGCTCGGCGTGGCGCCGGCCATGCGAGGTGGTGATGCCGACGTGGCCGAGCCGGCCCGCGCGCTTGAGTTCGAACAGCAGCGGCAACTGCGTGCGCCAGGCCAGCAGGTTGTGCACCTGCAGCAGATCAAAGCGCGGCACGCCCCAGTATTGACGCGAGTCGTCGATCTGCGCGCGCCCATCGCCGGATGTCCAGACCTTGTCGGCAGAGAATACCCGCCCGCGCGCATCCAGCACCTGCAGCGCCTCGCCGATGACCGGCTGCGACGAACCGTACATCGGCGATGAGTCGATCAGCCGGCCACCCGCCTGGAAGAAATGGCGCATGACCTCGGCGCAAGCCTTGCGCGCCTGCGGGTCGTCACCGACATTGAAGGTGATCCAGCTGCCCAGCCCGATGACCGGCAGCAACAGACCGCCGGAGCCGACGGGTTTGCGCAGGATGTCGTCTGCCGCCGCGGGCTGCGCGGCGATTCCGCTGCCCGCGGCGCCCAGCATGCCGACGGCGACGTGCCCCATCCACTCTCGTCGATGCAACTTATCCTTCATGATCCGCTCAGTTATACATGGGAGCACAAAACCTGCGAACGACCGTGGTCACCTTGGCCTTGCTGTCGGCATGCACCGGCGCGCCTGCCGGGGAGTTGGCGACACCAGTGGCAACCGGTGCTTCGGCGAGCGCGACGGC
Organism: Burkholderiales bacterium; assembly: GCA_038247175.1. Classification (GTDB taxonomy): domain Bacteria; phylum Pseudomonadota; class Gammaproteobacteria; order Burkholderiales; family Burkholderiaceae_C; genus CAISIP01. The sequence continues at coordinate 1,730 of JBBRVD010000333.1, read as the reverse complement.
GGCCAGCGCACCGTCGCGGGGCGGCGCCCCTCGCCCCTACCAGGCGCCGATTGCAGTACCGTCGGCGGCCGGGCAGATCCGCTCACCGACGCTGCCCTCGCCGGTCATCACCATCGACCCGGTGCCGCGGCCGACGTTCACCGGCCCCTGCGACAGCGCCGGCTGCTGGGGCTCCGACGGAACCCGCACCAATGCGATCGGCGGCGCGCTGGTGCGGCCCGACGGGCGCGTCTGCCAGAACGTGGGTGGCGTGTTGCAGTGCCCGTGATGGACGGCGCCGCGACGCAGATCCGGCGTCGCGGCTTCACTTCGCGGTAGGCGAGGGCCAGGTCGGCGCCCAGACTACAGCGCCGCCGGCAGCCGTATCTCCACCTGCAGGCCGCCTTGCGGAGACGGATCGAGCGCGATCGCGCCGCCGTATGCGGCCACCCGATCGGCAACGATCGCCAGTCCGAGACCCGAGCCTGGCACTGACTCGTCGATGCGGTTGCCCCGTGCCAGCACGGCGTCGCGCAACGCAGGTGCGATGCCCGGTCCGTCATCCTGCACCGTGACCACCAGCAGCGCGGCGGTCGCATCGGCCTGCAACCTCGCCTGCACCAACACCACCGCGCGTGCCCACTTGCAGGCGTTGTCGATCACATTGCCCAGTATCTGCTGCAGGTCCTGCTCCTCGCCGGCAAACGCCAGCTTCGCGTCGATGGCCTGGCACCGCACGTCGATGGCGCGGGTGGCGTACACCTTGTCCATCACACGCACCAGACCGCGCAGCACCGGATCGAGCATGACGCGCTGGCCGGGCAACCCATGCCCTCCGGCGGCCCGGGCATGCGCAAGATGCCAATCGACCTGCCGACGCGCCAGATCCACCTGCTCCAGCACCAGCCGGGCCAGGTCGACACTGGCTGGCGGTGCCGACGGCCCCGGTGCCGGCGTGACCACCGCTTCGGCCGCCTGGCCCAGCACCGCCAGCGGCGTCTTGACGGCATGCGCCAGGTTGCCGGCCTGTTGCCGCGCGCGCTGCACGACCAGCGCATTGCGCTCGAGTACGGCATTGAAGCCGTCGACCAGCGGCTGCACCTCGAGCGGCGCCGGGCCTTCCAGCCGTTGGGTCTGGCCTTCACGCAACGCAACCAAGGCCCGTTGCAGCGCGCGCAACGGAGCCAGGCCCAGCGACACCTGCGCCCAGGCCGCCACCAGCAGCAAGCCCAGCAGCACGGCCAGCGACAGCGCCAGCACCCCCCGGAACCGCTGCACGGCGGCCTGCACCGCCTGGGTGTCGGCCGCCACCAGCAGGCGCCATCGCCCGGAGGGGATTTGCGCCGATCGCACGGCGCGTTCGAGCACCAGCAAAGGTGCGCCCTGCGGACCAGCCGCCGCGTGGGCATGCACCGCGCCATCGGCCAGGGTGTCGGAGATATTGGATAACTGGGTGTCCCACAACGATCGCGAGCGTGACTGCGCCACCTGGTCGGCATCGTTGATCTGCCAGTACAACCCGGAATACGGCTTGTTCCAGCGCGGATCGCTCAAGCCTGCCGGGTCGACCTGTGGCCGTCCCTGCGGGTCGAACTCCACCCGCGCGGTCAACTGATCGAGCTGCTGCTCCAGAGCCTGCCGGAACTGGCGCATCACCTCGTCCTGAAACAGGCCTGCGAGCACCAGCCAGGCGAGCAGCAAGGCCAGCGTGAGCCCCACCGCGGTCAGGCCGAGCAAGCGCAGCCGCAGCG
>JBBRVD010000332.1:0-2721 GCA_038247175.1 Burkholderiales bacterium | reverse complement strand
CGCGACGGTGCGACCCAGGTCTATGTGGAAATCCTCGCCAAACCCGGCCATCGGACCCAGCGACCCAGCAGTTACGAGACCTTGCCCGATGCAGCGCTACCAGCATCCGGCGACGACTCAACCAAAGCCGATGGCGATGGTGATGGTGATGGTGATGGTGATGGCGATGGTGATGGCAATGGCAATGGCAATGGCAATGGCGATGCCGATGCCGATGGCGACGGTACGGGGACCGATCCGGTCCCCGTACGGAGCAACTGAGCCTACAAACGGCGGTTGAATGCGCCCTAGCGTGCCCCGCCGGGCGCGCCAGGCAGGGCGAAAGGACGCCGCGCACTTCTGTGCGCAATGATGAACAACGCCGCATGGCGTGTCCAGTGGGGTGCGCTCGGGTGCATAACGCACTCACCCCGTGGGTGCGACTCGGCGTGGCCAAAATTGTCCGTGTTCATCTGCGTTACCAGCGCAAATCAAGCGGTCGACTGCCGTTTGCAGGCTCGGACAACGTCAAGGTTTCGACTCGAAGCCTGCGCCAGCCCCGTCCGAAGCCGAGCCTGCCGCCTGCGCGCGCAACTTGTCCTTCTTGCTCGGCCGTTTGCCCTTGATGCCGCCGGTGCCTGGCACCGCAGCCCGGTCGGCCGGTGGCGAGGCGTCGGTCGGCTCGAACCCGGCCACCACTTCGCGCTGCAGTTGCAGACCCTGGCGTTTCTCGATCAGCCGCAGGTGCGGTTCGGTTGCCGCACTGACAAAACTCAGCGCCAGGCCGCTGGCACCGGCCCGCCCGGTACGGCCAATCCGGTGCACGTAGTCGACCGCCGAACGCGGCAGATCGTAGTTGACGACCACCGGCAGCTGCGCGATGTCGAGCCCGCGGGCAGCCAGGTCGGTTGTCACCACCACGTCCCACTGGCCTTTGCGCAACTCATCCATGACCTGGGTGCGCGCGCCCTGGCTCAGGCCGCCGTGAAAGGGCGCGGCATAGACGCCATTGGCATACAACTTGTCGGCCACGGTTTGGGCCGCGTGCTGGGTTGCAACGAACACCAAGACCCGCTTCCAGCCCTGCGTTTGCATCAGATGACGCAGCAGCGCAGTGCGCCGCGGTGGATCGACCGTGATGACGCGTTGCACGATATCCGGCACAGTCTGCGCACTGTCGGCAATCTGCACCCGCACCGGATCGAGCAGCCATTGATCGGCCAGCTGCCGAACCGCCGGCGGCATCGTGGCCGAGAACAGCAGCGTCTGGCGCCGGGGTGGCAGCAAGGCCAGCACCCGTGTCAGTTCGTCGGCAAAACCGGCATCCAACAGGCGGTCGGCCTCGTCGAGCACCAGCAGCTCCAGCGCCGACAGGTGGACCGCGTTCTTGTCCACCAGATCGAGCAGGCGGCCCGGCGTGGCGACCAGCACGTCGGCGCCGCCGCGCAGCCGCATCATCTGCGGATTGGCCGACACGCCACCGTACACCACCACCAGCTTGGGCGGATCGGACAGGAAGCGCGCCTGGTCGCGCAACACATCGGCGACCTGCATCGCCAGTTCACGCGTGGGCAGCAGCACCAGGGCCTTGATGCGGCGCGGCGAACCGGGCGCGGTGGACTGCACTTGTTGCAGCAGCGGCAATGCGAACGCAACGGTCTTGCCGGAACCGGTCTGCGCCACCGCCAGCACGTCTGCGCCGCGCAGCGCCGCAGGAATCACCGCTGCCTGGACCGGCGTGGCCTTGATATACCCCGACCCGTTGGCGGCGCGCTGCAATGACGGCAGCAAGGAAAATAAGGAGAAGCTGATAGGAAAACCTTTACTGCCCGACGCGCCTCGGCGAGTGCCGGGGCATCGCTTGGCCGGAACCGTCGTGCCCAAGCGAATCAGTGTAACGGCGCGTGTGTGGCGCACCGGACCGCGAACAGCGGCGAACACGCTGGCGAACACTCTGGCGAACACTCTGGCAAAGGCGCCGGCGCCTCGTGCCCACTGTTCAGGCGGCAGATTGGCGCACCCAGGCCGTGATCGGCGAGGACGGTTACCCGGATAAGAAACGGCCCAATAAGGGCCGTTGACAGATCGACGGGGCCGACGCTAGGTCAGCCCGACGGGCGCTTGGCAGTTTTTGCGCCGCCGGATGCGGCTGGCGACGAGTGCCAGGCCGCCGAGCAGCATCAGCCAGGTTTCGGGCTCGGGGACGGCGGTGACAGTGGCGATCATGTCAAACGGCATTTCACCGAAAGACGTATCGCCTGCATAGCCGAACACCCGTACGTCCGTGACACCGGATGAAAACGCCGGCAACATGTTGAACGCACCGGTCATGGTGACGGAGGTTCCGGCGGGGATCCGGAAGAAATTGACGGGATTGCCATATGCACCGCTGAAATTGACATTGAACTTGTCGATGGCAACCGCTTCGGTGCCAGTACTGAATTGAAAGTCGGGTGAAGCCGCTTGCATCGCCTGCAACACGGTCGGTATGGAGGTCGGCAGCAACATGGGTGGGCTTCCACCCACCGCCAGCGTCGACGCGCCGGCAATGAAACTGAGTTTGGCCGGGTCGAACTGGATGGTGAACTCAAAAAACGCCAGGTCGTACTCCGTGTCGAAGGTAAACACAAAGGAGGGAAATGCCTGGCTTCCAGGCTGCGCTGCAGCGTTGACTACCGAGTTCGTCATGGCCGCGGCAGTTGCTGGCTCAATGGACATGCTGGCCTGGGCGACCTGCCCCGT
>JBBRVD010000331.1:0-2752 GCA_038247175.1 Burkholderiales bacterium | reverse complement strand
CGTGGCGGCGGTGTCGACCTGCCTGATCCTGCTGGCGGCGGTGGCGGTGGGCGTGACGGATCGACTACTCGGCGGAAAACAGGTGGTGGGCTGATGGCGGCTGTGTCGATGACGGGTATCGTCAAGAAATTCGGTGCGTTGACCGCGGTCGACAGTGTCGATCTGGAGGTGGCGGACGGCCGCTTCGTGGCCCTGCTGGGGCCCTCCGGTTGCGGCAAGACCACCTTGCTGCGCATGCTCAGCGGTCTGGAAGCGCCCAGCCAGGGCAGGGTGCGGATCGGCGGCAAGGATGTCACGGCGCTGCCGCCCGAACGTCGCAATGTCGGCTTCATGTTCCAGTCCTACGCGCTGTTCCCGCACATGACGGTGGAGGCGAACCTGCGCTTTCCGTTGCGCATGCGCCGCGGCTTGTCGCGCTCGCACGAAGATGCGCGCATCGCGCGCGCGTTGGCCCTGGTGCGCCTGCCCGATGTCGGCCAGCGCAAGCCGCAGCAGCTGTCCGGCGGGCAGCAGCAGCGCGTGGCACTGGCGCGCGCCCTGATCGACGAGCCCGACGTGCTGCTGCTCGACGAGCCGCTGTCCAACCTGGATGCGCGGCTGCGCGACGAGATGCAGCTGGAGCTGGTCGAACTGCGGCGCCAGGTGCCGATTACCACCATCATGGTCACGCACGACCAGCATGAAGGGCTGGCGCTGGCCGACGACATCGTGGTCATGCGCGCCGGCCGGATCGAGCAGCAGGGCACACCCGAGTCGGTTTACGCGTCGCCCGCCACGCCCTTCGTGGCGGACTTCCTTGGCGCGGCCAATCTCGTGCCGGTGTCGGTCGAGGGCGGACTGGCGCGTTGGCCCGACGGCCTCACGACACCGGTGGATGGCGCGCCGGGACAACACACGCTGATGCTGCGCCAGGAGGACATCGCCATCGTGCAGCCGGGTGCACCGGCCGAGGTCGAGCTCACGGCGCGCATCGTCGCGGCGGCGTTCAGGGGCTCCAGCCTGCAACTGTCGGTCGAGGCCGGTGGCGCACGCCTGCGTTTTGGTGCGCCGGTGCAAGGCGGGTATGGGGTCGGTGCGCAGGTGCGTATCGGCTGGGTCCGCGCCGCGGCGCGGCTTCTTTGAATTTGGATGTGACTCTCATGGTCCAGCGCAGAACCCCTTTCTACAGCCAGGCCCTCGCGCTCGGGGCGCAGATGACACGCGTCGGCGGAGACTTCATGTCGGCCCGGTGCTACACGACCGTGCCCGATGAACACCGCAATACGCGCACGTTTGTCGGGCTCCAGGACCTCGGCACCATGGGCAAGATGGACATCCGGGGCCCGGATGCCGAGGCGCTGGTGAACCATGTGATCGTCAACGATGCGTCGACCATGCAGGTCGGCCAGGCGCGTTACTCGACGGTGTGCCGGGACGATGGCGGCATTCTGGACGACCTGACGGTGTTCCGGCTCGGCGAGGCCCATTTCATGCTGGTGACCGGGTCGCGCAACCGCTGGAAGATGCGCGCCTGGCTCACGCACCATGCGCAAGGTCGCAAGGCTTACCTGACCGACATGACGCCGGCCCTGGCGTTTCCGACCATTCAGGGACCGCGCTCGCGCGAACTGCTGCAGGCGGTGGTGCAGGATGCCGATCTGCAGGGTCTCAAGCGCTGGACATTCACCCGGGGTCGCATCGGCGAGACTGACGTCTTGGTGTCGCGCACCGGCGTGACGGGCGAACTTGGATTCGAGCTGTTTGTTCCGGCGGACGAGGCCGCCGACGTCTGGGACACGCTGTTTCGCGTGGGGCAGGACTTTCATCTCCAGCCATACGGCGTGCAGGCCATGTTCACGCTCGGTCTGGAGAAGGCTTACCCGGCGCATGGCGTCGACATGGACGAGCACCGCACCCCGTTCCATGTCGGGCTGGATCGCTGGATCCGCTACGACAAGGGTGACTTCGTCGGTCGCGATGCATTGCTGCGCGTGCGCGATACCGGCGTTGCGCAGTGCTGGGTCGGCCTGGTTCTGGAGGGCGACACACCTGCCGCGACTGACGCCCCGGTTTTTTCGGGTGCCGAGACAGTGGGTTTCGTGACCTACAGCGACCACGGCTATTCGCTCGGCCGGGTGCTCGCCACCGCCTACGTGGCGTCCGAATTGGCCGTGGAAGATACCAGTCTTTCCGTCGAGGTGGCCGGCCGACGCGTGGTGGCAACCGTCACCCGAAAACCGTTTTACGACCCCGAGGGGATCAGGGTGCGCGCGTGACTGCCGGCTCCGTGCAGGGCGGTCTGGGCCATCGGTAGGGACCGCCTCAGGGGATTCTGCGCCACCGGTAGGCTGATCCTCTATGGGGGAGCCTGGGTCGAACAGACGAGGCTCATCTGAAAAATCAATCACTTGGACACCGTGTGCACTTTGGCTGCTTTGTTGGCCTGTCCGCAGTTGTCATAGACCTGCAGTTGCGCCAGTTTTGAGGCAGCAGCGCGATCAGGTTCTGTAGCGAGGTCTTCCTGCGTTTGCGAATCGTGGCCTCGGGGATAACGTGTCCGCCAGCCGCCACGCGGGCCTGCACACACGCGATGTGCAGCGCGATGTGCAGCGCGGTGCGCGATTCGGTGCTCCTGCCGTGGCGCGCCGCTGCGCTGGGCTTTGTGGATGGCATCCTGCACAGCGTGCTTGAAGGATTTGGCCCGGGTTTGCCAAAGGGTTCCGAGTCTGGGGCAATAGTTTTTTCCGTACGGTCAGCCCGCCAGCCCGAGCTT
>JBBRVD010000330.1:0-2798 GCA_038247175.1 Burkholderiales bacterium | reverse complement strand
GCACCACCGACACCACCAGCACACTGGCAATGCCCAGCACCACGACGACCAGCACAATGGCACGGATCAGGCCGGTGCTGACCGACTGCGCGTTCAGCGCCGACACCAGTTGGGCATTCGTCTCCTGCCAGCTCTCGACCTTGTACGGGAACTGGCGCCGCATGTCACCGGCGATGTCCTTCGCCGCCCAGACGTCGCTCAAGGTCAGGTCCAGGCTGGTTGCACCACCGGGCAGGCCGAGCAGGCTTTGCGCCAGCCGCAGCGGCACGATGACGGTGCGCCGGTTCAGTTCGCGCACACCCAGGTCGACCAGTGCGGTCACCCGCACCGTCTCGCTGACGGTACCGGTCAGCACCGTGAGCCGGTCGCCCGGGCGCAGCCCCAGGTCGGACGCCAGCTCGATGCCGATGATGCCCTCGCCCGGCTCGAGCCGGGCGCTGCCCGCCACCACCTTCTCGCGCAGCTTCACCACCCGGTCGTAACGGTCCAGGTCCACTCCGGACAAGGCAATCGACTGCGTCGCCTCGCCCCGGATGGCCAATCCGCCACCGGCGACGATCGGTGACACCGCGGCCACACCCGGCCATTGCTCCAGCAGCGGCAGCAACGACTGCCAGTTCGACACCGAGCGCAGACGCTGGGCCTTGGCCTGCACATCGCTGAACACGACGTCGCCGGGCTCGTTGCGGCGCGCCGGCGTCACGACATCGTCGCGCGACTGCAGCGTCACATGGGGTTGCCCGCCCAGCGTCTTGTTGAAGGTGTTTTGCTGCAATCCGGTGACCAGCGCCGAGATGTAGGCGATCACCGCCACACCGGCCGCGACGCCGACCATGATCAGCACCGTCTGCAGCCGCCCTTCACGCAGGAAGCGCACCGCGACACGGGTCTCGAAACCGAGCCAGGCGGTCACGGCGCTAACGCCCCATCATGTTGGTCAGCTGCGCTGCGCCGCTGCCGGCGCCCGCACCGGCGGCCGCACCCTGCAGGTCGGGCTCGACGACGCGGGCCCGCACCCGCTGACCGATCGGCAGCCGCATGTCGAGCACGACCTCATCACCCTCGGCCAGCCCCAGCCGTACCTCGGCGGCGCCCAGCGTGCGCAACCCCAGCCCGACGTCGCGCTCCTCGATTCGGCCGTCCTGTATCACCCGCACCCGGGCGATGTTGGCATCGGCGGTGCGGATCAGGGCCGAGACGGGCAGCACCAGCGCACGTGCACGCCGGCCGGTCTCGACCTCGATCGACAAGGTCATGTCCTCGCGCAGGAAGTCGGGCGCCTGGCCCTGCACCGCAAACTTGACTTCGATCGCGCCGCGCTGCGGATCCACCGACGGCGAGATCGACAGAACCTTGGCGGCAAATCGGCGGCCTGGAAAGGCGTCGGCCAGCACCGTCGCGTTCTGATCGATTGCCAGCTGGTCCAGGAACCGTTCGTCGACCTGCGCGCTGAGCCGGGTCGGGCCGTCCAGCGCCAGCGTCAGCAAGGCCTTGCCCGGCTGCACGATCTGGCCGGGTTCGACCGCGCGTATCAGCACCTGGCCGTCAGCCGGGGCACGCAGCCGGGTCTGTGCCAGGCGGGCCTGGGCCGCGTCGATGCCGGCCTGCGCCAGTGTCAACTGGGCCTGCGCCTGCGCGACCTCGGTGCCGGCCTCGCCGATCGCCTGGGCCTGGGTCCGGGCGCTGGCCAGCTGCGCGGTGGCCACATCGCGCGCGCGACGCGCCTCGTCCTGTCGCGATGCGCTCAGAAAGCCCTGCGCCACCAGCTGTTGCACCCGCGCGAACTCCGATTGCGCCGCGTCCAGCGCCGCCTGTGCCTGCTCCACCGCAGCGCGCGCGGTATCCCGTCCGGTGCTGCGCAAACCGGCCAGCCGCGCCAGCGCCTGCGCACGGGACGCCTGCGCCTGCGCCAGCGCAGCACGCCACTCGGCCGGCTCCAGTTCAACCAACGCAGCACCTTCGCGCACCGTGTCGCCCTCGCGCGCCAGCACCTTCTCGACCCGCCCGGTCACCGTGCTGCCGAGGTCGACGCGTGACAGGGCCTCGACCCGGGCCGCGAACTGCAAGGTGCGCACCAGCGGCGCGTAACGCGCCTCGACCACGGCCACATCGAGCGGGCGTTGCATCCAAACCACCGCCGCACCCGCTGCCATCAGCAACAACAGCAGCACCAGCAAACCACGCATCCAGCGCCGCATCGTCGGCTTCACGTGTCAGTTGCCGAACATGTCGGCGCCGCTAACGCCGCCAACGCCGCCAACGCCGCCAACGCCGCCCGCGCCGCTCGGTGGCGCCACGCCGAGGTGGCGATAGGCTGCCAGCGTGGCGATGCGTCCGCGTGGCGTGCGTTGCAGGAAACCCTGCTGTATCAGGTAGGGTTCGATCACGTCCTCGATCGTCTCGCGCTCCTCGCCGATACTGGCGGCGACATTGTCCAGCCCGACCGGCCCGCCGTCGAAACGCAGCACCACGGCTTCGAGCAGCTTGCGGTCCATCACGTCGAAACCCTGCGGATCGACATCGAGCATGGCCAGCGCACGGTTGGCCATGTCCAGCGTGATCTCGCCGCTGCCCTTGACCTCGGCATAGTCGCGCACCCGGCGCAGCAGCCGGTTCGCGATCCGCGGCGTGCCGCGCGAGCGCCGCGCGATCTCGAAACCGCCGTCGTCCTCCATCGGCACCTTGAGCAGGCCGGCGCTGCGGCGCACGATCAGCGCCAGTTCTTCGGCGGTGTAGAACTCCAGCCGCGCGACGATGCCGAAGCGGTCGCGCAGCGGGTTGGTCAGCATGCCGGCGCG
>JBBRVD010000329.1:0-2799 GCA_038247175.1 Burkholderiales bacterium | reverse complement strand
GTTGATCCGATTCCCCTGTCCGCCGAGGTTGTGCGAGCCCTGTCCAGCGTGACCACCGCCACCGTGACCACGGTCCTGCTCAAGCAAGGCCTGCGCAACGTATGGATGCGCGGCGCCAGGCCGCTGAAGAACGGTCAGCCGCGCCTGGTCGGACGCGCATTCACCTTGCGCTTCGTGCCTGCGCGGGAAGATCTGGCCACGCCGGCTTCGTGGGGCGCTCCGATTTCGACCCGCGCAGCGATCGAGGCCATGCCAGAAGGCTGCATCGCGGTCGTCGATGCCATGGGTGTCACCGACGCGGGCATTTTCGGCGACATCCTGTGCGCCCGGATGCGCAAGCGCGGTGTCGCCGCCGTGGTCACCGATGGTGTGATCCGCGACATTGACGGCGTGCTGGAAACGGGCCTGCCGATCTGGTGCCAGGGAACGGCCGCACCCGCGTCGGTGGCCGGCCTGACCTTCGTGGCCTGGCAACAGCCCATCGGTTGTGGCGGCGTCGCGGTATGGCCGAATGATGTCGTGGTGATGGACGCCGATGGCGCAGTGCTGATACCGCAGGCGCTGCTGGACGAGGTGGTGCGCGGCGCACTCGACCAGGAACTGCTAGAAGGCTGGATCATGCAGCAGGTCCATGACGGCGTGGCCTTGCCAGGCCTGTATCCGCCCAATGCGGAGAACAAGGCACGGTTCGAAGCCTGGGCACGCAAGGGGGGCTGAGGTCGCACCGGTCGTGCCGTATCGACGCGATGCTGTGCGACATTCGTTACGCTTTTTTCATCACGCGTCACGACAGCGTGTGAATGCCTGCCTACCATCGGTCCTTTTCAAGGAGGAATCACCGATGGCATTGCAGTCCCCATTCTTCGGCAAACGCGACACTGAAACCACTGGCGTGCGGCGGCCCACCACGATGGCGCAGCCCAACGTTCACCCCGGTGTGCACCAGCCGCCCGCCGCGCCGAGTGTGTCGCACGCGCCGGTCGCGGTGGCGGTTGCTACTACGGCAACTGCCGAGGCTGCGCCGCAGACGGCACCCGCCGGTGGCAGCAAGCTGACGGTAGGCCCCAATATCAAGCTCAAGGGTGTGGAGATCACCGATTGCGATACCTTGTTCGTCGAGGGCACTGTCGAGGCCACGATGGATTCACGCCTGATGCAGATCGCCGAATGCGGGTCGTTCAAGGGCTCGGCTTGTATCGACATCGCCGAGATTCATGGTCGCTTCGACGGTGACTTGACGGTGCGCGACAGGCTGATGGTCTACGCAACCGGCAAGGTCACCGGCAAGGTGCGCTATGGCAAGCTGGTGGTAGAAGAGGGGGGCCAGATGTCGGGCGAGATCGCTTACGGCAAGCCTGAGCCCGCGAAGGTCAACACGCGAGAGCGAACCGGCCTGGCACAGGCGGTCTGACCGACGTCGCCCAGCGCCTCGGATACCGGGCGCAAGCCCGTTCGCGGCGCGGCACGCGTGACGATCCCCGCTGGAAGCCTCGAGCCGATAACCCCTTCAAGTCGCCTGCCGGTCGTCACAAGGCCCTATTGTCGATATGAAGGCGGGCTCTCGTGGATCAAGCACAATTCCATGGCCGGCCGACTGTCGCTCAATGGTGGGCGCCAAACCGCTGCTCCAGGTACACCAGCAGCGTACGGATGGTCTGTGCCTCGCCGCCGACCGGACGCCCGGGGCGCGCCTGGTCATTCCACGCGAACAGGTCGATATGCAGCCAGTCCTGCTGTTCGGGGACGAAGGCTTCGAGGAACAGGGCTGCGTTGATGGCGCCGGCCATCGCATTGCGGCCGGTGTTGACGATGTCACCGACCAAGCTCTCAATGCCGCTCTTGTACGGCGCCCACAGCGGAAGGTGCCACAACGGATCCTCGAGTTGCAGGCCGAGATCGACCAGCTGGCGCGCCGTTCCCATCGAGCGGCAGAACAATGCCGGCAGCTGGGGGCCGAGCGCGACCCGTGCCGCGCCCGTCAACGTGGCCAGGTCGATGATCAGATCGGGCCTCGATTCGGCGGCATAGGCCAGTGCGTCGCACAGGATCACCCGCCCCTCGGCGTCGGTGTTGCCGATCTCGATCTGCACGCCGGCGCGGGTCTTGATCACGTCACCAGGACGGTAGGCATTGCCGGCGATCGCGTTTTCCACTGCCGGAATCAGCAGTTGCAGGCGTACCGGCAACTCGAGCGCCATCACCATGGCGGCCAGTCCCAACGCGTTGGCGGCGCCGCCCATGTCCTTCTTCATTAGACGCATGCCGTCGGGTGACTTTATGTCCAGCCCGCCGCTGTCGAAACACACACCCTTGCCCACGATGCTGAGCAGGGGATGCCGGGGTTTGCCCCAGTGAAGTTCGATCAGGCGCGGTGCGTTGCTGCTGGCCCGGCCGACCGCGTGGATGGCTGGGAAGTTCTGCTTCAGCAGGTCGTCGCCCTGCACCTGGCTGAAACGCGCGCCGTGGCGCTTGGCCAGATCCCGCGCCGCTTTTGCCAGATCCTGCGGACCCATGTGTTCGGCTGGCGTATTGACCAGGTCGCGTGCCATGGCAATAGCCTCGGCCTGGACCATGCCGCGCTCGGCAGCAGCGCTGGCGCGCAGGGCCAGTTTGGCCGGAGCGCGTTTGCGTGGCTTGTAGCGGTCGAACAGGTAGCCACCCAGCGTCCACGACAGTGCGGCGACGTCGGCAGGTAATTCCAGGCCTCGCGTGTCGAGCCGGTAGTGGCCTTCGGGCAGCACCGACGGTAGTGCTGCAAGCGCAAACGGATCGCCGGCATGCGCGACGCCGGCAAACACC
>JBBRVD010000328.1:0-2814 GCA_038247175.1 Burkholderiales bacterium | reverse complement strand
ATGATGTCGTACTGCTCCTGCCCCATCGCCGCTTCACTTTGCAGCGATACCGTCTTGCCGATGAACTCGCACAGACCGGCCAGGTGCTGGCTCTCCTCGTCCAGGAACAGCTCGATCACCCGGGGGGACGCCACGACCCGGAACTCGCGCGGATTGAACTGCCGCGCCTCGCGCAGGATCTCGCGCAGGATGTCGTAGGCCACGCTGCGCGCGGTCTTGACACTGCCCTTGCCCTGGCAGGCGGCGCAAGGTTCGCACAACATGTGGGCCAGCGATTCGCGGGTGCGCTTGCGCGTCATCTCGACCAGCCCGAGTTGCGAGAACCCACCGGCCATGGTCTTGACCCGGTCGCGCGCGAGTTGCTTGCGGAACTCCGCCAGCACCGCGTCGCGGTGATCTTCGCGAACCATGTCGATGAAGTCGACGACGATGATGCCACCGAGGTTGCGCAGGCGCAGCTGGCGTGCAATGGCCTGCGCCGCCTCCAGGTTGGTCTTGAAGATCGTGTCGTCGAAGTTACGCGCGCCGACGTAACCGCCGGTGTTGACGTCCATGGTGGTCAAGGCTTCGGTCTGATCGACGATCAGGTAGCCGCCGGATTTCAGGTCAACGCGCCGGCCCAACGCGCGGGCGATCTCCTCGTCGACGCCATACAGGTCGAAGATCGGCCGCTCCCCCTTGTAATGCTGCAGCTTGCCGACCGCCGACGGCATGAAGGCGCGTCCGAACGCGGTCAGCAGGTCGAACTGCTCGCGCGAGTCGACCCGGATCGACTGCGTCGCCTCGCCGGTCAGGTCGCGCAACACACGCTGGATCAGGCTCAGGTCCTGGTGCAGCAGGGTTGCGGGCGGCGAACGCTGCGCCGCCTGCCTGATGCCGGCCCAGGTCTTTCGCAGGTAGGCGATGTCATCGGCCAGTTCGCCGTCGCTGGCGTCTTCGCCATTGGTGCGCAGGATGAATCCGCCACCCTCGGGACGGGTCAGCAACTGCAGCCGGTTGCGCAACTCGTCGCGCAGGGCCAGGGCGATCTTTTGCGACACGCCCACATGATCGTCTTGTGGCAGGAACACCAGCAAGCGGCCGGCCACGCTGATCTGGGTCGACAGCCGCGCTCCCTTGGTACCGATTGGATCCTTGATCACCTGTACCGTCAGCGCCTGTCCCTCGAACACCTGGCGCTCGATCGGGGTCAAGGCCTGGCCGGACCGCGCCACCTGTGGCGGTTCGCCTTCGGGTTGGCGGTGCCAGACATCGGCCACATGCAGGAAGGCTGCGCGTTCCAGTCCGATGTCGATGAAAGCCGACTGCATGCCGGGCAACACGCGCGCAACCTTGCCCTGGTAGACGTTGCCGACCAGGCCGCGCTCGAGCGCACGCTCGACATGCAACTCCTGCACCGAACCGTTTTCCACCACCGCGACACGGGTTTCCTGCGGTGACCAGTTGATCAGAACGTCCTGTTGCATGGCGCTGCGATGATGAAGAATCTAGACGGGGTATCCGACTCCGCGCAACAGCCGCGCGGTCTCGAACAACGGTAGGCCCATGATGCCAGAGTAGCTGCCATGGATGGCGCGAGCGAACGCGCCCGCACGCCCTTGTATCGCATACGCACCGGCCTTGCCCATCGGCTCGGCGCTGGCCACATAGGCCCGGATCGCCGCCGCGGCCAGCGGCGCGAACTCCACGCGTGACACGCTCAAGGCCGCATCACGCGTGCGGCCGTTCGCCACCGCCACCGCGGTCAATACCCGGTGCACCCGCCCGCCGAGCTGGCGCAGCATGGCGCCGGCCTGCGCGGCGTCGCTCGGCTTGCCCAGGATCTGCCGGCCCAGGGCCACGGTCGTGTCGGCACACAGGATCAGCCCGGCAGGCAAGCCTCGTCGTTGGTGCCGCGCCAGCGCGGCGTCGAGCTTGAGACCGGTCACCCGCACCACATACCGCGCCGGCGCCTCGCCCGGCAACACCGCTTCCAGGCCTTCGCTGTCCTCGTGCGCATCCGGCAGCAACAGCTGATGGCGCACGCCCAGCTGGTCCAGCAGCTGACTGCGCCGCGGGCTTTGGGAGGCCAGGTAGACAAGAACGGTCATGATGGCGGCATCGCCGGATCGGGCCTATTCGCGGTGGTAGGGATGGCTGGCGTTGATTGACCAGGCGCGGTAGAGCTGCTCGACCAGCAACACCCGCGCCATCGCATGGGGCAGCGTCAGGTCGGACAGGCGCATGCGTTCATGGGCTGCCTGCTTGAACGCCGGCTCCAGTCCGTCCGGGCCGCCGATGACCAGCGCCACGTCGGCCGCGTCCAGTTGCCACTGCCGCAGCCGGGATGCCAGCGCCATGGTGGTGACCGATGTCCCGTGTTCGTCGAGCACGACGACGCGGCTACCGGGGCTGATCGCTGCCTCGATACGGCCACGCTCGGCGGCCAGGATCGCGGGCAAGGCCATGCAAGCGCGGGCCTGCGTCTTGACCGCCTTGAGTTCAAGCCGCAGCTCTGGTGGAAAACGTTTTGCGTAATCGTCCCAGGCGCTGTGCGCCCATGTCGGCAAACGTTGACCGACCGCGACTACGACCAGTTTCACGGATCCCGGCTCAGGCCTTGCGCTGACTTGACTTGCGCGGTGCGCCCGCCTTTGCGGAAGCGGCGCCGCGCTTGGCGGTCGCCGGCGCCTTGCGCGCGGGTTTGGACACGACGACCGTCTTGAGCTTGGTCGCGGCCGGTTTGACTGGAGGCGTGCTGCCGGATCTGACGGCGCTTGCGCCGCGTGCGCCGCGCGTGACGGATTTACCGGCGGCTATTTTCCTGGCAGGCGT
>JBBRVD010000327.1:0-2858 GCA_038247175.1 Burkholderiales bacterium | reverse complement strand
CTTTCGGGACGCGGTCGGCCCGGCCTTCGCCGTGCCCTTCGATTTCACTTCTCCCTTTTGTCCGGCAGCATCCAGATGTCTTGCCCTCGCTTCGAAACGCGCGAGTGTTTCGTCAAAGGCCTTGGCCTTCTTCGCAGTGCGGTCATTGGCGTCGCCGCTGGCACCTGCCTTGCTGGCCGTGCGATCGCGGGTCGCCAGCTTCTGACGCTGCAGCAGGTCTCGGTACTTGGTTCGCAGTTTGCGGGTTCTCTCGATGCGGCGCTGCACATCGGCAGCAGTCCGTGCTTGCAGGTCGGCACCCAGACTGGACTCGAACAGATCGATCTCGGTCTTGGCGAGAAAGGCGCGAACGTGGTTACGGTTGAAAGGCATTGGTTTCTCCCCGACGTCGTGAAGACTTCAGCATACACCGCGTCTCGGCTGCCGTTTCAGGCGCAGCCCGCAAGTCGCGCTGTCCTACAACCAATGGGCGCAGCCGCCGACCCGGCTGTCGGCACACGATCGCCATACTGAATTGAATCCACCACCGGAGCAGCCAAATGAACACCATCAACAAGGTCTTTCGCGGCGCAATTCGTTGCGCGTTGCCAGCATTGATTCTTGCGGCGTCGCAGGGGACCCTGGCGCAGACCGCCAAGCCCGTAGCCGCTGCAAGTGCCATGACCTCCTCGGTCGGTGAGAGTGACTTCATGCGTGCCAGCGCGTTGATTGGCAAGAACGTACACGATGCGGACAACAAGAACATGGGCGAGATCCGCGACATGATCATCGATGTCACGACCGGAACAGTACGCTATGTCATGTTCGAGTACGACCCGGGTGTTTTCAAGACGGGCAAACTGTATGCCGTACCGATGAAGAGTCTGACACTGGCGGCCGACGGCAAGACGCTGGGCTACAACGGCGTCACGCGCGAGCAGCTCGACCGCGTGGCCACCAACAAGACGGATTGGAAGGCAGCACTTGCCAATACCCGTTATCTGGACTCGGTAGACACTGTCTATGGCGTCAAGCGCGAGAACGTCGAGCCGAACCTGCAGCGCGCCAGCGACCTGATCGGCCGCGACGTCAATAGCCGCGAAGGCAAGGATATTGGCGACATCAAGGAACTGGTCGTCGACATGCGCACGAGCACGGTGCGCTACGCTGTGCTGGCGTTTGACCCGAGCATCTTCAGCGCGGAAAAGATGTTTGCCTTTCCGATGACCGCCTTCAAGCCAGGCCGGGACCGGGATCATCTGACGCTCGATGTCGACCGTCAGCGTCTGGAAGCGATGAAGAGTTTCGACAAGGACAGGTGGTCTTTGGCGACCGACATCCGGTCGATCGATGTGAACAAATTGCCTTGATTCGCCAATGGGCCCTGCGCGGATTGTCCGCTTGCGAGGCCGTAGTTCATGAGCGACCACCCCGCGGTCGCCGTCGCGGTCAGATCCGATCCGGTTGCACGGACGTGCAACGCACACGCACGAATGCCAGTTCGGAGACAGCGTAGTCCCACTGCTCGACGAGGTAATCATGCTGGGCATGCGAATCGGTCCCGGACGGCCGCATGCCCTGCTCGGCCGGCCCCACTGAACGCAGTACGTTCACCGAATTGGGCACTCCCGAGCGGGTGCGCGAAGAGATGGCCGTTCCCGCCTGAACCACCCATGTGCGCCGCGCCAGACCCTGCAACGCCAGCGTATAGGGAAGATGGATGTGACCTCCCATCACCACATCGGCCCCAGCCGCGGACCAGACCCGCGTTGCGGTTTCGTGCCCTCGCAGCAGGTTGGTCCGGTCTTTTTCCAGTATCACAGCGACCGGTTGGTGCACCACCACCACGCGTAGCTGCCGTGGGCTCGCCGCATGGAGCAGCGTCGCCACCCGATCAATCTGCGCCATGGACACCTCCCCGTTCTTGTGACGCCATGCCCGCGTGGTGTTGACGCCCACGATCAGGAGATCGTGCGAATTGTGAACGGGCTCGAGATCGGCACCGAACACCGCAGCGTAACGTGCATACGGGCGCGTCAGGCGCGCCCAGAGATCGAACAATGCAATATCGTGGTTACCGGGAATCGCCAGCAACGGCGCACCCAGTCGGTCGGCAAAGGTCCTTGCCGCGCGAAACTGGTCTGGCCTTGCGCGCTGCGTGATGTCACCCGACAGCACGACCACATCGGGCCGCAATTGCACGGCCAACACCAGCAGGGCTTGCACGACAGGCTTCTGTTCGGTGCCGAAGTGGGTGTCGGAAACCTGCAGCAACACGCTCATGCGGCAGCCCCGGACACGGGCGCCACACCAGATCCGTCCAGCGCGTGAAGCAGGTACAAGGGCTGCTCCAGAACACGAATGTCCAGGGGTGCGCGCATCCGCGTCAGCTCGCCGTCGATAGCCACCTTGACCGACCGGATCACTGGCCCGAACCGGGGCCTCACCACCATGTGCTGGAATTCGAACGCTTCCACTGCGGCAGCTTCACGCAGCTCGCCCATGGCGCCGCGCAACATCAGCCCGATCATCGACAATGTGCCGATCGGGCGCAGCATCAACGCCGCCAGGCTGCCGTCGCCTGGCTCGCCGGGCACGGTGTCGTCGGGCTGCGCACCGAACTGTTGCAACTGCAGCCGGTTGTTGCCGACAAACAGAGTCAAGGTACTCACCTTGCGCACCGTATCACCGACCTCGATCTCCAGCCGCAGCCGACGCTGTGCGCGCAGCGCCGTCAAGCAGGCCGCGATGGAGGCCACCCAGCGGCTGCGTCCGAAACGAGATTTGTAGGCCTCGCGGTCCTGCAGCAGGTCGGCGTATGCGCCAATGCTGGCGTTGATCAGAAACAGCCGGTCGTTGATGGCAGCGACCTGCACCGG
>JBBRVD010000326.1:0-2876 GCA_038247175.1 Burkholderiales bacterium | reverse complement strand
GACATGGAGCACTGCCCGAACTGCGGTGGGCAGCTCAGGATCATTGCGGCCATTCTCGAATCGGCGGTGATAGATCGGATCCTTACGCACCTGGGGCTGCAGGCCCGGGTACCGCCCCGGGTGCCGCCCCGGGTGCCGGCGCGCGGAGATTTTCAGCAGGCGGCGTGATCGCGGCCCGGCACCCCGGGCTGCGGGGAGGGGCTGCGCCTGACGCGGGTCGCGCCTGGTGAGGGGCCACGAAGCGTGAGGGTTTGCCCGATGCCCTGGCAGTTTTGAGGTCAGGTGGCGAAGCTGCGGCTGCTCAGTGTGTGACGCGGACCAGCCAACACTCCCCCAAAACTCCAAGGTGCACCACCCAGTGCGGGCGAGCCCGTTCCGGTGGACACGAAAACGTGCCGTTTGATTTTCCTATTCACTCCCCGCATAATTTGGCTTATGCGGCATATCGGACAAAAAACACTTGCCCAGCCCAGGCTGGTGCCAAATGGATCAAATCTGGCGCTGGCGCAAACCCATCAGCGTACTGGTCAGGCATTGGCTGCTATCTGGACGACAGGTGTTCCCAAAGGCATCTACCGCTTTGCCACGCACGCGCAATTGAACCAGCATAGCGACGAGGCGCTGGCAAAGGCCATGTCCGCCAACCTGCGCCAGCGCGCCCTATTGCGCGACAGGTAATCAGGATGGCCGAGCCGGCAAACAAGACGGCCCGCCCGGCAAGCGTCGATGATTTGAAAATGCTGCTCCAGGCATTCAACTCGCATGGCGTGGAGTACCTGCTTATCGGCGGCTATGCTTTGTATGCATTGGGGTACCAGCGTGGAACCATAGATATCGACGTTGTTCTGCGGCCGACGTTGGAGCAGGGAGAGCGGGTACGTAACGCCTTGCTGCTGCTGCCTGACAAAGTGGCTGAAGAATTGAGCCCGCAATGGTTTACCGAAGGCGAAACGATTCGGGTGGCGGACGCGTTCGTGGTTGATCTGATGTTCAATGCATGTGGCGAGACCTACGAGTCATTGCAGCCGAATGCGGTGACGATTGACTTCGACGGCGTGGCCATTCGTACCGTTGACATCGAAGGATTGCTCAAGACCAAGCAATCGTCACGCGACAAGGACAAACTTGATCGGATCATTCTTGAACGGGCGCTGGCGGAGTTCAAGAAGGAATCGTGAAGTCCTGCGGAGCCCACGGGCGTCTGGTCCCGAAATAGGAAAACGGGGGCGCCACAAAATGGCCACAAACGACTGCGCGCCCTACCACGTCCCCGGAAACGACCCCCCATCCAGCCACAAGTTCTGACCATTGATGTAATCCGCATACGCACTGCACAACAACGCAAAAGCGGCCCCTAGTTTCTCCGGCCGCCGCAGTCGTTTCGCCGGATGCTTCGCAATCCGCGCCTCCCGCAGCGCCTGCACATCCTTCCGTTCACGCTTTGCCTGCGCCGCAAAGTTGCCGGTCAGCCTGGCCGTATCAAACGTCCCCGGCAGGATGTTGTTGATGGTCACGCCGCGTGCCACAGTGCTGCGCGCAAGGCCAGTGACGAAGCCTGTCAATCCGCAGCGTGCACCCGTGCTCAGTCCCAGGCCGTCCACTGGCGCGTTCACTGCGCTCGATCTGATGTTCACGATGCGGCCAAAACCACGCTTCATCATGCCATCCATCAGCTCTCTGATGATGGCAATCGGCGCAAGCATGTTCGGATCCAGCGCAGCCAGCCAGGTGTCGCGTTCCCATGGGCGAAAGTCGCCCGGTGGCGGACCACTGGCGTTGGTGATGACGATGTGGAACGGCGGACGCGCCGCGAAGAGGCGCGCGCGGCCGGCCTCGCTGGTCACGTCGGCGGCGGCCCAGTGAACCGGCGAGCGAGCGCCGGTGCCGAGCGTTGCGGCAGCCTCACGCAACGGCCCTTCGGTGCGCGCCGCGATGACCAGTTCCACGCCCTCGGCGGCGAGTGCGCGCGCGCAGGCCAGGCCCAGCCCGGCGCTGGCGCCACACGCCAGGGCCTTGCGGCCGGAGATACCCATATCCATGTCTTATTGCCTCAGGTGTGCTCGTCAAGGCCGATTCACCCACCGCGAAACGTTGCCGGTGCTGCTGCACAAGATCATCAACCGGCTGATGAAGCGGCTGACCCGCCGCGGCGTGCTCGTCGAAGAGGAGGGGGGAGGATCTGGCTATCTGGCCGACGCCGATTCGGATGAGGCCCGCTCGCTCAGCGCGGGTATAGCCGCAAGCAAAGCTGCAATTTCCGAAGCCGAACTTGGCTTTCAGCCAGTTTCAGGCCAGGCGGCGAGCCTGCCGACGCTCGGCGCGCGCCGATCAATTCGGTGGTGCGCACGAAGGTGATCGCCATCAACTTCATCGCCAGCCGAGTTGTGGCAGCACCCTTGTAGGCGTCGATATGCCGCAGCAGGTCGGGCAGTTCTTTACCATCTATGCGCGCGAGGTTTTGCTTCTGGCGCGACGCCAACACGTCGCTCGGCTTGATGTCGGTGGCCGGGTTGCGTGTCGCCTTGCCATGGGCGATGGCATATCGAAACACTTGGCTCGACGTCTGCAAAGCGCGCTTGGCCAGGTCGTTCACGCCACGGGCCTCGATGGCCTTGAGCATGGCCACCAACTCGGGGGCTTGGACTTCAGAGACCGGCCGCGCACCGATGTGCGGGAACGCGTTCGCTTCAAATCGGCGCATGACCTGGCCGGCATGCTGTTCGCTGCGGGCTTGTTTCCATTGAGCCCACCAAGCGCGCGCCACGGACTCGAAGGAATTGTCGGCGGCAATCCGACTGGCAACCTTGTCGGCCTTCCTGATGGCCATAGGGTCGCCCCCCGTAGCGAGCGCCTTGCGTGCCTTGTCGACACCTTCG
>JBBRVD010000325.1:0-2888 GCA_038247175.1 Burkholderiales bacterium | reverse complement strand
AGTCGCTCGATGATGCTGGCCGAACTGTCGCCGGGCAACATCCGGTAGTTGACGGTGGCCTCGACCTGTGCAGGCAGCACGTTGTCGGCGCCGCCGCCACGGATCACGGTGAGCGCGGTTGTCGTGCGCAGCAAGGCATTCGTGCTCGCGCCGGCCTCTAGCTGCTTCTGGACGATGGGGCCGAGCAGCCACAGGTTGGACATTGCCACGCGAAATGGCAGCTTCATCTCCGGCGCGACCGTCGACAACATGTCGCCAGCGATACCGCGGATCGCGGCGGGCATCTGGTCATTGTCGACCGATTGCAGCGCCGCGCTCATCATCGCGATCGCGCCGGTACCCGGGGCCGGCGGCATTGAAGAGTGCCCTGGCGTGGCCGAAAACTTCACGTTGACCGACAGGTAGCCCTTTTCGGCGATGCCGATCAGAGCCACCGGCCGGTCGATGCCCGGCATGATGCCTTCGGTGATCAGCAGCCCTTCGTCAATGACGAACTGCAGGCGCACGCCACGTTCCTTGAGCATGGCTGCAATACGCGCCGCACCGCGTTCACCTGCGACCTCCTCGTCCGCGCCAAAGGCCAGCATGATGGTGCGCCGGGGCTGGAACCCGCTGGCTGCCAGCATTTCGATGGCTTCCATCTGTGCGATCAAGTTGCCCTTGTCATCCCAGGCGCCGCGGCCCCAGACGAACCCGTCCTTGACCGTGCCGGAAAACGCATCCACGCTCCACTGCGACTCGCTGCCGGGCGACACCGGCACCACGTCCTGGTGTGCCATCAGCAAGATGGGTTGCAGACTGGCATCGCTGCCCTGCCAGGTGTAGAGCAGGCTCAGTTCGTTCACCACCTCGCGCTGCAGCACTGCATGGGCCTTCGGGTAGCGCGCCTGCAGCATCGCATGCAGTTGCAGGAACTGATCGGCGTTTTGCGCCGGGTCCGAACGCGACGCAATGGTGCGCGCGCGCACTGCCTCGCCCAGCCGCTCGCCGGCTCCGGCCTTGTCGACGGTCAGCTCGGGCACCGGTGGCACATCAAGCTGGCGCGATCCCTGGCGCACCGTGTTGAGGGCCAGCACAACCAGCAGCAACAACACGGCTGCCAGCAAGCCCAACCCCAAACGCCTGATCATTGCGTCAAGCCCGCAAAGGCCATTGCGGCGCGCGCATCAGCTCCAACCCTTGCCGGACGCCACCAGGCGCTGGATCAGCGGCGCGGGCGTCCAGAATGCCGCGTCATCCATCGGGTTGCGTGCAAAACGCTGCATCGCCTGCACCAGGTTGAACAGGCCGAACTGCTCGGCGTAGTGCATCGGGCCGCCGCGGTAGACCGGGAACCCGTAACCGGTGATGTAGACCATGTCGATGTCGCTGGACTTCGATGCGATGCCGTCCTCCAGGATATGGGCCCCTTCGTTGACGAGGGAGAACACCAGGCGCTGCACGATCTCTTCGTCGGAGATCCTGCGCGGCGCGATGCCCCGTTCCTTGCGGTGATCCTCGATCATCCTGACCACCAGATCCGAGACGATCGCATCGCGTTTGCCGGCCCTGTAGTCGTACCAGCCAGCGCCGGTCTTCTGGCCAAAGCGGCCAAGTTCGCACAGCGAGTCCGCCGTCTGGCTGTATTTCATGTCGGTACGTTCAGTTGCCCGGCGCTTGCGGATCGCCCAGCCTATGTCGTTGCCGGCCAGGTCACCCATTCGAAACGGGCCCATGGCAAATCCGAACTGCTCGACTGCCTTGTCGACCTGGGCCGGGGTGCAACCCTCGTCGAGCAGGAAGCCAGCCTGGCGGCTGTACTGCTCGATCATGCGGTTGCCGATGAAGCCGTCGCAAACCCCCGAAACGACGGTGGTTTTCTTGATTTTCTTGCCCAGCGCCATCACGGTGGCCAGCACATCCTTGCCGGTCTTCTCACCGCGCACCACCTCCAGCAGGCGCATCACGTTGGCCGGACTGAAAAAGTGGGTGCCGATCACGTCCTGCGGACGCTGCGTGAAGCCGGCGATCGTGTTCATGTCCAGCGTCGAGGTGTTGCTGGCCAGGATGGCACCAGGCTTCATGACCTCGTCGAGCTTCTTGAACACCGTCTGCTTGACGCCCATGTCCTCGAACACGGCCTCGATCACCATGTCGGCGTCCTTCAGGTCGTTGTAGTCAAGCGTCGTCGACAGCAAGGCCATGCGCTGCTCGTACTTGTCCTGCTTGAGTTTTCCGCGCTGCACCTGCGACTCGTAGTTCTTGCGGATGGTGGTGATGCCGCGGTCCAGCGCATCGTGCTTCATCTCGAGCATCCTGACCGGAATTCCGGCGTTGAGGAAATTCATCGTGATGCCGCCACCCATGGTGCCGGCGCCGATGACGGCCAGCGAATGGACCGCGCGTTGCGGCGTGTCGGCGGGCACATCGGGAATCTTCGCCGTCGCGCGTTCGGCCACGAACAGGTGGCGCAAGGCCTTGCTCTGCGGCGTGAACATCAGGTTGGCGAAGATCTCGCGCTCGATCGCCAGACCCTGGTCGATCCGGTTCTGCGTGGCCGCCTCGACAGCGTCGACGCACTTGAGCGGCGCCGGGTAGTTCTTCGACATGCCGCCCACCATGTTGCGGACAAACTGGAAATACGCATCGCCCAGCGGATGCTTGCACGGCAGGTCCCGCACCAGTGGCAGCGGGCGGGTGTCGGCCACCGCACGGGCCAGCGCCAGCGCATCATCGAGCAGCGACTCGGCGGACGCGGCCATCTTGTCGAACAGCTTCTGTCCCGCAAGGCTGGCCAGCAGTTCGCTGCTCTGCGGCTCGCCACTGACGATCATGTTCAGCGCCACCTCGACTCCCAACACGCGCGGCAGGCGCTGCGTGCCCCCGGCACCCGGAATCAGCCCGAGCTT
>JBBRVD010000324.1:0-2897 GCA_038247175.1 Burkholderiales bacterium | reverse complement strand
TGATGCTGGCCGGCGACAGCAACATGAACGACGCCGAAGCGCCGGGTTTGCAGACCCGGCGCGCCGACCTCAAACCGCGCACGCCCAACCAGGCGACCTACCTGGACAACATCAACGCGCACGACATCACCTTCGGCATCGGCCCGGCTGGCACCGGTAAAACCTACCTGGCCGTGGCCTGCGCCGTCGACGCATTGCAGCGCAGCGCGGTGCAACGCATCGTGCTGACCCGCCCGGCGGTCGAGGCTGGTGAGCGGCTGGGGTTTCTGCCTGGCGATCTGAACCAGAAGATCGACCCCTACCTGCGCCCGCTGTACGACGCGCTGTACGACCTGATGGGTTTCGAGGCGGTGCAAAAGGCATTCGAGCGCCAGGCAATCGAGATCGCGCCGCTGGCCTTCATGCGCGGGCGCACGCTGAACAACGCCTTCATCATTCTGGACGAGGCGCAGAACACCACGCCCGAGCAGATGAAGATGTTCCTGACCCGGATCGGCTTCGGCGCCAAGGCGGTGGTCACCGGCGACGTGAGCCAGATCGACCTGCCCAAGTCCCAGCTCAGCGGCCTGATCGAGGCCGAGCAGATCCTGCGCCGGGTCGAGGGTATTGCGATCACCCGCCTGACCAGCGCCGACGTGGTGCGCCACCCGCTGGTGGCGCGTATCGTCGATGCCTACGACATGCGGCGCGCGGAACCCCGCGACGAACCACCGCCCCGTGCCGTCAAGACGGTCAGCCGCAAGCGGGCGCTCTGAGCGCAAGACCTCGGCATGCTGCCCCGGTTGGGCTTGTCCCTGCAGTTCGCGCTGCACGAAGCCGCGGCCGAACACCGCGCCGCGCTGCCGCGCCACCAGGTCACGCGCTGGATCCGCCATGCGCTGCAGTGCGATGCGCAGATCACGGTGCGCATCGTCGATACCGCGGAAGGGCGGGCACTGAATCGCGACTATCGGCACAGGGACTACGCGACCAATGTGCTCACCTTCGACTATGGCGACGACGAGCCCCTGAGTGCGGACCTGGTATTGTGCGCACCGGTCGTCGCACGCGAGGCGCACGAACAGGGTCGACCTCTGCAGGCCCACTATGCGCACCTGATCGTGCACGGCAGCCTGCACGCGCAGGGTTGGGACCATGAGACCAGCACCGCCGATGCGCAGGCCATGGAGGCGCGCGAAACGCTGATCCTGGCCCGGCTGGGATTTGACGATCCGTACGCATGAGAGCGTGCAAAGCCATCGCGCTGACGGCGGCGCTCAGGCCGCAGGATCGATCCGCAGCGGAATCGTGATCGGCCCCTCGTTGACCAGCGCCACCTGCATTTCGGCGCCGAAACGGCCGTTGCGCACCACCGGGTGCAGTGCCCGCGCCTGATCGAGAAAATACTGGTACAGCCGCACTCCGAGATCGGGCGCCGCGGCCTTCGTGAAGCCGGGGCGGTTGCCACCGGAGGTGTCGGCTGCCAGCGTGAACTGGCTCACCACCAGCAGGCCGCCCTGCACGTCCTGCACGCTGCGGTTCATCTTGCCATCGGCATCGCCGAAGATGCGCAGCTTGAGAATCTTGGCCAGCATCTTGTCGGCATGGCGCTCGGTGTCCAGCGGCTCGGCGCACAGCAGCACCAGCAAGCCGGCGCCGATCTGGCCGATCACGGCGCCATCGACCGTCACGCTGGCCTGCGAGACCCGTTGCAGCAAGGCGATCAAATCAGGTCCTGCTCATCGTCGAAATGGGCTTCCACGTTGCTGGGCAGCAGCTGGATGGTTGCGCGCAGCCCGGGCACGGCGCTCATCAAGGCCTGCTCCACGCTCATGCGCAGCGCCGCGGCGCGACCGAGTGTCCAGTTGGCGGGCATGTGCATATGCATGTCGACGAAACGCCGCTGCCCGGAGCGCCGGGTGCTGATGTGATCGAACCGGATCGTGTGGTGGTCGAACTCCTGCAGCGTGCGCTCGATCTGCTCCTGCAGCTCGGGCTCCAGCGCCTCGTCCATCAAGCCCTGTGACGAACGCCACACCAGATGGAAACCTTCGCGCAGGATGTTGAGAGCCACGGCGATCGCCACCAGCGGGTCGAGCCACAACCAGCCAGTCACGCCGACCAGGCCGACACCGACGATGACACCGGCCGAGGTCCAGACGTCGGTCATCAGGTGTCTGCCATCAGCCTCCAGCGCAATCGACCGGTGCTTGCGCGCGGCATCGAACATGACCCAGGCCAGCAGACCGTTGAACACCGAACTGATCGCCGACAACGCCAGCCCCCAGCCGACCGACGAGATGGGTTGCGGATCCAGCAGACGGTGGGTGGCAGCCCAGATGATGCCCGCGGCCGCACCGATGATCAGAATGCCTTCGAATCCGGAAGAAAAATACTCCGCCTTGTGATGCCCGTAGGGGTGGTCGGCGTCGGCTGGCCGTTTGGCAATTGTCACCATCAGCAGCGCGAACAGCGCACTGGCCAGGTTGACGAACGACTCCATCGCGTCGGACAGCAGGCCGACCGAATCGGTGATCACCCATGCCAGCGTCTTGAGCGTGATGGTGATCAGAGCCACCACCACCGCGACCCGCAGCAGGTACTGGGGCGTCAGGTATTGGCTGGGAATGAAACGCATGGCGGCCATTGTCGGCGATGCCGGCTGCACACGGCATGGCAACGCGGTGGCCAATGCCGTGGCAACGCCGTGGCAACGCCGTGGTGAATGCCGTGGTGAATGCCGTGGCAAATGCCGTGGCACACGGCCTGGCGCGCAGCCTGGCACACGGCTCGGCGCGGCGTGGCGGGAGCCGTCTCAGCTCAGCGTCACCCGCAAGAACTTGCGTTTGCCAATCTGAACCAGATAGGTTCCGGCGCCGAGCTTGAGGCCCTTGTCGCTGATGGTCTGCGAGTCCAAC
>JBBRVD010000323.1:0-2918 GCA_038247175.1 Burkholderiales bacterium | reverse complement strand
CGTCACCCCACTGCGCCAGGTTCCAGGCCGTGCAGCAGCACAAGCGTCGGCCTTTGACGCATCGAGGCGCCGTCGGGCACCAGGCCGGCGCCTTCGATATCGACATAGATGCGGGCGTTGTCGACAGTGATATGCATGGCAAAAGTCTTGGGTCTGGCCAATGTCAGCCCGGCCGGTGAAGGGCCTGAGGAATGCAGACTGAGGGGTCAGGCTGCCATCGTTTCCGCCCATGCCAACGCCTGCAGATGCGCCCAGTTGATCTGCTGGTTGTCCAGTTGCAGCATCTCCGCGGTGCGGGCGAAGGTGGCGTCATCCCCGGTCTCGCAGGCGATGCACAACTCGAGCAGTGGCGCCAGCGGGCCGCGTTGCAGCAGCAGCGCTGCAATCACCGACTCGGGCAACGCGATCGAGTCCAGCGCCTTGTCCATCGGCATGCCGAGCATGGTATCGAGCAGCGAGAACACGCCAGTGACAAAGGCGTTGTCGCATTCGTCACCGGGCAGCCGGCACTCGGCCGCCAGCAGTTCCATCAGCCGCCCGCGCACAATGGCCGTCGTGCCCACGGCGGGCGCAATGCCGCCTGCGCGCGAGGTGGTAAGCAGCAGCGCCGCCCAGCGAAACAGCTTCTTCAGGCCCAGCATCATCACCGCATGGCGGAACGACGTGATCTCCGTCTGCAGGCCGAAACCCGAGGAGTTGATGAAACGCAGCAGGTTGAACGACAGGCTTGCGTCATGTTTGAGCACAGCCTCGATCTGCTCCGTGGAAGCCTGCTGGCGCACCTGGTTGATCAACTGGATGATGACCGCCTGCGATGGGCGGATGGTCTGACCGGTCACGACATCCGGCCGCGCGAACCAGTAACCCTGGAACAGCAGCACATCGAGCTCCCTGGCCTGCTGGTGCTGCGCGGCGGTTTCGACCTTCTCCATGATCAGCCGGGCACCAGTCTTCTTCTGCGCCATTCGTACCGTGGGTTCGACCAGTTCGGGGCGCAGCAGTAAAAGGTCGATCTTGATGAAGTCGGCCAGCGGCAGCCAGGGCAGGTAGGCTGACGTCAGCACGGTGTGGCTGAATGCAAGCCGAAAGCCTTTCTTGCGCATGTCGGTCAAGCCGCCGAGCCGGCGCTCGATCGCGTCGGCCGCATGCCCACGCACCGGCGGGATCTCCAGCACGATGCGCTCGGGTTGCACCAGTTCCAGGTGCCCGCTGGCCAGGCTGTCGTGGGCGCAGTTGACGAACAGCGTGCGGTTGTCGATCAACGCTCCGTTATCGACATGCGAGAGCGCGTTGAACAGCAACTGCGCGTCGCTGGCGGCGTCGTGGGTGTGCGAGGGCCGGCTGCGGTCGAACAGCTCGTAACCGAACACCTCGCCAGCATCGTTCACGATCGCCTGGCGCGCAATCGCCGGCCCGCTGGCCAATGCGGTGTCGGGTTGCAGTGGTTGCGGTTCCGTGTCGGCGTCGGAGATATTGGTCATGGCAATACGGCGGTGGTTCGCCTCATTCTAGGGAGCTGTTGGCCAGCGCTGCTGCTCCGGTTCGTGCGCGGTCGCCTCATGCTGGCGCGTCCTGTTGCAACAACGCCAGTTCGGTCTCGTCGAAGCCGGCTTCTCTGCGTGCTGGCAGGTTGAAGGGCCCGCGCAGCCGGGGTGCGCCATGCTCACGTGCCAGCGCGGCATAGGTGGCAATCGGGTCCAGGCCGCGCTGCGCGCACAGGTGGCGGTACCAGTGGTTGCCCACCGCCACATGGCCGATCTCGTCGTGCAGGATGATGTCCAGGATGCCGGCGGCGATGCTGTCGCCAGCGGCCAGCAGCCGGGCCATCATCGGCGGGGATGCGTCCAGGCCACGTGCCTCCAGCGTGCGCGGCACCAGCGCCAGTCGCGCCAGCGGGTCATGGCGGGTTTTTTCCGCCATCTCCCACAGACCGCTGTGCGCCGGAAAGTCGCCATAGTCGTGACCCAGCGTTTGCAGGTGCGCGCGCAGCAGCTCGAAATGCAGCGCCTCCTCGCGCGCCACGGCGACCCACTGGCGATAAAACGCCTCGGGCAGGCCCGCGAAACGCCACACGATGTCCAGCGCCAGGTTGATCGCGTTGAACTCGATATGCGTCAGCGCATGCAGCAGCGCCGCGCGGCCCTGCGTCGTGGCGGCCGAGCGCCGCGCCAGGGCATTGAACGGCACCAGCGCCGGGTGCTCCGGGCGGCCGGGAATGCCTGCCGGTTCAGCCATCACGGCGCCGGCGTCGAGCGGCCCGTCGGGTGCGATTCTCCGGGTGCCTGCCGCCTTGGCACCAGGGTCGCAACACAACAGGAGGTCGCGCGCCTGGGCACGCAGATCGATGGCCATGATGACGATTGTCGCTGCCCGCGGGCCCTGGCATGGCTTGGGCACCGGCTAACCGCGACCGACCGCGGTATCAGGCCCAGAGCATGGGATGTTTGCTGCCGTACCAGCGTTTCCGGCTGGCGCCGGGGCCGGTTCTACAATCGTCCCAACAGGAGAGAGCACGTGGCGATCTATGCTTTGGGCGATCATGCCCCGACGATTCCCGAGTCCGCCTGGGTGGCCGATAGCGCGCAGGTCATCGGCGCCGTGACCCTGGGTCAGGACGTCAGCATCTGGTTCGGTGCGGTGTTGCGCGGTGACACCGATCACATGCGCATCGGCCGCGGCTCCAATATCCAGGACGGCAGTGTGTTGCATGCCGACATCGGCCAGCCGCTGACGGTGGGCGAAGACGTGACGGTGGGCCACCAGGTGATGCTGCACGGCTGCACCATTGGCGACGGCAGCCTGATCGGCATTGGCGCGGTGGTGCTCAACGGTGCACGTATCGGCAAACATTGCCTGGTCGGTGCCGGGGCGCTGGTCACCGAGGGCAAGGAATTTCCCGATGGCTCGATGATCATCGG
>JBBRVD010000322.1:0-2920 GCA_038247175.1 Burkholderiales bacterium | reverse complement strand
GAGGCCTTCGAGGCCCTGTCGCGCCAGTGGGTGCGGGTTGGCTGGAGCCTCAAGTACCCGTATACATTCTCCTGGATGGGACGGCCGGTGATCCAGCTACCCGAGGATATGCTGCGCATGCAGGAAGTGATCTTCCGCCTGCAGCCGGACGTCATCATCGAGACCGGTGTGGCCCATGGCGGCTCGTTGGTGTTTTACGCAAGCCTGTGCAAGGCCATGGACAAGGGCCGGATCGTGGGTGTGGACATCGAGATCCGGCCCTACAACCGACAGGCGATCGAGGAGCATCCGCTGGCCGGGCTGATCACGCTGATCGAGGGTTCGAGTACCGATCCCGAGATCGTCGCACAGGTGCGTGCGCTGCTACGGCCGGGAGAGACCACGCTGGTGATCCTCGACTCCAATCACAGCCAAGCGCATGTGCTGTCCGAGCTGCAGGCCTATGGCGACATGGTGACGCCGGGCTCCTATATCGTGGCCACCGACGGAATCATGCAGGACCTGGCCGACGTGCCGCGGGGTCAGGCGGGCTGGTCGCATGACAATCCGGCCCGTGCGGCGTATGCATTTGCGCAGGCGGACCCGCGGTTTGTGATCGAGCAGCCCGAGTGGCCGTTCAATGAAAGCGAGCTGCAGGCCAACATCACGCATTGGCCTGGTGCGTGGCTGCGCCGGGTGGCATAGACGGCGCTGCCACTGCGTC
The DNA here is from genome assembly GCA_038247175.1 of Burkholderiales bacterium. GTDB lineage: Bacteria > Pseudomonadota > Gammaproteobacteria > Burkholderiales > Burkholderiaceae_C > CAISIP01. The sequence continues at coordinate 2,217 of JBBRVD010000322.1, read as the reverse complement.
TGGCGCTGTGCGCCTGCGATCTGCACCGCGTCGCGTGCGGTGCATTGGTAGCGTACGGATGTATCAGCGCTGCAGCAGTGCCAGCACCTGCTGCGGTAGCTGGTTGGCCTGCGCGACCATCGCCGTGCCGGCCTGTTGCAGGATCTGGGCCCGTGCCAGATTCGCGGTTTCCTGCGCGAAGTCGGCGTCGAGGATGCGTGAGCGCGATGCCGACAAATTTTCCGACGTCACCTGCAGGTTGTTGATCGAGGTTTCGAATCGCGACTGCAGGGCGCCGAGCCGGGCCCGCTCGCCGTTGATGAAGCCCAGCGCGGAATCGACCGTCTTGAGTGCCTGGGTGGCGTTGCCGAATGTTGTCACATCCAGGTCCGACACCTTGTTCAGCGTAGATCCACCATCGGCTGCCAGGTTGGTGGTGGTCACGTCCACGGCAAACGATTTGTCGGAGTCCAGCGTGATGTAGCCCACGACCGTGGCGGTGTTGGCTGTGGTGTCGGCTGCCAGCGTGACGGCGGCACCCGAGGCACCACCTGTGCTGGAGAGCTTCTGCACCGCGACCGTGCTGGCGTTGGCCACCGCCGTGTCGGCCACCGAAATGTCGTTGCCCGTGGCATTGGTCAGCACGACAGCCGTACCGGTCGGGTTCAACGAGGCGGTGATGCCGGTCTTGGACGATTGGTCATTGATCGCCGCCACGGCGGTGGACAGGCCGTCGGTCGTCGCGTTGGACGCGATCGTGAAGGACACGGCCTGCGGTGTCACGTTGTCCGATTGCAGTGTCAGGTTGTAGGCGCCGGCTGCGCCGAAGGTCAGACTCAGTTCGGTACGGGCCGTTGCGACCACGCCGGTCGTCGATGCGGCCAGGTTGATCTTGTCGGTGTTGGCCTTGGCCGTACTGTTGACGTTCACCGTGATGTTGACGCTGCCCAGCGTTCCATTGACGATCATCGTGCCAGCAACGGTGGAATTCAACCCTGGCGCGGCCAGAGTCGCAGCACCGCCAGGGCCCTGCAACTGGTTGTTGCCGTAGACATTGGTGCGCAGGTTGGCCGTGGTGGCGGTGATGGTCTGGTTGGCGTTTGCCCCAACCTGGAACTGCTGCGTGCCGAAGGTGCCGTCGAGCAGGCGGGAACCGTTGAACTCGGTGGTCTGTGCGATCCGATCGAGCTCGGTCACCAACTGGGTAACCTCTTGCTGTAGCGCCTGACGGTCGCTGGCGCTGTTGGTCGCATTGGCCGACTGCACGGCGAGTTCGCGTACCCGCTGCAGTATGTTGCCGGCTCCGCTCATGGCGCCTTCGGCTGTCTGGGCCAGCGAGATGCCGTCGTTGGCGTTACGCGCGGCCTGGTTCAGGCCCCGGATCTGCGTCGTGAACCGCTCGGAAATCGCCAGGCCGGCGGCGTCGTCCTTGGCGCTGTTGATGCGCAGGCCGGAGGACAGGCGCTGGATCGACGTCGACAGGGAAGCGGCGCTCGCACTCAGATTGCGCTGGGTGGTGAGCGAATTGATGTTGGTATTGATGACGGAAGCCATGGAAATCTCCTGGTGGAGCCAGCCCTTCTGAAGGTGCAAGTGCCTTCGGGAACTGACAAAGCGGGACCATGGAAAGAATTGTGGGCACTTGAGCAAAGTCCGTGCCGCCGATAAACCGGCGAAAAACCAGCCACTTTTTCTGTTTCACCCTCAAGTTTTTCCGCCAGAACCCGAAATCCCTAGCAACGGGTTGCATGAAGGGCTCGTGGTTCGGGGACTCCGGCAACGGGTTCCCGGGCATTGCAGCCAGCATCGTTCTGGCGCTCAGGCTGGCAGCAATGCCGGAAAACAGTCAGCTTTTTTTGGAGTAACACTATGGCTTCAACCATCAATACGAATATCAACTCGCTTACCGCGCAGCGCAATCTGGGCATGAGTGCCTCTTCGCTGTCCACGTCGATCCAGCGGCTGTCGTCGGGCCTGCGCATCAACAGCGCCAAGGATGACGCCGCGGGTCTGGCGATTTCCGAGCGGTTCACCTCCCAGGTGCGGGGCCTGAACCAGGCGGTGCGCAATGCCAACGACGGCATCTCGCTGTCGCAGACGGCCGAGGGCGCGCTCAAAGCCTCTGGCGACATCCTTCAGCGGGTGCGCGAACTGGCCGTGCAGTCGGCCAACGCGACCAACAGTGCCAGTGACCGCCAGGCCTTGCAGGCGGAGGTCGGTCAGCTGGTATCGGAGCTC
>JBBRVD010000321.1:0-2967 GCA_038247175.1 Burkholderiales bacterium | reverse complement strand
TTCATGTGCGGCAAGCACCGTCCGCGTTCGCTGATGGGCACGCGCAAGGTGGCGGGCAAGTCGCAGACGGTGTGTGCGCCTTCCTGCAAGGAACTGGACGCGCAGCTGAGCGGCAACTCCTCCTGAGGCAGATACCACGGGCCATGATGGTTCGGTAGCCGCAAGCCCAACCCCTGCGACAGCCGAAGACTGGCGCTGCCTGTCCCGACACGCTGAGCTCGCGTTCACCTGGGGCGGCAGCGCCTGTCAGTCGTCGGTGCTCCGGGTCGCTTGGCAGGGCGAAGGTGCCATACCGAGTACCGCGATCGATCGACCCAGGTTGGCCCGGGCCTGGGCCTCGCGCGTTTCACGAAAAAATGCCGTATGGTAGATGCGCGGCCGGTCCAGGAAACCTTGCAGGATGCGTCTGCGGTTGGCACGAAACGCAGCCGGCGCTACAGCCTGGTACTCGCGACCGATCTGCTGTTCGTAGCCGTCGAACACGGCTGCCGGCGCGCCAAGAATGGCCAGATCCACGTCGAGAAGAATCTGTTGGTCCGCTGTGTCGGGCGCCTGGTCGTGCCGGGTCACCATGATGGCTGCATGCACACGCTCGGCAGCGTCCTGCTCGCCGCCGCATTCCAGCACCGCCGCCTGCGCCCAGTCGGCGCTGCGCTGCTCGTTGTCACTGGCACCGATATCGTAGATGGCGTCATGGAACCACAAAGCGAGTGCAACCTCGTGCGGCCGTTGTGCCAGAGCATGCAGTCCAGACAGGTGGCGCAGGCAGGCATCCAGATGTTGCAGCGTGTGATAGTGGCGGTGGGGCTCCTGGTAACGCCGGGTCAACGCAGCCAAAAGGTCAGGGGCCGGCGCGCATCGCGTCAGCGCCTGCCAGCTGGCGTGCCAGTGCGCCTGGTGGCGGAGGATGAAGTCGTCGATCTGCATGCCCGTGCGTTTGGTTGTTGCTCGATGCTAACCGAGCGTGCGCATCTGCAAACGCGATTGCACGGGCACGCGCTAGCGCACCGGGTCAGCGCGTGCGATGCGCCAGCCAGTGGTCCAGCGACAACCAGCCCGGGCCCTTGGCCATCAGGAACAGCAGTACCGCGGCCCAGACACCATGAACCGGATAGGCGGACGGATACACGAACAGCTGGATCGTCAGCGTCATCACCAGCAATGCAAACGCAGACAGCCGGGTCGCCAGACCGATCAGGATCAGGATCGGAAACAGATGTTCAGCACTGGCCGCGGCCAGCGCGGCCAGTTCGGGCGGCAATAGCGGCAGCTTGTATTCCTCCTGGAACAAGAACAAGGCGGAGTCCGACAACTTTGGCCAGCCAAGCACGTACTCGCCGCCCACGAGGTCGAGGGCGAAGCCCTCGATCTTGGTCTGACCGGATTTCCAGAACACGGCGGCGATCGAAAACCGCGCCACGACTGCGATCAGTGTGTCCGGAATACGCGAGAACCCATCGTGGGCCCTGTGTATCGGCCCCCAGATGGATCCACGGGATCGATTGGCGGGCAAGGTGTTCGAGGCGAAGTGCGTCATGGCAATGGCTCCAACTGGCAGACAAGGGGATGGCGCAGCAGCAATGCCATGCTGCCGGCCAGGTCGAAATCGTCCTGCGCGGCGGTGTCTGCCGCCGCCTCGGCCGCCTGGGCCAGCGTGTCGCCTGCTTGTAGTCTGGCCAGGAAACTGCGTGTGCCGGCACTGATCGGCAATGCGTGCACATCGAGTCCGTCGCGAAACAGCAGCACCTGCTCGGGTAGCAGCGGATCGACGGTGCCGATGTCGTGCGCGCCCTGGTGGGCAGCCCACAGTGAAAAGATCGCGAACGGCGACGACAGCAGGTGTACCGAGGGATGCAGTGCCATTCGCATGTTCACGAGTTGTTGCGGATCGGCCATGGCGCGGCCGATGGTCTCGGCCGTCAGAGCCTGGGCATCGGCCGCATGGCAGGTCTCGATTCGGCCCATCTCCAGCCGGGCCAGGTCGGCCAGGTAAGGGACCAATGCCGCTGGCGGAAAAGTGGCAATGAAGTCGGGAAACGGCACGCCGAGAAATGCGACGATACGCGTGCGGGGCGGCTGCTGCTGGATGAAGACTTGCGCCATGGCGCGGAAGAATTCCGGCCCGACCAGTTCCAGCGTGACAGGGAACTGCTCGGCCAGCGCATCCACCAGCGACACCACGATGTTGTTGCGGTGGACCGCAAACCGCGGCGTGGGGTCAGACCCGTTCCAGCTGCGCAGGTCGGACGGGCAGGCCTGGTCCGGACCGAGCAGTGCCGCGACGAACCCGGCCTGGTTGTCCAGGGGACTGCCCGGGTCGGACGGATCTTCTGCGCCGATCCGCGCGGTGGCTGTCATCCTGCGGCAACCCCATGGGGTGTGGCAGACCGCTGCGCCCCGCGCCGCCCCGGCATCCTGCAACAGCCGGTCGGCCTGTCGGGCCTCCGCCAGCAACACCGCCAGCGGCGGCACCGCGTTGTCCCGTTCCAGCAGTGTAGCCGTCGGGCCGATCAACGACAACGCAAACTGGTACAGATCCCAGACCACCGGCGCGATCGGCGCGCCGTGGTTGTCGATCAGCAGCGGCGCGCCGACTGCATCCTGTTGTCGGGCAAAACCGGCCAGGTGGATTTCACCAACCGCGTCCAGCGGCAGGGCCTGCAGCAGGGCGCGCGCATCGGCCCCGTGGTTGGTGCAACTCACGAACACGTTGTTGACGTCGAGCAGCAGACCGCAACCGGTGCGCTCGACCACCCGGCGCATGAAGGCGGATTCGTCCATCGTGGATGCCGCAAACGCCACATAGGTGGCAGGGTTCTCGAGCAGCATGCGCCGACCGAGCCTAGCCTGCACCTGATCGACATGGTCGCACACGCGCTGCAATGTCTGCGCGTTGTAGGGCAACGGAAGCAGGTCGCTCAGGTACACACCGCCGTGGGTCGACCAGGCCAGGTGTTCGGAGAAACT
>JBBRVD010000320.1:0-2976 GCA_038247175.1 Burkholderiales bacterium | reverse complement strand
GTTGAGCGACACCTGGTTGAGCCGGATCTGGTTGTGCCGCGCTTCAAAGGAGTGCCCGCACCCGCGCAGATAAAGCCGGTGCGGCGACAACGCGCGTCCGACCAGCTCACGCGCCTCGTCTGCCGAGCGTGAACGGGATAGTGGGAAGTTGTCCAGCAGATGGCGCGTCTCCTGAGCAACGGCGACCTCGGGGATCGGCGAAGTCATGTCCCATCCCGGCAATCGGGCCGGCCACAGGCAGGTGTTGGCGCAAGGCTTGACATTCGAATTAGTTTAGGCTTGAAGCATTGGGCCACTCTCAGGGGAAACCCCAAGCAGCATAACCTACCTTCAACCGCATTGCGGATTTCGGATAGACGAACGGCGCTATGCGGCTTTTTCTCCGGTCTGCTGCGAACCATACTGGTCCCCATGTTTGTGTCTGTACTTGCACCGTGTCTGTCCGATTGCGACATGCCGGCCGACGGGTCCTGGACCGAGGCGGTGCGCGAAGCTTATGCCGACCGTATCGTCGCGCGCCTCGCCCTCCAGATGCCCAATCGCGGTAGCGCTCTAGTCGCGCGCCAGGTGTTGTCGCCAGCGGACCTTGAGCAGATGAATATCAATCAGGTGGGCGGAGACCCTTATTCAAGAGAATGCAGCTTGGACCAGTATCTCTTGTGGCGCCCACTGCCGGGCGTCAAGAATCACAGGACGCCGGCGCGCAACCTCTGGCATATCGGCGCGTCTATCCATCCGGGGCCAGGACTCGGTGGCGGCTCCCGCTTGCATGTTGCCAACCAGCTTGCGCCGAACTGAGCTCCCCCGCGTTTGCACCCGGACGAATCCGTTTTCCACCCTCACCCAAAGGAACCCGTCATGACCCATACCCTGGCCATATTCGCTGCTGAACTCGCCGCCGGCACCATCAAGATCGTGGATTTGACCCAAACCCTGTCATCGGAATTTCCGGCGCTGGTGCTGCCGCCGCAATTTGCTCAGGTCTGGAACTTCAAAAAGGAGCAGATTTCCCACTATGACGAGGCCGGCCCAGGCTGGTACTGGAACAATTTTTCCTGTGGTGAACACACAGGCACCCACTTCGACGCGCCGGCCCACTGGATCTCGGGCAAGGATCAGCCGAACAATACGGTGGACACGATACCTTGCGAGAACTTCATGGCCCCGGTGGTCGTGGTCGACGCCAGCGCTGAAGTCGAAGCCAATGCCGACTGGTTGCTGACGGTTGAATTCCTGCAGAAATGGGAAGCCGAACACGGCAAGATCCCGGCCGGCTCGTGGGTGGCGTTGCGCACCGACTGGTCCAAGCGCCTGAGCGACCCGGCGTCGTTCGTGAACATGAAGGAAGACGGTGCGCATACGCCGGGTCCGACGCAGGCGGCGGTCGAATGGCTGATCGCCGAGCGCAACGTGCACGGTTTTGCGGTCGAAACCATCAATACCGACGCCGGCCAGTCGTATTCCTGGCCGGTCGCGTACCCATGCCATACATTGATGCACGGCGCGAACAAGTATGGCCTGCAGTGCCTGAAAAACCTGGACAAGTTACCCACCACGGGAGCCATGATCTTCGCAGCGCCGCTCAAGATCGAGGGGGGTTCAGGGAGCCCATTGCGCGTATTGGCGCTGGTGCCGGCCTGAGTTTTCCGCAGACCAGCTGTCATCTGCCATGACGCCTCACCGTACTTTGCAGCCAGCCGGATGGGTGCGGCCGCTGGGCTACTCGAGCGGCGTGGAGACGATTGGCCGGCATATTTTTCTGGCCGGCCAGGTTGGCTGGGATGAGCACGCCGTGATAGCGGACAGGGATCTTGTTGGCCAGGTGCGCCAGGCGCTGACGAATATTGCGACCTTGCTGGCAGAGGCGGGCGCAGGGCCGCAGCACATCACCCGCATGACCTGGTACCTGGTCGACAAGCAGGACTATCTGTTGCACCTGCCCGAGATCGGCATGGTGTACCGCGACGTCATCGGCCATCAGTTCCCTCCGTTGACGGCGGTGCAGGTGCAGTCGCTGATGGAAGACAAGGCGCTGGTCGAAATCGAGGTCACTGCGGTTGCGCAGGACTATTGACGGAGACGGTATCGACGATCCATTTTTCATCCCGATTTGTCAGCCATTCTGAACGACAGATCCCCAAGCCGAGCTCACTCATGCCGCTCACCGCATCGATGCCGATCAACCGCCACCCGTCAAGGTCTTTCCCGGCCGCCGCGGCGCCCGCGCCCGCGCGATGGCACTCTGTATCTCAATTGTCAAGAAGGAGGCCCTATGGCTGAACGATCATTTGCCACCGAAGTGCAACAACTGCGGGCCGGACCCGGCACCGTTTTCCGCGGCGAGGGCATTTTGGCCGTGACCAAGGCACTGCTCGAATGCGGCGTCGGCTACGTGGCTGGTTACCAGGGCTCGCCGATCTCTCACCTGATGGACGTTCTAGCCGATGCCCAGCCCATCCTGGAGGAACTGGGCGTGCATTTCGAGCCCAGCGCCAGCGAGGCGACGGCCGCCGCCACGCTGTCGGCCTCGGTGATGTACCCGATCCGCGGTGCCGTGACATGGAAGTCCACCGTCGGCACCAATGTAGCGTCCGACGCGCTTGCCAACCTGGCCTCGGGCGGCGTGACCGGCGGCGCACTGATCATCATCGGCGAGGATTACGGCGAAGGCTCTTCGATCATGCAGGAGCGCAGCCATGCGTTCGCGATGAAGTCGCAGATCTGGCTACTCGATCCGCGTCCCAACCTGCCGGCCATCGTCAAGGCTGTACACGACAGTTTCGAGCTGTCCGAGGCGACCCGCACACCAGTGATGCTGGAACTGCGCGTTCGCTCCTGCCATGTGCATGGCAGTTTCGTTACCCAGCCCAACCTGCGTCCGAAGTTCACCTTGCGCGAGGCGTTGGAGTCACCGGTGCGCGACACCGGGCGCATCGTGTTGCCGCCGGCCTCGTATGTGCATGAGCAGGAGAAGGT
>JBBRVD010000319.1:0-3027 GCA_038247175.1 Burkholderiales bacterium | reverse complement strand
GGGTGGGTGAAGTCCAGGTGCGCGCCCATGCCGTCCCAGAACGGCTCGAGCACCGGTTGGTGGCCTCGCGCATCGTGGATGAAGCCGCCCTGCGCCGCCACCTGGTTATAGGCCGGGTGATCGTCAAGCAGGCACGGCTTGATGTTGGCCACCACCTGCATGCCGGCCGCATGGAACCGCGCGTTGAGCGTCTTCGGATCCGGGAACTTGTCGTTGTTCCAGGTGAACACATAACGCCGTTTGCCGCGCGACGAATAACCCGAACCATAGTGAAACGCCGAGCAGGGAATACCTTCCTGCTCGATGCGGCTGATGAAGCTGCCGAGTTGCTGCTGCGCGTCGGGTGCGTCGGCCAGGCCCATGGCGGTCTGTGCATATCCGAGCGACCAGCGCGGCGGTAACCGGGTGCCGCCGATCAGGCGCGTGAAACCGGCAATCACGTCGGCTGGCGACACACCGGCAATCACGTAATAGTCCAGGTCGCCGTCGTCGATCTCCACATGGCGGTACAGGCCGTGGTAGTTGTCGTGTTCGCAGCCCAGGTCAAACGTGCAGGGCGTCAGCGTGTCGTAGTAGATGCCGCACCAGGCGCCGTTGGCGCTGCGACTGAGTACAAACGGCCAGTGCTTGTACAGCGGGTCGCCGCTGCGCGGGTCGTAACCCAGCGCGTCCATGGCCAGCGTGCGCAGGCGTCGGCCGTGCAGGTTCAGCTGGCCGGTCTTGTCACCCAGGCCATAGTACCGATCGCCGGGCTCGCGTTGCAGATAGTGGCGCACCGACCCCAGGCGGCTGCTGGCCATGTACGCGGCACTGGCACGATCCTGCAGCATCGGCCGGCCCCGGGCATCGGTCCAGCGCAGCGCCAGCGTGTCGGCGCCCATCGTCACCGACATCCGCCCGGTGCGCAGCGTGACCGCGCCATCGGTGTGGCTGACGTGCGCCGTTGGGCAGCTGAATCCGCTGCGGTCGTCGCGGTCTCGGCCGTGCCAGGGCACGTCCAGCCCGGCTTGTGGCGCGATGGCCCAGGTGCGGGGTTCTCGGTAGCCGTTGTGGGGTTGCAGCCGCACCCGCGCCAGTGCGGGTTCCAGGATCTCGACGCTCAGCCGGGCGCCGCCTTGCAACGCGCGCTGCAGACCGCACGGGTCGGCCAGGGCCGGACCGATGGGAAGGAGTGTTTTCATGACGAGGCTGTTGGAGGGCGCGCGGCGCCGCAACCGGTTACGGCGCCGGCGCGCGGCTGGCGCCCAACCGCAGCCCCTGTGCGTCGAACCAGTGCAGGTGTTCGGTCGGCATGCCGATGCCGACATGGTCTCCGCCGCGAAGCGTGGTCTGGCCGCTGCACACCATCTCGAACGGGGTGTCGGTGCCGACGCTGCCGTGCAGCAGGCTGGTCGAGCCAAGCTGCTCGACCTGGGCCACCCGCATGCGGATCGGTCCGTTGTCGGCAATGACGGCGTGTTCGGGCCGCAGACCGATGGTGTGGGCACCGGGAGGTGGCACCGGCGCGCCGTCGGGATGGTCGGCACGGGCGACCAGTTCGGCTGGCAGGAAGTTCATGCGCGGGCTGCCGATGAAGCCGGCCACAAAGGTGTTCACCGGGTGGTTGTACAGCTCCAGCGGCGCACCGACCTGCTCCACCTTGCCGGCGCGCAGCACGACGATCTTGTCGGCCATGGTCATGGCCTCGACCTGGTCGTGCGTCACATAAACCATGGTCGCCTGCAGCCGCGCATGCAGGTCGCGGATCTCGGCGCGCATCGATACGCGCAGCTCGGCATCCAGGTTGGACAGCGGCTCGTCGAACAGGAACAGCTTGGGTTCGCGCACGATCGCGCGGCCGATCGCGACCCGCTGGCGTTGCCCGCCCGAGAGCTGCGTGGGTTTGCGTTGCAGCAGTGCGTCCAGCCGCAGCAGCTTGGCCGCCGCTTGCACCTTGCTGTCGATCTGCGTCTGCGGTTCGCCGGCGTTCTCCAGCCCGAAGGCCATGTTGTCATACACGCTCATGTGCGGGTACAGCGCGTAGGACTGGAAAACCATGGCGCAGCCGCGGTGCGCGGCCGACACCGCGTTGACCGATTGGCCGTCGATGCGTACCTCGCCGGTGGTCGGTGACTCCAGCCCGGCGATCACCCGCAAGAGTGTCGACTTGCCGCAACCCGAGGGGCCGACGAACACGACGAACTGGCCGTCGTCCACCTGCAGGTCGATGCCGTGCAGGATGGTGGTCTGGTCGAAGGTCTTGACGATGCGCTCGAGTGCGAGGGTGGCCACGGGAAGATCCTGGTCAGGGGGCAGGTTTCACTTCACGCCGGCGCTGGCGATGCCGGTGGTGATGTATTTCTGCAGGAAGGCGAACACCAGCGTGATCGGGATCAGCGTGATCACGGTCATCGCCAGCAGGTAATGCCACTGGGTGTTGAGTTCGCCCTGGAACGCGTTGAGCGCCAGTTGCAGCGTGAAGAATTCGGAGCGCGACAACACGATCAGGGGCAGCAGGAAATCGTTCCAGCGCCACATCACCGAGAAGATCGCCAGCACCGCCAGCGCCGGTGCGGCCAGCGGCAGCATGATCTTCCAGTAGATGCGCCACTCGCTGGCATGGTCCATGCGGGCGGCCTCGAGCAGTTCGTCGGGAATCGTCAGCATGTACTGGCGCAGCAGGAACACGCCGGTGGGCGTTGCAATGGCCGGCAGAATAACGCCCCACAGGCTGTTGAGCAGGCCCACGCTGTTGATGACCAGGAACACCGGAACCAGGATGATGGTGGGCGGAATCATCAGCGTGGCAATGATCAGCAGGAACACCGCCTTCTGGCCCCGGAACTGGTACTTGGACAGCGCAAAGGCCGCCATCGAGTTGATCAGCAGCGTCAGCAGCGTGGCCACGACGGTGATGAACACGCTGTTCCACAGGTACAGGCCAAAGCTGAATTTGCCGAAGATCTCGGTGTAGTTGGAGAGCGCGAACTGCAACTCGTTGATCGGCGTGCGGTCGTTGATGTTGACGCGCACCTGCTGCTCCGGGTT
>JBBRVD010000318.1:0-3035 GCA_038247175.1 Burkholderiales bacterium | reverse complement strand
TGGACCCAGGGTTTGGCCCTGCCAGCCGGTCGCTTGCGGCGCTGACGTCATTGTGAACCGGCAAGCCGCGTTTTTCTACTGGCACCGCGCAGTATCAGACTGCAAGCAGGGGTCAAGCGGGCGCCAGCGGCCAGAGGTTGAGAATGGTGCGGTGTGGCTGCACAACTCCAGCGCCTGGCTCCAGGCGCGGGCTGGCTCGCGGCTGGTTCGCGGGCTGACTCGCGGGCTGACTCAAGGCCGGTTGCCACGCCGGAACCGGGCCGTCAGGCCAGACGCCGGGACTTCAGCCAGCCCAGCCCGTGCGACGTCGCCCCCGGCACGGTGCCGCGTGCCGGCCGGTATTCGCAGCCGATCCAGCCTTGCCAGCCACAGGCGGCGGAAACCTCGTCGATCACGTCGAACAGGTAGGGATGGTGCAACTCGCCCAGGTCCGGTTCGTGGCGCATCGGCACGCCGGCGATCTGGAAATGGCCGACCTTGCCGGTCGGCAACCACTGACGGATCTTCATGGCCACGTCGCCTTCGACGATCTGGCAGTGGTACAGGTCCATCTGCACCTTCAGGTTAGGCGCGCCCACGGCTGCCACGATGCGGTGCGCCTCGTCCTGGCGGTTCAGGAAGAAGCCGGGGATGTCGCGCGTGTTGATCGGCTCGATCAATACGTCGCGTCCGGCTGCGGCCGCCTGTTCGGCAGCCCAGGCCAGATTGGTCTCGTAGGTGGCCTGCAGCCGTGCCCGCTCGGCGCCGGCGGGTGCCAGGCCGGCCATCACGTGGACACGCGGGCAATCCAGCGCCTGCGCATATTCCAGCGCCTGGTTGATACCGGCGCGAAACTCCGCCTCGCGTCCCGGCAGGCAGGCCAGGCCGCGCTCGCCGGCGTCCCAGTCGCCGGGGGGCGCGTTGAACAGCACCTGCTGCAGGCCATGGTCCTGCAGGCGCCGGGCCAGGTCGCTGGCATCAAACGCATACGGGAAGAGGTACTCGACTGCGGTGAAGCCGTCGGCGGCTGCGGCCGCAAAGCGGTCAGGAAACGCGTGCTCGTTGTAGAGCATGCTGAGGTTGGCGGCGAATCGGGGCATCGTCGAGTTCTCGGGTTCGCGGGCTTGCGGGCTTGCGGGGTTGCGGGCTTGCGGGTTCGTGGGACGGTTGACTATATGCCGACAGCGGCCAGACGGCATGCACAGGCAACTCGGCCGTCGGTCGGTACGGGCCGTGGGCCGCAATTTGCGCCTCGCGCGGCCACTGCCGCAGGCATAATCAAATGCGTGTCGGAGCGGCCTGTAGCGGTCGGGCCGTTTCCGTGCACGAACAGTGCAGATCCTGCAATCACAGGTGCACCGAACCAGGGAGTCAAGATGGCGGTTTGGCACGTTCGCAAGAGTCCTTTGGCAGGTACCGTTGCCGGTACCTTGCTGGTTTTGACATTTCTGGCCACTGGCGCGCCCGCCATTGCGCAGGCCACGGTGGCCGGTGCGATGGCCGCTGCAGCGCGTGATCACGAGGTCGGCAATTTCGAATCGGCCCTGGCGGCGTGGGACCAGGCGCGGCAGGAAGCCCTGGCCCGTGGCGACATGCAGGCCCAGGCGCGCGCACAGCTGGGCGCGGCGCGCAGCTATCTGGCGCTGGGGCGTCCGCCGCTGGCCACGCAACGCCTCGAGAGCGCCCGCGCCCTGGCCACGGCCGACGGAAACCAGACCCTGCTCGGTTCGATCTCGGCTGCGCTGGGCAGTGCGTTGCTGCTGGCCGGCGAACCCGCCAAGGCACGCCCGGCTTTGGAGCAGGCGATCACGCTGGGACGGGCTGGCAGCGACCAGGACGTCATTGCCCAAAGCGCGAACGATCTGGCGCGCCTGGAAAATGAAGCGGGCAACGCCCCGCGCGCGGCCGACCTGTACCGGCAAAGCATGACCAGTGCGCAGGCCAGCGGCAATGCAGCCCTGCAGGCCACGGCGGCCGTCAACCTGGCGCGTCTGGAGCTGCCGTCAGGCGAGCGCGCGCAGGCGTTGGAGCGCGCTGGTCAATTGGTGCGGGCGTTGCCAGCGTCGCACATCCGGGCCATGACGCTGGTCAGCGTCGCGCGCTTGCGCGCCGATACAACCGACACGCCGGAGCTGTCCCGGCGCCAGGCCGCGGACGACTTCGACGAAGCCGCGGCGACGGCGCGCCAGATCGGCAATACCCGCGTCCTCAGTTATGCACTGGGTTACAAAGGCGCGATGGAGGAGGCGTTGAACCGGCCGCAAGCGGCGCTGGATCTGACGCGGCAGGCGGCGCAGGCGGCGCGGCAGGCCAATGCGATGGAAAGCCTGTACCGCTGGGAGTGGCAGGCCGGGCGGTTGCTGCGCCAGCTCGGCGATGACGAGGGCGCCCTGGTGGCCTACCGTGTCGCGGCCAGCACGCTGGAACGCATCCGGCCCGATCTCGCTGCCGGCGCAAGCGGCGGGAGTTTCCGCACCAAGGCCAGCCCGGTCTACCTGGGTGTGGCAGACCTGCTGATCCGGCGTGCCGAACGCGCCGCCAAGCCGGACGCGGTGCAGGCCGACCTGCTGGAGGCCAGGCGCACGATGGAGGCGCTCAAGAGCGCGGAACTGGAAGATTTCTTTCAGGACGACTGTGTTGCCTCGCTCAAGTCCAAGACCAGCGGTATCGATGCGCTCGCACCGAAGACCGCGGCGTTGTACCCGATCGTGCTGCCGGACCGGTTGTCGATCCTGGTCAGTTTTCCCGACGGCTTGCGCGAGTATTCGGTTCCGGTCTCTGCGCAGACCATTGAAGCCGAGACCCGCGCGATGCGCCGCACGCTGGAGAAACGGGTCTCGCGCGAATACCTGAAACACGCGCGCCAGCTGTACGACTGGGTGGTGCGCCCGGTGCAGGCCGACCTGGACCGGGCCGGCATTCAGACACTGGTGTTCGTACCGGATGGCGCCTTGCGAACGATTCCGTTGTCGGCGCTGAGCGACGGCAAACAGTTCCTGATCGAGCGTTATGCGGTGGCCACGTCGCCGGGGCTCACGCTGACCGATCCGCGACCG
>JBBRVD010000317.1:0-3052 GCA_038247175.1 Burkholderiales bacterium | reverse complement strand
CGCCGCCGATGAAGCTCGTTTCGGCTGCGGTCGATCATCAACAGACCGCCGCCGATCCGAAGGACCGCATCAGTGGGTGTCCAAGCGCCTTGGCGGGGAGTCTTTGGGAGGAAAAAAGGGCGTTTGAATTTCCTATCCCCCAAGCCACCGGCTGGCCTGCAGCGCTGGTCACCGGAGTCGCCGAAGCTGTATGAGGTGCAGGTGCAAGCGGGCAACGACCGAATGAGCGACCGCATCGGGTTTCGCACCATCAAGGTGGTGGGCGAGAACATCTTGCTCAACGGCAAGCCGATCTTTCTGCGCGGCATCAGCATGCATGAAGAAGAGTTCGGCCCGACGCCGGCGCGCATCATCACGCCGCAAGCCGCGCGCGCGTTGCTGTCCGAAATCAAGGTCGGCCTCCATGGCAACTATGTGCGCCTGTCCCACTACCCGCATTCCGAGCTGACGGTTCGCATGGCCGACGAAATGGGCCTGCTGGTGTGGAGCGAGATTCCGGTCTACTGGTCGGTGGACTTCAAGAGCGAGAAGGCGCTGCTGACTGCCCGCAAGATGATGGCCGAGAACATCCTGCGCGACCGCAACCGCGCCTCCGTCTTCGTCTGGAGCGTCGGCAACGAGACGCCGGACACCCCCGAGCGCCTGCACTTCCAGAGCACGCTGGCCGACGACACCCGCGCCCTCGACCCGACCCGCCTGGTCAGCGCCGCGCTGTGGGCGGACAAGAAAAAGGTCAACGGACGCCTCGAAGCCAAGATCACCGACCCGCTGGCCGCCAAGCTCGACATCCTGGCCATCAACACCTACACCGGCTGGTACGGCGACGACTCGCTGGACGACATCACCACGGTGACCTGGAGCAACCTCCACGGCAAGCCGATGATGCTGTCGGAGTTCGGTGCCGATGCCAAGGCCAACTACCACGACCCGGTGAACAAGGCGAAGTTCTCGGAAGAGTTCCAGGCGCAGTTCTATACCAACACGCTGAAGATGGCCGATGGCATCAGCTTCCTGCGCGGCATCTCGCCCTGGATCCTGAAAGACTTCCAGTCGCCACGGCGCGAGCATCCGGTGTTCCAGAACGGTTGGAACCGCAAGGGCGTGGTCTCCGAGACCGGTGAACGCAAGCTGGCCTTCGATGTGCTGGCCGACTACTTCAAACGCAAGGCGCAGGCCGGCGAAGCTGCCGCCGCCGGCAAGCCTGCCAAGTCGGAAAAACGCTGACCCGGCAAGACCAGCAACGCCGCGCTGGAGGCCGCCGTGGCCTCGGCCGAATTGATGGTCCATCAGCCCGAGGACTCGATCAAGGCGGACATGTTCCGCGACATCGGTCTGGGCAACTGGTATGTCCCCGACATCAACAAGGCCAGCGGCGCCGAAATCTCGGCGGCGCTGATGGCCATCGTGCGCGACTTGCCAGCGGCCCGCCGCAAGCTCAAGGCGGTCATGGGCCTGGTGGCCGAACACCAGGCCTTCGGCATGCGGGTGATCCGCCGCACGCTGGGCCTGGGGCCGCGCTGAACTAGAACCCTGGGGCCGCGAGGCCCCCCGCTTTCATTGCGCCGCGAGATTGGGCATATTGCCCGTCACCACCAGCATGTTGACCATCAACACCGAATCCTCGAAGTAGCTGGGGTTGGCCGTCAGCCCGCCGCTGCTGTAGGCGACGCCCGGGGTTTGCAGGCGCATCCAGGCATACAAAGTGTTGAGCCAGACCTGATGGGACGCGTCCACCATCGCCGCCGTGGCCATCGGCGAGACGAAGTTGCGCTGGCTGCCGACGAAGGAGGTGGGAGACGGCGTGCCATCGAGCTCGTAGCTGCTGCGCACATTCATCGGATCGCCCCCGCTAATGGTTTGCAGCCATCTCGTGTTGCGGTCCGGCATGTCGCGCGCCAGTGTCGCGGTCACCGTGCCCAGGGCCTGCTGCGCGGCCAGCGAGTTCTGATTGCCGTACCAGAGGTAGTCGAGCCCGACCCGCCACGGTGTACGACTGGCGTCATACCCGAAGTTGTAGCCGCGCGCCGCGCGCTGGTACTGATTCGCGCCGGGCTTGGTCAGGAAGGTGAAGGGCGTCAGGCCACCGTGCGCGGGATTGGCCTTGTAGAAGTAGTCATACATCTTGTAGCCCGCATCGCGCGTGCTGTCCCAGCGGGCATCGCCGCTCGCTGCGCGAAACTGGTTGAAGTAGCTGACCGTCTGGTACGAACTCATCGTGTAGGTGGCGTCGCCCTCCCCAACCGTCGGGCTGAAGTCCGACCTTGACACCAGCTGCGAGGCGCCAGGGGCCCGATTGAGCAGCGACCAGGTCATCAGACTGTTGATGATGTTGATGCCCTCCTGCCGGTAATTGATGGCGCCGGCACTGCCCCATTTCTTGTCGGCCACCAGCAATGCATAGGCCGCGTCGAGATCGCCGTCGGGCGCGACATAGTTGTCGAGGACGGCGCCGTTGGCGCTGATGCGCCAGGCCATCAGACCGTATTGCGTCGAGCCAACCACCTTCTGATACTTGCGGTAATAGCGCAGCAGGGCGTCGAAGTCGGTCTTGCCGGTGTTGGTGGCGTTGGCCATGTAGACCGAGACCAGCATGCCGTAGCCCACGCCCTCGCTGAGCGTGGTGGCGCCGCCCTCGGCGGTGACGCGTTTGAGCGTCGGATCGGTCAGGTCATTCACCAGATAGCTGTTGCGCCAGGCCTGCCACATGCTCAGCAGGTCGGCATTCATCTGGGCCTGCGAGAAATTGCTGGGCCGGATGCCATGCGGGTAGGACAGGCCCGCCGGAAAAGAGTGGTTCGCGGTCGGCGCCGGGGGCGGTGCCGGTGCGGGTGCGGGTGCGGGTGCGGGTGCGGGTGCCGGTGCCGGTGCGGGGGGTGGTGAGGGTGACGCACCTCCCCCACCCGACCCGCCGCCCCCACCGCAGGCCGCCAGAAGACTGGCGAGCCCGAACAAGAAGACCTTTCGGTGAGCGTTGATCAAATTGATCCGGTGTGATGGCATTGCTGATGGCATTGTTGATGGCGATGGGGAGATCAATCGGCGGTGGCGACGT
>JBBRVD010000316.1:0-3056 GCA_038247175.1 Burkholderiales bacterium | reverse complement strand
GGCGGCGTGGTTCATCGCCATCAGCACGCTGAAGGGCGGCAGACGCGCGGCTCCCTGTTCGTAGAGCGCGCGATAGCCATCGTCGGTGGTCTGTGCGCCGCCCATGCCGGTACCCAGGAACACCCCTGCCCGCTCACGCGCCTTGTCGAAAGCGTCCAGGCCGGCCCCGTCGACGGCCTGCCGCGCGGCGACCAGAGCGAGCTGCGAAACCCGGTCGAGCATGCGCAGCCTGGGCGGCGCGAAGTGCGCGGCACCATCGAAATCCACGGGTGCACCGATACGGGTCGAGAGGCGTTCGCTGAACGGGGCATCGAGCCTGCGAACGCCCGAACGCCCGGCCTGCAGGCTTTCGAAGAAGCCGGCTTCGCCCATGCCCAAAGGCGAAACCACGCCCAGGCCGGTGACGGCGACGCGGCGCGCTGCCATCAGGCCGCCGGCGTGGCGTCGCCAGGGGCGGCCATGCGCGGTGTCACCAGGCCGTCGATATAGTCGGCCACGCTGCCCAGGGTCGGCAGGTCGTCGGGCACCTTGTCGGCCACCACGTCGAAGCGCTCCTCGAGGGTGAAGATCAGCTCGATCAGCGCCAGCGAATCGATCTCCAGCGACTGCAGGGGCGTCTCCGGCGTCAGCGTCTCCGGCGCAATGGCATGGTCCTTGGCGATCAGTTCGCGCAGGATAGCGAACGTTTGTCCGTCGGTGGTCGGTGTGCTCATCGCTGCTCTGCTCCGCTGTGGATGGTGTCCGTGATGCGTCCGATGGGCGAATCGGGCGGTTGGCGAACCTTGCCCGCGGCGCGGGCACACCGCGTCAGCAGCCCCGGGAATCTCTCCAGGACCGGCAGCAAGGCGCCGGCCGCCTGCGGGCGCATCGCCAGGTTGGCGCAAATCGCGGCGATCCGGATGCGCGATGCAAACTGGCCTCGCCAGCGGCGGGCATAGTCCCGGCCGATCCCGGCGAGCTGCCCAGGGGAGGCATGTTGCACGGACTGGCCGGCGGTTTGCGCCAGCAACCGGTCGGACAGCAGCCATGCCGACTGGATCGCCATGCTGATGCCTTCGCCGAGGATCGGATGGGCTTCGCCGGCCAGGTTGCCCACCGCGAAGCTGCCGTCGGCGCGCCACGGGGCGTGGATGCCGGGCTGGATCGGACCCGCCGCCAGCCAATCCTCGGCCTGGGTGGCGTCGGCCAGCGCGTCGCGCACGCCCGCGCAGTGCGCCTGCACGTGCTCGAGTGCGGCCAGCGCCGCCTTGCCCCCGGGACTGCGCGCACGCTGTGCGCGGAGGGTGTCGCGGCGGATGCAGAACGCCAGGGTGGTCAGGCCATGGTCGCCCAACACCATGCCACCGTAGCCACCGCTGAAGGCCAACACCGGCAACAGACCCGGCTCGATACGCGCGTCACGATACGTCCCCTTGAAGGCAAGCAGGTCGCTGCCGCGATGCGGTGCGCGCTCAGCCGCCTGCGCGTCCGGCTCCGGCTCCCAGGAGCCATGGGCACGGACCAGCACCGGTGCGCGCAGACGCACCGTGTCGCTGCCCCCGGTGCGCACCAGGTCGCAGGCATGCAGCGCCCCGTCGCGCTGTTCGTGCCTTACCGTCCAGGGCTGCCAGACGGACGCGCCAACCTGCGCCGCGCGAGCCAGCAGCAGTGTGTCCAGATGCTCGCGCCCCAGCGCCCGACCCCATCGGTAGGGACCGGCATCGAGCGGCGGCAGTGGCGCGACGATCGTGCGCTCGCCGACGAACAGGCCCACCCGGCGCAGCTCCGGTCCGGCGATGTCGCGGAAGGCCTCACCTACGCCCAGCGCATCGAGCAGCGGCAGGTTGGTCGCGGCGATGCACTCGCCGCAGACCTTGCGGCGTGGATAGTCACGCTTCTCGACCAGCGCCACCGACCAGCCGGCCTGCGCCAGGCGGATCGCGGTGGTGGCGCCCGCAGGCCCGGCGCCGATCACGATCGCATCGAAATCCGTGCTCATGCCGGCGCTACCTTGCTTCGGGGTTCGGCGCGCACGGCAACGAAGCGATGGCTGAACAAACCCGCGTCGCCCTCGTCCAGCCGCCATTGGTCGTTCTGAGGCCAAAGCGCGGTGAGTTCCCTGCCGCGAAAGCCGGCGCGTACGCTGACCACGGCGTCGTGGCGCGTCACCCGGTTGCAGCCGATCGCCCCGAGCAGATGGCTGCCGAACAGTGCGCCGGGCGATCGCCGGGGTTCGATGCACACGACGGCGCGCGCGTTGGCGGCGACGCCGGCAAGAAGGGCCGCCAGTCGTTCGCCCTCGAAGTGGTGCAGGAAAAGGTTGGCAATGATGATCGGCGCGTCGGCGGCGTCTTGGCCCTGAATCTGTGCGGGCGGCACATCGCGCGCCAGCCAGTCGAAGACGTCCACGCGCAGCACCTCGCACTCCCAGCCTAGGCGGCGATAGCGCTGCAGCGTGTCATCGCTGACCACGGGCTGCAGGTCCAGAAGGCCCAGTCGGACCTGCGGCCATGCGTTCGCACGCCGCTGCGCGACCCGCAGCAGCAGGCTGCCGTCGCCGGCCCCCAGCTCGACCAGCTTCACCGGGCCGCTGCTTTCGCGCAGCAGGGGATCGAGCGCGCGGATGAGCAGCGATTGCGCACCCATGATGCGATTGATGCGACGCAGGTCCGCCCGTGAACCGATCGCAAGCGGGTCATCGGCCGCAAGACTGTCCAACAGTTCCGGGACCACCTCGCGCGGCGTCACGAAACCTCCAGCAGGGCACCATGGCTGGTGAAGCCGGCGCCGAACGAAGCCAGCCACCAGTGGCCGCCGGGTGCGTTATCCGCCAGCGCGGCCTGCAGCACGAAGTACACGAAGGCGCTGCTGAGGTTGCCGTACTCGCGCAGCATCGCCGCGCTGTGGCGCACGTCGTGCTCGGAGAGGTCCAGCCGATCCCGCAGCGCCGCCAGCACGTCGCGGCCGCCCGCATGCCAGATCCAGCCGTCGATGTCGGCCGGCTTCAGGCCCTCTGCGTCCAGCACGTCGTGCAGGACGTTGTGCGCATGGTGGGCCGCAAGCTTGGGCACCGCGCG
>JBBRVD010000315.1:0-3060 GCA_038247175.1 Burkholderiales bacterium | reverse complement strand
TCGAGGAGCGTTTCGGCCTGTCACGGGCCGAGTTTGTCACCCTGTACAGCCTGGGCCTGGTCGATGGCGTGACCGCCAGCGAGATCGCCGCCTCGACCGCGTTCCCGAAGAACACGCTGAGCCGGGCCGTCAACCGCATCGCCAAGCTGGGCCTGATCGCACGCCACGCGGGCGCGTCCGACCGGCGCCAGCAGAACCTGACGCTGTCGCCCGCGGGCCGCGCCATCCTGGACGAAGCCATGCCGCGCTTCGTGGCCCTGGAAGAAGAGATGTTGTCACCCCTGAGCCTGATCGAGCGCGAAACCCTGTCGGGGCTGATGGCCAAGGTCGTGTTGTCGATGTTCGAGAGCACCGTGCAGTCACCGGCCGACCCGGCCCAACCCTGAACAAGGAAACCCCGCCATGCGACTCGCCGATATGAACTGGATGCAGGTGCAGGAACACGTCAAGCGTGACCAGCGCGCCGTGTTGCCACTGGGCTCGACCGAGCAACACGGTTACCTGAGCCTGTGTGTCGATGTGATCCTGGCCGAGCGGGTCGCGATCGACGCGGCGCAGCCGATCGGGGTGCCGGTCTACCCGACGATCAACTACGGCTTCACGCCCAGCTTCGTCGACTATCCGGGCACGGTGTCGCTGCGCCTGTCCACGCTGTGCGCGCTGATGTGCGACATCCTGGACCACATGGTGCGCACCGGTTTTCGGCAGATCGTCATCGTCAACGGCCACGGTGGCAACGGGCCGGCGCACGGCGCCATTCTCGAGTGGCTGGACCGCAACCGCGGCGTGCAGGTCAAGTGGCACAACTGGTGGAACGCGCCCAAGACCATGGCCAAGGTCAAGGAGATCGATCCACTCGCCTCGCACGCGTCGTGGATGGAAAACCTGCCCTGGACGCGGCTGGCCGACGTGCCGATGCCTGCGGAGCAAAAGCCGATGATCGACATTGCGAAATACCAGCGCGTCGACCCGGGCGCCAAGAAAGAACTGATCGGCGACGGCAACTTTGGCGGTCTGTACCAGCGCCCGGATGCGGAGCTGATGGCGATGTGGGACGTGGCCGTGGCCGAGACCCGCACGCTGATCGAGTCCGACTGGGCCTAATTCCGGCCGCCCGAGCCGCGACCGCAACGCAAACGAAGCCGACTCAGTGCTCGCATTCATCATCCAGCGCCTGATGCAGGCCGCCGTCGTGATGCTGGTCATCTCGGCCCTGGTGTTCGTCGGCGTGTACGCGGTCGGCAATCCGATCGACGTGATGATCGCCCCCGACGTGACCCAGGAGATCCGCGAGCAGACGATACGCGCCTACGGCTTCGACCTGCCGCTGTGGCAGCAATACGGCATCTTTCTGCAGCGCCTGGCCACGGGCGACTTCGGCCGCTCCTTTGTCTACAACATGCCGGTGCTCGACCTGATCCTGTCGCGCCTGCCAGCCACACTGGAGATCACCCTGTCGGCCGTGCTCGGAGCCACGCTGATCGGCGTGCCGCTGGGCATGTTCGCCGGTTACGCGCCGCACAGCCTGGCGGCCCGCACCATCATGGGTGTTTCGGTGCTCGGTTTTTCGGTGCCCTCGTTCTGGATCGGGCTGATCCTGATCTTCGTGTTCGCCGTGAACTTGGGCCTGCTTCCGGCCGGCGGACGGGGCGAGACGGTGCTGCTGTTCGGCGTGGAGTGGAGCTTTCTCACCGCCAACGGTCTCACACACATGCTGCTGCCATCGATCAACCTGGCGCTGTTCAAGATGGCACTGATGATCCGGCTGGCCCGCGCCGGCACACGCGAGGTGATGCTGACCGACACGGTGCGATTCGCCCGTGCTGCCGGCGAAAGCGAATGGACCATCCTGCGCCACCACGTGTTGCGCCTGATCGCGATTCCGCTGGTCACCGTGTTCGGGCTGGAGCTGGGTTCGACGCTGGCGTTCGCCGTGGTGACCGAGACCATCTTCTCCTGGCCCGGGGTTGGCAAACTCATCATCGACTCCATCTCCACGCTCGACCGGCCGGTGATGGTGGCCTACCTGATGCTGGTGTCGCTGCTGTTCATCACGATCAACCTGACGGTGGACATCGCCTACGCCGCCCTCGACCCGCGCCTGCGTGCGCGCAAGACGACATGAACGCCATGACCAGGCCGATCGAAACGCCGCTGCGCGGCTTCCTGCGCGAGTTCGCGCAGGATCGGGTCGCGGTCGTCGCCTTTGTCGTACTCGCACTGATCGTGCTGCTGGCGCTGCTGGCGCCATGGATCACACCGCAGGATCCGTACGACCTGTCCACCCTGGTGCTGATGGACGCGCGCCGCCCGCCCGGGTATGTCGGCAGCAAGGGTTTCACCCATTGGCTGGGCACCGACGCGCAAGGGCGCGACCTGTATTCGGGCATCCTGTACGGGCTGCGTATCTCGCTGCAGGTTGGCCTGATGGCTGGAGCGATCGCGTTCGCGCTCGGCGCATCGCTGGGCACGCTGGCCGGCTTCGCCGGCGGACGCACCGAGACGCTGATCATGCGCATCATCGACCTGCAACTGTCGTTTCCGGCCATCCTGCTGGCGCTGGTGCTCGCCGCCCTGCTCGGCCAGGGCAAGTGGCCGCTGATTGCCGCGCTGGTCACGGCCCAATATGCCTACTTCGCGCGTACCGCCCACGGCGCGGCGTCGTCCGAACGCTCCAAGGACTACGTCGAGGCGGCCCTGTCGACGCCACTGAGCGCGGTGCGGGTGGCGTTTCGCCATGTGCTGCCGAACTGCATGCCGCCGCTGATCGTGGTGGCCACGGTGCAGGTCGCCAACTCGATCGCGCTCGAGGCCACCCTGTCGTTCCTCGGCCTGGGCATGCCGGTGTCCGAGCCTTCGCTGGGCATGCTGATTGCCAACGGCTTCCAGTACATGTTGTCGGGCCGTTACTGGATCTCGATCTACCCCGGCATCGCGCTGATCGTGCTGATCGTCGCCATCAACCTGGTCGGCGACCAGATCCGCGACCAGCTCAACCCGAGGCTCAAGCGATGAGCGCCGCCGGGCCGCTCCCAAGGCGCTCGCCGCAGCCCGCAGGGC
>JBBRVD010000314.1:0-3076 GCA_038247175.1 Burkholderiales bacterium | reverse complement strand
GATCGCACGCACCGATGCGCACTTGTGGTGCAGACCCAGTTCGTCCAATGCCTTCTTGTACAGCGGCTTCCAGCGGCTGGCCATGGTCAGGATGGAGAACCGGTCGCCCAACATCAGCGCCGTGAGCATGGACACCTTGCCCGGCCCGAACACCGGAATGTCGAGCACCGAGCGCAACGCAGCGACCCCGGAATCGCTCATGGTGTCGATACACACGGCCGCGTAACCCTCCTCGCCAGCACGGCAGCCGGCCTCGAAGTTGGCCACGTCGGCCAGCACGAAATCATGGTGACTCGCATAGTTGACCGGCCCGGCCTTGACGGTGCGGTAGTCGAACACCAGGTCCGGACCGAACGCGAGGCCGCCGAGTTGCTGCTGGCGCAGCAGCAGGTTGTCCTGCGACATGACAAACGGCACGATGACAAGGATCTTGCGCATGGACTGGCCTCAAGCGGTGACGGCGGCAGTGGCTGGGCTGGCCCACTCGTCCAGCACTTGCGCGGTCGAACGCACCCGGCCGAACAGGCGCTGGAAGTTACGCATCGTGACCTCGTGCAGGTCGGCATGCGTGGTGCCACAGGCATCCTCGACCAGCGTCACCAGGTAGCCCCGGTCGGCCGCCTCACGCGCCGTCGTCTCGACACACATGTTGGTCGAGATGCCGCACAGGTAGAGTTGTTCGCAACCCAGCGCGCGCAAAAGGCTGTCGATGTTGGTTGATGCAAAGGCGCCGATCGTGGTCTTGCGCAACACATGTTCGCCCGCTCGCGGCTTGAGTTCGTCCAGGATCTCGTGCTCGCGGCTACCGACGTGGTTGGCGAATTCGACGAACAGCTTGCGCATATGGATCGGCGCATCGGCGGCATCGGCAAGCGCCGCACCCACGGTCACGTGCAGCACCGGGCGGCCCAGCGCGGTGCAGCGGTCACGCAGTTGCCGGGTATGGGGCAGCACCCGCTGCTCGATGCGGTCGAAGCGGTAATTGCCGACGCTCGACCCCTGGGCCTGCAAGGTGCGGGCCAGAGCGCCCTGGCGCGAGCCGGTGGCGTACTGCATGTCGATGATCAGCAGCGCGCTGCGTGCAGGGTCGAGCACGCGCTCGGGCATGTAGGCGCGGATATAGTCGTTCGCAGGAGCTGGGTTCATGTTATCGGTTCCGGTGTGCCGCCAGGCGTGGCAGTGCTGGCAGTGCTGGCAGTGCTGGCAGTGCTGGCAGTGCTGGCAGGCAGGGCCTGCAGGTGGGCGCGGTAATGCGCAATGATCTCGGAGCCTGTTGCGCACCAGACGCCGCTGTGCGACAACACATACTTCAGCGCCTGGTCCAGATGCTCGATGCGGTGGGGCTGACCCATGATGAACGGATGCACCGCGATGTTCATGACCTTGCCGTGCTGCGCACCTTCGGCGTACAAGACATCGAACTCGTCGCGGATCTTCTGCGCGAAAGCCTGCGCCTCCTGGCCGCGCCGCCACGCGATGCTGTCGTTGATCTCCATCGAATACGGCAGCGAGAACAGTTCGCCGCTGCGCACCCGGATCGGCGTGGGCTGGTCGTCGTGGTACAGGTCGCACAGGTAGGTGATACCCGCCTCTGCCACCAGATCGGGCGTCTGCAAGGTGTTCGATGCCGCGGGTGAAAACCAGCCTGGAAGGCCGCGTCCGACCACGTCACGGTGAATCTGCTGACACTCCTCGATCGCGGCGCGCTCCTCGTCCTCGTTCAGGCTCCAGTGGTAACGCGTGTTGTACAGGCCGTGCGACATGAATTCCCAGTTGCGCGCCAGCATCGCGTCGGCTACGGCAGGGTACATCTGCAACACCGCCATCGACAGCGACACGGTGACCGGCAACCGGTACCGATCGAACAGCTCCATCAGCCGCCAGACGCCGACCCTGTTGCCATAGTCGCGCAGTCCGTAACCCAGGATGTCGGGATGCGGCATCCGAGGCCATGGGTCGCGCACCCGGATCTTCTCGGGCCGGTATTCGTAATGTTCGATGTTCGGCGCGACCCACAACGCGACGCGCGCGCCACCCGGCCAGCGCAGCGGCGCACGCTCGGGCGCGGCGCTGTAGTCGATGCGCTGCTCGGGCCCGACCGGGTTGTGGGGTTGTCCGCTTGCAGGCATCATCGGGCGCTTCTGCATCCCATCAGGAATTTGCCATGCCCGTCATTTCCATCACGCTGCTGCCCGGCTATTCGAAGGTCGCGGAGGCCACAATGGTGCGGCGAGTGGCCTTGGCGGCCCGTTCGGTGATCGACTCGCCACCGGCCGGCACGACGGTATTCGTCCAGCATGCCAGTACCTACCAGCGCGATGGCAAGGTGTTCGACGCCGGTCGCGCGGAAAAGATCGAGGCATCGCCTATGGTTCGCCGCTTCCTGGACCTGATGGAGCGACGCGAGCTGGACGCAGCGCGCGCGCTGCTGGCGCCAGACTTCGTCATGCGGTTTCCTGGCAGCCCGGTCATGCACCGGCTCGAGGAACTGATTGCGTGGTCGAGCGGACGCTATCGCCAGGTGACCAAGACCTACGAGCATGTCGACGAAAGCTGGAACGACGACACCACCGTTGTCTGCTGCTTCGGCACGCTGCAGGGCCATTGGCCGGATGGATCGGCCTTCGAGGGCATTCGCTTCATCGACCGATTCGAGGTGGCGGGCGGCCTGATCCGGCGCCAGGACGTCTGGAACGATCTGGCGCTGCATATTGCCGAAGGCGGCAAAGCCGATTGAGCGGCGCCACGACGCTTTTCGCGTCGTGTTGTCGCCGGAGCAGGCTGATATCAGGCGCATCGGCTGTCAGGACGGCTGCGCAGCCGTCCATGCGTCGAGGATGTCGCTACCGGTCGCGGCCCACACACCGGCATGGCCCATGACATGCGCCAGCGCCTCTTCGAGCGCGCGGATGCGATAGGGCTGGCCGATCACCCAGGGGTGGAGCGATATCGCCATCACGCGCCCACCCTGCGTCTGCGACTCGCGGTACAACACGTCGAACTGGTCACACAACTGGTCGCGGAAATCATCCTCGGTATGGTGGTTCTGCACCAGGATCGTGTAGTCGTCGATGTC
>JBBRVD010000313.1:0-3091 GCA_038247175.1 Burkholderiales bacterium | reverse complement strand
GCGTAGGGGCCCAGCGTTCGCTGCAGTGTGCGCAGCATCGGGTTCATGGCCGGGCTGCCGCCGCCGCGCGGCGCATCGGATCGAGCTCGGCAGGAACGTGCGGCTCGGGCGGATCACCTGGCATCGGCGCCTCGCCGCGCAGCGCCGCCTTGAGCCGGTACACATAGGCCAGCACCTGGGCGACCGCGGTGTACAGCGTGGTCGGAATGTCCTGGCCGATTTCCGCGTTGGCATACAGTGCCCGTGCCAGCATCGGCGACTGCAGCACCGGAATCGCATGCGTGCGCGCCAGATCGCGGATACGCATGGCCAGCAGGTCTGCGCCCTTGGAGATCACCTGCGGTGCGCTCATCGTCTTGTCGTCGTAGCGGATGGCGACCGCATAGTGCGTCGGATTCATGACGACGAAGTCGGCCTTGGGCACGGCCGAGACGCTGCCGCTCTGGGACAGTTCACGCTGGCGCTGGCGCAGCCGACCCTTGACGTGGGGATTGCCATCCGACTCCTTGTGTTCCTGCTTGAATTCCTGGTGCGACATCTTGAGCCGCGATTTATGCAGGAACTTCTGCAGCGGTACGTCGATGGCGGCCACGACCAGCATCAGCAACAGCATGAAGCCCATGCCGGTGATCAACCAGTCGGCCATGTACTGCAGCGCGGCAACCGAAGGCTGCATCACCAGTGCGGCCACCGGCTGGATCGTGCGGGCCAGGTAAAGGGTGCCGATCGCCGCCAGCACGATGATGATGACCACCATCTTGCCCACTTCGGCCAGCTTGTCCTTGGTGAACATGCGTCCGAGACCTGCCAGCGGATTGATGCGGCTGAAGTCGGGTGTGATCGGTTTGGTCGAGCTCACCCAGCCCCCGACCGAAATGTTGCTCAGCACCACGGCTGTGATGACGATCGCGGCAAACAGGGCGCAGCCCAGCAGGCTGGAAACGGACATGTCCTGCAGGCGGCCGAGCATGTTCCGCGGCTCTCGAATGGCGGCGGCGTCGAACGACAATTGCCGCGCCAGGTGCAGCTGGATCCGGTCGAACATGAACGGTGCCAGCGCGACCAAAGCGACCGAGCCAACTCCGAGCACGGCCAGATGCGTCAGGTATTGGGACCGGGTGACCTGGCCGTCTTCGACCGCTTTGCGCAGCTTGCGCTCGGTGGCCGGAAGATTGCGGTCCTGGCTGTTCGATTCCATGGTGCGCGGGAAGTGGTGTTGCCTCCATTGTCATCAGCGCACGCACAAACTAAAGCCCGAAAAGCCGGGGCTTGACCCGTCACTTCGACAACGCTTTGCAGCTTGGGGTGCCAGCGCGGCGCGACGCTCCCGTCAGCTGACTTGCAAGCCCTGCTTCTTGAGAATGTAGAGCACTTTTTCCTCGAGCACGGCCTTGGTGAAGGGCTTGACCACGTACCCGGCGGCGCCCAGTTGCGCCGCCAGCAGGATGTCTTCCTTGCGCGCCTCGGCAGTGACCATCAGCACAGGAATGTGCTGGAGCTTGGCGTCTTTCTTGACTTCGGCGAGCATCTGCAGACCATTGACATTGGGCATGTTGATGTCGCACACGACAAAGTCGAATTTGCCGCTGCGCAGCTTCATCAGCGCCACCTTGCCATCCTCGGCCTCTTCGGTTTCGGTAAAGCCGCTGTCCTTGAGCAGGTTGCTCACGATCCGCCGCATGGTCGAGAAGTCGTCGACCACCAGGAAGCGCAGTTCAGATGCCATGGAGCGATATTTCCGTGTTCACGAACGGGATTATCGCCGCAGCGATCGGCTGCCTTTCGCTCAGCGGCCCGGCGCAGCGGCCGATGCCGGGGCCGCGGGCGCAGCCAGTTCGACCGGCGTGCGTTTGCCGCCGAGCAGGCGTTCTTCGGCGTCCTTGGTCATCACCAGGATACTGATGCGGCGGTTGACTGGCGCGAACGGCTGGTCTGGCTCCAGCAGGCTGCTCGATGCCATGCCGGTGACCCGTGCCAGCTTGTCATCCGGCATGCCGGCCGCCACCAGTTCGCGGCGCGACGCGTTGGCCCGGTCGGAAGACAACTCCCAGTTGCTGTAGCCGCGCTCACCGCTGCCGTAAGGGCTGCGGTCGGTATGGCCGTCCAGGCTGATCTTGTTTTCGACTCCGTTGAGGGCCGAACCGATTTCGCGCAGGATATCGCGCATGTAGACCTTCACCAGCGCGCTGCCGACGTCGAACATCGGGCGGCTCTGGTCGTCGACGATCTGGATCTGCAGGCCATCGGGCGTGATCTCGAGCCGGATCTGGGCCTTGAACTCGGCCAGTTTGGGGTTGTTCGCGATCAACGAGCTGATCTTCTCGCTCAGAGCGGCCAGCTTGCGCGATTCCTGCCGTGCCACTTCAGCCTTCACTGCGTCGGCGGCTGCCTTGCGCGCGATCGGGTCGCTCGGGTCGCCGGCACGGTTCTGACCGCTGGTCTTGGTCAGGTCGGCGCCGCCGCCCTGGATCACGCTGTTGCTGGCACCTGCGCCGCTGCCGCCAAGCATCGAGACTTTCAGGGGCGCCGAGAAATAGTCGGACAAGCCTTTCTTGTCACCATCCGACGTGGAGCCCAGCAGCCACATCAGAAGGAAGAACGCCATCATGGCGGTCACGAAGTCGGCGTAGGCAATCTTCCAGGCTCCGCCGTGCACGGCGTGACCGGACTTCTTGACCCGCTTGATGATGATCGGCTGCAGCTTCTTTGCGTCGGTGGCCATATCAGTCTTTAGACAACGCTGCTGTGCGCATCACTTTTTGCCGCGCACATGTGCTTCGAGTTCCGAAAAGCTTGGGCGTTCGGTCGAGAACAGCACCTTGCGACCGAACTCGATCGCGGTGGAGGGGTTGTAGCCCTGCATGCTGGCCAGCAAGGTGGTCTTGATGCAATGCAGTTCCTTGGCAGCATCCTCGGACTTCTGCTCTAGCAAACCGCCCAGCGGTTCCACCACGCCGTAGGCCAGCAAGATGCCCAGGAAGGTTCCCACCAGCGCCGCGGCGATCATGCCGCCCAGCACGGCTGGCGCCTGTCCTACCGATCCCATGGTGTTGTCCACGCCGAGCACGGCGGCCACGATGCCGAAAGCCGG
>JBBRVD010000312.1:0-3093 GCA_038247175.1 Burkholderiales bacterium | reverse complement strand
CGCGCTCCAGGCACAACGCCGACATGGCTTCGGTGGCACGCCGATCCAGCAGCGAGATGCAGACCTGGTTGCTGGCAATCGGAATTCCCTCGGCCAGCAGCAGGCGCAGGTGCGCGGTATCGAAGTTGGCCAGCCCCAGGTGCCGGATCAGGCCCTCCTCGCGCAGACGCGCCAGTTCGAGCATCGCATCGATATAGGCCGGGTGCTCGAAGGTCCACCAATGGAACTGCAGCAGATCGATGCAGGGCGTGCGCATGCGCTCGAGCGAGCGCAGCACGCCTTCGCGCACCACGGCGGCCGTCATCGGTCCGGGCGCGGGGCACCACTTGGTGAACGCCTTGACGCCCTTGCCCGCTTGCGACGTGAGCAGATGGCCGGTGATGACTTCGGCCGAACCGTAATGGTCAGCCATGTCGAAGGTGTCGAACCCGGCTTGCGCGTATTCGGACATCGACTGCGCGCCACGCACCGGATCGAGCAACGTGCCGCTGCGCTCCATGTCGGCCACCTGCCACAAGCCGGTGACGATACGCGAAATCTCCAGCCCCGGCGCAAGCTCGGCGCGCTCAGGGCACGCCTGCGTTGGGTTCATAAGTAAACCTCCGCACTGCGTGCTGCGGTGCTGTTCACCTTGGGAGCGGCCCGGCGGCTCACTTGGGCAGCTTGGCCTGGATCGCCTGCACCTCATCGACCGACATCTGGCCCACGGTCGCCACTTCGCCATTGGTGATGCGCCAGGTGCGGAAGGGGCCGACGATGTCACCGTTCTTGTCGAACTGCACCGCGCCAATCACGCCAGCATATCGAACCGGCTTCTTCTCCTTGATCAGTTGCATTGCCCGGGCGAAACCTTGCGGCCCGGCATGCACCACCTCACCGCCGGGTTCGGTCACCTTGCGGATCGAGTCGCGGATGGCCGCAGCCTCGAACTTGCCGGCATGGGCAATCGCCAGGCCCAGGATGGCAGCGGCGTCGAAGGCGCGGTCGGCCGCCGGGGCGCCAGCGTCGAAACCGCCGCTCATGGCCGGATAGGCGCTGGTGAAGAACTCGGTGGACGGCGTCTTGTTGGTGCCGGACGAGGTGCCGAAGGCATTGGTCAGGAATTGCGGGCCGACACCCTTGATGAAATCGGCCGCATTCATGCCGTCATTGAGCAAAAACTTCTGCGGGCCGCCCTGCTGGATCCAGGTGCGCACGATGGTCGTGCCGTCACCGGGGTAACCGATGAAATACAAGGCCGGCGGGTCGCCCTTGAGCGCGTTCGTGACCTCGGCGTTGTAGGACGGCTGCTGCGCGTTATAGGGCGTGATACTGATGATCTTGCCGCCCAGTGCCTCGTATGCGCGCTTGAACTCGGCCAGCATGTTGACGCCGAAGTCGTTGTTGACATGGATGATCGTCAGGGTGTTCATGCCCTGGTCCATTGCATACTTGGCCGCAGCCGTGCCCTGCAGCGCATCACTGGTGATGGTGCGGAAGAACCAGCCATTGGTCTTGCCTTCGTTGGCCAGCTTGGTCAGGGTCGGCGACGTCGAAGCGGGCGAGATTTGCACGACGCCCGCGGGTCCGGTGACCGAGGTGACGATGGGGATGGACACCGAGCTGATGATGCCGCCGATCAGGGCGGGCACTTTCTTCAGGTCGACCAGCTGGCGGGCCTGGTCCACCGCGACCGAACCCTGGCTCTGCGCATCGCGCAGGTCGATGGCCAGCTTGCAACCCGCGACACCCGATGCGCCGGCTGCCTTGTTCAACTCGTTGAAAGCGAGCTCGACCGACTTGCTGGCGGCCTGGCCGAAACGCCCGGCCGGCCCGGTCAACGAGACAACCATGCCAACCGTGTGCGAACAGGACGGTGACTGGGCAAAGGCCGTCAGGGGCGACAGGCTGGCCAGAACGGCCACGGTCAGGGAAGACATCAAAAGACGCATGGTGACAAAACTCCGTTGAGGGTTGGAAGAGCGGGTTGAGAGATCGGGTTGGCAGAGCGGAAACAGGCGAAATCAGGACTTGTTCAGGTTGTACTTCATGATACGGCCATGCCGGCCGTTCTTGTCGCGTTCGAGTGCGTAGGTGTCGCCGGCCGGGCCCGGGTGCGCGCGCAGTATCGGCTCCAGCAAGGCATGGTCGCGTGCGTCCAGGCGCAGCCCGAACACCGCCAGCGTGTCGGCCAGCTTGTCGGCATACCGGGCACCGACGATGGCAGCGCCAACGCCCGGTTGATCCAGCACCCAGCGCGTGGCCACGGCGGCGATGCTGGTGCCATGCCGTTGCCCGATCTGCTGCAGCACGCGCAGCAACTGCTGGAACACCGCCCAGCCACCGAACTCGTCGATGACCAGCTTGTATTTGATCAGCGAGCGGTTGGTCAGCTCGTCGCCCGGCTTCGGTGCGCCAAGCCAGCGCTCGGAAAAGAAGCCACCGGCCAGGGTGCCGTAACACAGCATCTTCAGGCCGCGCTGCGCACAGACCTTGGTCAGCGCGTGTTGCGGCCGCCGGTCGAGCAGCGAATATTGCACCTGGATGCTGACCAGCGGCACACCGGCATCGCGCATCGCAGCGGCGTGCAGGCTATCGAAATTGGTGCAGCCCAGATGGGCGATCAGGCCTTCCTTCTGCAACGCCGCCAGTTCCAGCGCGGTCGCCACGCAACCGGGCACCGCGTAGTCCCACCAGTGCAATTGCACCAGATCGAGCCGCTCCAGGCGCAGGCGCTGCAACGAGCGTTCGATGATCCGGCGCACATAGGCCGCATCGACCCGGGCCAGGTCGGCATGGTCGGGCACGAACTTGGTGTGCACCTGCAGTCGCGGCAGGCCGGCTGCCATTCGCCGCTGGTTGAACGCACCGTACATGTCCTCGACGCCGGTGTAGATATCGGCGCCGTCCACCGTGTTCAGGCTGGCATCGACGAATTTCTTCATGTCGGCATTGGCCTGTTCGCGATCGACCGGTCCATGGTCGCCCGAGAGCTGCCAGCCGCCCCGGATGACGCGCGGGATCCGGTATCCGGGCGCCAGTTCCGTATGTTCCACCGGGTTCGAATCGCCACTCATGGGAGCGCGTCCACCGGCAGCGGCACTGCCGTTGTGT
>JBBRVD010000311.1:0-3100 GCA_038247175.1 Burkholderiales bacterium | reverse complement strand
TATCCGACCGGGTAGATCGCCCAGCCGAACGTCACGATCCACCGCATCGTGCTGAAGGCAGACTGGACCGCGGGCGGTGCACTGGCTGCATTGACCTTGCCAGCCTCACCCAGGAAGATTTCATACAGGATGTAGGCCCAGCCCGCCATGCCGATGATGAACGCCGGCCAGACCGACAGGTACCCTGCTTCGCCCAGGTAACCGCCGACCAGCATCACCAGCGTACCGATCATCAGACGCCAGAAAATCCCGACGCTGACCTTGGTGATGGCAGCCAGGATCAGGTAGAACTCGATCATCAGCAGCGGCACCGTGATCAACCAGTCGATATAGCGAAAGACCGTGGGCGTCGAGCCCGTGGCCACCCAGACATCGCGCATGTAAAAGTAATGTACGGCCGCCACCAGTGTCACCAGTCCCGACACCGTGAGCGAGGTCTTCCATTTCTGCGACACCCGGTCCCGTTCTAGGAAGAAAAACACCGTGGCAGCGATCAGCGCCATCGAGATGATCCAGAACGAGATACCGACAAAGTCGTTTTGTTCCAGTGTTGCGGTCGTGGCTGCATGCGCAGTGGCCGATGCGAAGGCTGCTCCGATCAAGGGGACGGTCATGATGGCCAACCGTGTCTTGGTCCAGAAGCGCTCAGGGGTCGTCGTTGCAATGGTCATTGATGCTCTTTCAGTGGGTAAGCGAACGTGCTCGAAAAATTCTGATTGGGGTACGGTGTCAACACTTGTTTGCGCAGGCCTGCGGCGGAGTATAGGGACTGGTAGGCAAATGAAACGATATTGAATCAGTGTCAATGACATAAATATGGATATTTACGTTTCAATCTCGTTACAACGTGCGGTGTCACAATCGAAACAGCCCAGTCACCTACGTAGAAAACCGCCCTATGAACGTGCCAGCAACCCAGGACGAGCCTGGTGACAAAACCCTGATGCGCACCGGCACTGCCGCACGCCTGGCGGGCCTGTCGCCTTCAACGCTGCGAATCTGGGAGCATCGTTACGGCGTGGTGGCGCCGCCCAAGTCTCCGGCTGGCCAGCGCACCTACTCGATGAAAGACATCGAGCGCCTGCGGCTCATCAAACGGCTGACCCTCGAAGGGCACGCCATCGGCACGGTGGCCCATCTCGATGGGGACGCGTTGATCGCGCTATCGACCGGGAGCCAAGTCGCATCGGTGGGCGTGCAGCGGGTTCTCGTCATCGGCCAGGCGGCCGCGCGCAAACTTGCGAGTCGCATGCGGCCCCCGCCGGCAATGGTCTTCGACGACCTGAGCCATGCGGAGCGCGAAATCGCTCGCGCCGGCGCTGCCGACGTGCTTGTCGTTCATGCCTCGTCACTGGACGCATCGATGACCGAGCGCGTGATGGCACTTCGAAACACCCTGCCGACGCAAAACGTCATCCTGGTCTATTCGTTCGGCGCGCAAGCGGTCGCGGAAAGTCTTCGGGCGAGCGGGGTCACGGTGCGCCGCGAGCCCGTCTCCGGCAAGGAATTGGCCCGTTTGATCGTTGCATCGCGCCCGGTCACGGCTGCGGTCGCGACACAACCTCAGACGAGTCACAGGCTCTATAGCGATGCGGAATTGATCGCTCTGACCGAAATGCCGTCGATGGTTGCCTGCGAGTGCCCCAGACATCTGGCCGAAATCGTGACGCTACTGGTGGGGTTTGAGCACTACAGCGCGAAATGTGCCGCGCAAAACGAGGCCGACGCTGCGCTGCATCGCCATCTCCAAGAGGTGACCAGCGTGGTCAGAACGATGCTCGAGCATGCAATGGCGCGGGTGGTGGTCGAGGAAGGGTTGGTTTTCGAGATCCGAGCGTGAAGATGCCCTGCAATCGGTTCTAAGTCGATATTGCGGGCGCGATAACGAGCCCCCCTTGAGCCGCCCAAAGCCACCCCCCGTGCCTCCGCTCGAACCGCTGCCCATGCTCCGCGACCCGCAGCTACGCCGCTTGTGGGCAGTCGGCATGCTGATGTCGCTGATTCGCGGGGTCGAGATGCTGGCCTTCGCGGTGTACACCTACGAGCGCACGCAGTCCGCGTTGTGGGTGGCCAGTCTGATGATGCTGCGCCTGCTGCCGTTGTCGCTGTTTGGTCTGGTGCTCGGTGCGCTGGCTACGCGCCGGTCGCGTCGAGGCGTGTTGTTCGTGACACATGCACTCTTGCTGGCCACCAGCTTGATGCTGCTCATACTCTCCGTGCTGGGTGTGGTCGAAATCTGGCACCTGGCATTGGCCAGCTTCATCAATGGCATTGTCTGGGCCAGCGACATGCCGATGCGCCGCAGCCTGATGGGCGACATCGCAGGGCACGCACGACTCCTGCGGGCCATGTCGCTGGATGCCGTGGCCTCCAACGCCTGCCGGCTGATCGGACCTGGTCTGGGCGGCCTGTTGCTGGCGCGCGGCGGGCTCACAGCGGTGTTGGTTTTCACAACCGTCTTCTATCTGCCGGTGCTGGCCGCGCTGGCCGGTCTGTCACACCAGGCAGTGACGCCGGATACCGCCAGGCCCGCGCTGCGCGAACTGCTGGTCCGCGGTTTCCAGGCCGCACGCGAATCGCCCGCGCTGCGAGCGGCCTTGTGGATCACGATCCTGTTCAACCTGTTTGCCTGGCCGGTGCTGAGCATGATTCCCGTCATCGGCCAGGTCCGGCTGCAACTCGACGCGCAGGGCGTCGGCCTGCTGGCCAGTGTCGATGGCGTCGGCGCATTGCTCGGCGCGCTCGTGCTGACCTCGTTTGCCGGTCGCTTGCGTCAGGGGCAGTTGTATGTCGGAGGGCTCCTGCTCTTCCTTGTCCTGCAGATCGCCTTCGGCTGGAGCTGGAACACCTGGCTGAGCGCTGCGCTACTGCTGGCGATCGGCGTCGCGCAATCGGGCGTTGCCGTGATGCAGGCAACCCTGGTTTACGCAGTGGCGCCCGCGGATCGCCGACCGGAGGCCCTGGGGCTATTGACCATGTGCATTGGCGTGGCGCCGCTGGGCTTCCTGGCGATGGGATGGCTCGCCGAGCGATTGGGCGCTCCGATGGCAGCCACGGTCACGGGGCTGTGCGGCCTTGCCGCCGCTGGCGTGACCTGGCG
>JBBRVD010000310.1:0-3129 GCA_038247175.1 Burkholderiales bacterium | reverse complement strand
CCTTGTATCGCAAGGAGCTGGACTGGTTTGCGGCCTGTCGATGAGCGCCCGGTAGGTGTTTGCGCACGGAACCTACAATTTGCCCATCTAGACAGCTGGGGGAGCGACCCATGAACTTCATCCGATTCTCCGATCTGTGCGCCAGGGGCGAAGTCGCTGGCAAGCGGGTTTTCATCCGGGCCGACCTCAACGTGCCGCAGGACGACGACGGCAAGATCACCGAAGACACGCGTATCCGTGCGTCGGTGGGTTGCATCACGATGGCGCTGGAAGCCGGCGCGGCGGTGATGGTCACGTCCCACCTGGGCCGGCCCAGCGAAGGCAGCTTCTCACCCGCCGACTCGCTGGCACCGGTGGCCAGGCGGCTGGGCGAACTGCTGGGGCGCGAGGTGCCGCTGCTGGCGAACTGGGTCGATGGCGTGCAACTCGACGGGCGCGCGCTCGAGCCGGGGCAACTGGTCATGCTCGAGAACTGCCGCATCAATGTCGGCGAGAAGAAAAACAACGAGACGCTGGCGCGCAAGATGGCGGCGTTGTGCGACATCTTCGTGCACGATGCCTTTGGCACGGCGCACCGGGCCGAGGCCAGTACCTACGGCATCGCCCAGTACGCGCCGGTCGCCTGTGCCGGTCCCTTGCTCGCAGCCGAGATCGACGCCATCGGCAAGGCGCTGAAAAATCCGAGGCGCCCCTTGGTCGCCATCGTTGCAGGCTCCAAGGTCTCGACCAAGCTGACCATCCTCCAGGCGCTGGCCGACAATGTCGACCAGCTTATCGTCGGTGGTGGCATTGCGAACACCTTCATGCTCGCCGCCGGTCTCAAGATCGGCAAGAGCCTGGCCGAGCCAGACCTGCTGGCGCAGGCCAAGGCGGTGATCCTGTCGATGACGGCGCGCGGCGCCGCCGTGCCGATACCGATCGATGTGGTGACTGCCAAGGAGTTCAAGTCCGACGCCAAGGCCACGGTCAAGGCCGCGGCCGACGTGCTGGACGACGACATGATCCTGGATATCGGCCCGCAGACCGCCCAGCAACTGGCCGAGCAACTGCAGTCGGCCGGCACCATCGTCTGGAATGGTCCGCTCGGTGTGTTCGAGTTCCCCGCGTTCGAAGCCGGCACCAAACGCATCGCCAAGGCGATTGCCGACAGCGACGCGTATTCGCTGGCCGGTGGTGGCGACACGCTGGCGGCGATCGCCAAATACGGCATCGAGAAAAAGATCGACTACATCTCCACCGGCGGCGGTGCTTTCCTCGAGGTGCTTGAGGGCAAGACCTTGCCGGCGTTCGAAATCCTGGGCCGCCGCGCGACGGGCTGACGGCTTGATCGGGCGTGGCAATCACCGGCCGCTCGGGCCTCGTAACTGGCCGGTAACCGGTTCGATGGGAGAATCGCGCGAAACAACAGGAGAGACTGACCATGGCCATTCGCCGCGCCACCAAGATCGTTGCCACGCTCGGGCCTGCATCCAGCGATCCCGACCTGCTCGAGCAGATGATCCGGGCCGGGGTCAATGTCGTTCGACTCAATTTCAGCCATGGCACGGCGCAGGACCATATCAACCGGGCGCAGCTGGTGCGCGAGGCTGCAGTGCGAGCCGGACGCGAAGTGGCCATCATGGCCGATTTGCAGGGCCCGAAGATCCGGGTCGGCAAATTCGCGGAAGGCAAGGTCATGCTCAAGGCCGGTGCGTCCTTCGTGCTGGATGCGACACGCACCGACCCGGGTGATGTGGAAGCGGTCGGACTCGACTACAAGTCTTTGCCGCGCGAGGTCAAGGCCGGCGACACCTTGCTGCTCAACGACGGACTGATCGTGCTCACGGTCGATGCAATCCGTGGCGACGCAGTGCACACCACGGTCAAGATCGGCGGTGAGTTGTCCAACAACAAGGGCATCAACAAGATGGGCGGAGGTCTCACGGCCCCTGCGCTGACCGCCAAGGACATGGATGACATCCGCACCGCGATGGGCCTGAAGGCCGACTACGTGGCGGTGAGTTTTCCGAAGAATGCGACCGACATGGAGATGGCGCGCCAGTTGTGCAATGTGGCCGCGGCCGAT
The DNA here is from genome assembly GCA_038247175.1 of Burkholderiales bacterium. Lineage (GTDB taxonomy): Bacteria > Pseudomonadota > Gammaproteobacteria > Burkholderiales > Burkholderiaceae_C > CAISIP01. The sequence continues at coordinate 1,064 of JBBRVD010000310.1, read as the reverse complement.
ATGAACTATCGGCCAGGCCTGATTGCCAAGATCGAGCGGGCCGAGGCGATCCCCAAGTTGCTGGAGATCCTGCTGGCCAGCGACGGCATCATGGTTGCGCGTGGCGACCTCGCGGTCGAGGTCGGCAATGCCGCGGTGCCGGCACTGCAAAAACGCATGATCAAGCTGGCGCGCGAACACGACAAGGTGGTCATCACCGCGACCCAGATGATGGAGTCGATGATCACCAACCCGGTGCCTACGCGTGCCGAGGTCAGCGATGTCGCCAACGCGGTGCTCGATGGCACCGACGCGGTGATGTTGTCGGCCGAGACGGCCGCCGGCAAATACCCGCTGGAGACGGTAGTGGAGATGGCCAAGATCTGCCACGCCGCCGAGTCGCACGAGGTGGTCAACTTCGAGGCTGATTTCATTGGCAAGACGTTCGGGCGCATCGACCAGTCGATCGCCATGGGTGCGCTGTTCACCGCCTACCACATGGGTGCCAAGGCGATCGTGGCGCTGACCGACAGCGGCTCGACCGCGTTGTGGATGAGCCGCCACCTGATCCGGGTGCCGATCTATGCGCTGACGCCGCGCGTGGCAACGCAGCGCAAGATGGCCTTGTACCGTAACGTGCGACCACTGTTGATGGACAACAATGTGGACCGCGATACCGCGCTGATCGAGGCCGAGAATCACCTTAAGTCCCGCAACATCGTGCAAAGCGGCGATGTGTACGCCATCACCTGTGGCGAGCCGATGGGCGCGCCTGGCGGCACCAACATGCTCAAGATCTGCCGCGTGGTTTGAGAGCGCGAGAGGCACGCGATTGCCTCTTGCGCTCTTGGTCGTCGCCCATGCGGCGGGTGGTCTCGCGCGACGGCCACCACAGCTGCATTCCGTGATGGGCCAGGGCCGCGATGACCCAGCTGATCCAGCCAGTCCACAAGGTGTGGCTGAGGTAATGTGCGCCGCGCACCTGTTGCGCCAGGCCGATGCCGAGCGCGGCGATCAACGTGACGATGAGCCAGATACGCGCGTGCCGCGATCTGGTAGCGCGCAGCCAGAAATAGCCGGGCAGG
>JBBRVD010000309.1:0-3151 GCA_038247175.1 Burkholderiales bacterium | reverse complement strand
CGGCACCATCCCGGCCGACGAAGCCGACAACGTGTTCATCTGCGTGGGCGTGTTCATCCACTGGCTGGCCGAAAGCGACCAGAAGATCCAGGACTACAACTACCAGGCCACCAAGGAATCGATCAAGCGCGCCGTCGCCGGCACGCCGACGGCGGCCGAAGTCGTTGCCAAGAAGGGCACGGCCTCACACCCGTTTGCCCCGAACTGAAGTTTCCGCCGCGAAGACAAAGGCCCGCACGCGCGGGCCTTCTTTTGTGGGCCTTTCTTGTAGGCCTTTCTGTAGGCCGTTTGGTCGACCCCTTGCCGTGGGCTTGTCGGGTGTCAGTGGCCGCCCGGCACCATGCCGCTGCCCAGAAGCTGCAGCACCGCCGCGCTGCGCCCCGCCGACGGCTGCACCGGCAGAACCGTCTGTTGCGGCCGCGCCAGCCGCTCGATCTGCACGCCCAGGCTCTGCACATCGTCGAACTTGTTGGGCTTGACCACGCGCACACGTACCCAGGCAGCGCCGAACTCGTCGAGCAGGATGTCGGCAATGGCTTCGGCGAAGGCCTCCAGCATGTGCAGCCGATGTTCGGCCATCAGGCGCAAGAGCCGGGTACGAACCACTGAATAGTCAATCGTGTCGCGAATGTCGTCGGTGTCGCAGGCGCGCGCGTGCGATACGCCAGCATGCACATCGATCACCAGAGGCTGCGGCACGTCTTCGCCATGGTGGATGCCGATGACGGTCTCGGCGCGAAAGCCTTCGATCAGGACGAGGTCCATCGAGGTTTCCGTGGCGGTGTGGGTGAACAGGCCATCATGGCGTCGGGGCTGCGGCTGGGGCAGGCGGGCAGGCAGGGACAAGGAAAGCTCCAGGGTCAACAGGACGCCTGCAGGCAGCAAATCGCGGGCCACCTGTGGCGACCCGGTCGAGGTCCTAGGGTAGACCCGAGATGCAAGGTTATGTGACAGCGCCGCCGGCGCGTCAGAATAAACATCCCGACTCGGCAGTTCACCGCGAGACGCCTCAAACCAAGACAGGGAGTGCTGGATGGCAACATTGCAGTACGGAAGCGACCGACATGCCGACCGGGTGTTGGCGGTCGTGCGCAATGGCTCGAACGGCGGTTGCGACGACGTCGTCGCCCGGTCCTGGAGTCGCTGCCTGGAGCAGTACCAGTTGCATCCCGACCGGCCAGGGCAGCCGGCCTTTCTGGACCGCATCGCGCTCGAAGAGCGATTCGCGCGCCACGCCGACCTCATCGAATGCGCGCGCTACGAGATGACCACGCTGTACCAGCAACTGGCCGACGCCGAATCGGCGGTGGTGCTGACCGACACCGAAGGCGTGATCGTGCACATGGTGTCCTCGGCCGAGTTCGCTGCTGAAATGGCGCCGCTGGGCTTGCGCTGCGGCGGTGCCTGGGGCGAAACCGAGGCAGGTACCAATGGCATGGGCACCTGCCTGGCCGCGGGCGGGCCGGTGTCGATCCGCCGCGAGGACCACTTCTTCAGCCAGTTCACCCAGCTCACCTGCTCGGCCGTGCCGGTGTACAACCCGGCCGGCGAACTGGCCGGCGCACTGGACGTCACCAGCCGTTCGAGCATGACGCAACAGCACCTGCTGGTGTTGCTGGGCATGACCGCACGCATGATCGAGAACCGTTTGATCGACAAGCAGTTCAGCAATGCCCACCCGCTGCACTTCCACAGCCGGCCCGAGTTCGTCTACACCCTGCATGAAGGCAGACTGGCCGTGGGGGCCGACGGTCGCATCCTTGCGGCGAACCGCAGCGCCCTGTTCCAGCTGGGGCTGCAGTCGATGGCCGACGTGCGCTCGCGCCACATCGAAGACCTGTTCCAGACCTCGCTCGAGGACATGCTGCAGCGCAGCCTGTCGGCCAGTTACCACCCGGTCGTGACCTTCCGCGCCAACGCTGCGCTGCGGTTCTTTGCAGTGGCACGACGCCCGGCTTCGGACGCAACGGCCGGCACTGGCGCCATTTCGGGCGCACGGCTGTCGCTCGTCGCCGGCGCGACGGCCACCGCCCGGCCGGCGCAGGCAGCAGTGCACAGCCCGCGCGCCGCCGCATCCGTCAGCACCTTCAAGGACGTGCGGCTCGTCGCTCACCTGGAAACCGCACGCCGCGTCATCGGCCGCGAAACCCCGGTGCTGCTGTCCGGCGAAACCGGCTGCGGCAAGGAAGTATTCGCCCGTGCCGTGCACGCCGCCAGCCCGCATGCCGGTGGCGCCTTCGTAGCCGTCAACTGTGCCAGCCTGCCTGAAACGCTGATCGAGTCCGAACTCTTCGGCTACCGCGCCGGTGCCTTCACCGGAGCGCAGCGCAACGGCCGCCGCGGCAAGGTGTTGCAGGCCGACGGCGGCACGCTGTTCCTGGACGAAATTGCCGATATGCCGCTAGAACTGCAGGCCCGGCTGCTGCGGGTGCTGGACGAACGCCAGGTCACGCCGCTGGGCACCGAAGAAACGTACCCGGTCGACTTCCAGCTCATCAGCGCCAGCCATCAGAACCTCCCCGAACTGGTGATGCAGGGCCGCTTCCGCGAAGACTTGTATTACCGCCTGGCCGGCATTGAACTGGCCCTCCCGTCGCTGCGCGAACGCAGCGACAAGCGCGAACTCATCCGCAGCATGCTGGCCGGCGAAGGCCGGGGCGATGCCTCACTGACCTCCGAGGCTGAAAAGCTCTTGATGGACCATCCCTGGCCCGGCAACCTGCGCCAGTTGCGCCATGCGCTGCGCAGCGCGGCCGCGCTGGCCGACGGCAAGCCCATCACGCGCGAGCACCTGCCCGGCCTGATCGCTTCCGGCGCACGTTGTGCCGCCACATTGGCCGGGTCTGCCGAGATGGCGGCTCCGGCCTTGCCCAGCGGCCCACTGGTGCCCGTGGCCCCGCCGGCCTCGGCCGAACCGCAGCCCTTGCCGGTGAAGCTGAACCCGATCCAGGCCAATGAGCGCGCCGTGCTGGTGCAGATGTTGGAACAGCATCGGTGGAACGTCAGCAACGTCGCCAAAGCCCTGGACGTCAGCCGCAACACGCTGTACCGCAAGCTGCACAAGCTGCACATCGAGGTCTCGCATCCTGAGTAAATCGGTGCAGCGATTTGCGTGGTGCATCACCGGGTCCGGCCACGGTCTGGACGAATG
>JBBRVD010000308.1:0-3160 GCA_038247175.1 Burkholderiales bacterium | reverse complement strand
GACAGCGCATGCCTGCGCGACTGCTATTGCCACACCTCTGGCACAAGATTCGCAGCGGCCAGCCGTCGGAACGCAAGGTCGACGATGGCGCATGAAACGTTGCCGATTTCGTCAAACAGGCGCGGCGTTGGCCCGCCGGCAATCAGGCAGCCAAGTCGTCTCGTACCGCATTTGGCCCTCGCTTATCGCGCTGTCAGGGGAAGCATTGGTAGGCCGTGTAGGACTTGAACCTACGACCAAAGGATTATGAGTCCTCTGCTCTAACCAACTGAGCTAACGGCCCGACCGAAGCGGCGATTGTAGTGGGCGTTATTTCTGGTGACTCAGCGCATTGCTGACCAGACGCGAGGTGATGTCGACGATCTGGATCATGCGATCGTAGGCCATGCGGGTCGGGCCGATGACGCCGACGGTGCCGACAATCTGCCCATCGATTTCATACGGTGCGCTGACGATGGACAGGTCTTCGAACGGCACGACCTGGCTTTCGCCGCCGATGAAGATCCGCACGCCTTCGGCCTGCCCAGCGACTTCGAGCAGGCGCATCAGCTGGGCCTTTTGCTCGAACAACTCGAAGGCGCGGCGCAGCTGATTCATGTCGCTGGAGAAATCCGACAAGGCCAGCAGGTTGCGCTCGCCGGAGATGACGACGCCGTCGTCAGGCTGCGCGTCGTTTTCCTCGGTGTTGATCGTCACCGCCGCCTGCATCAGCGCAGCGATTTCACTGCGCAGCGACTCCACTTCCTGCTGCAATCGCTCGCGTACATTCTCGATCGCCATGCCGACGTAATGCGAATTGAGGAAGTTTGCCGCCTCCACCAGTTCGGCCTGGGAATAATCGGTCTCGGTGAAGATCACCCGGTTTTGCACGTCACCATTGGGAGAAACGATGATGACCAGCAGCCGGCGCTCGGACAGGCGCAGGAACTCGATATGCCGAAACACCGAACTGCGCCTGGGCGCGACGACCACCCCGACGAACTGCGACAAATTGGACAGCAGCCCGGCAGCCTTGGCCAGGACTTTCTGCGGCTGGTCGGGCGCCAGCACCTGCGTCGGCAGATCGCCCTTGCGCACTGTCAGCATGGTGTCGACGAACAGCCGATAGCCACGTGCGGTGGGAATACGCCCGGCCGAGGTGTGCGGACTGACGATCAGGCCCAACTCTTCAAGGTCGGCCATCACGTTTCGGATGGTCGCAGGCGACAACTCCAGACCGCTTTGCCGCGACAAGGTGCGCGAACCGACTGGCTGACCATCCGCGATGTAACGCTCGACCAGGGCTTTCATCAGCATCTTGGAACGGTCATCGAGCATCGGATCATTTTAGTGATGTAATTTGTCGATGCAGTCCCAATTCAGTCATGTTGCGCTGATCGGCAAGTACCAGGTCGTGGGCTCCGGCTACGCCGGTGTGTCGTCGCGCCGCGCCATGGAAGACATCGCGCATTTCCTGCATGCCCAGGGATGCGAGGTGGCATTCGAGGCGCAAACCGCGCGCAACCTGGGCATCAGCGGTCATGCGATGCTCGACGTGGCCGGCATTGGCGCCCAGTGCGACCTCGGACTGGTGGTCGGGGGCGACGGCACCATGCTCGGCATCGGGCGCCAGCTGGCTTGCCACAATGTGCCGCTGATCGGCATCAACCAGGGCCGCCTTGGCTTCATCACCGATATTCCGCTTGACGGCTACCAGACGGTGCTGCTGCCGATGCTGCATGGCGCGTTCGAGGAGGACCGGCGCAGCCTGATGCACGCGCGGGTCATACGGGACGGGCACAGCGTGTTCGACGCGCTGGCCATGAACGACGTGGTCGTGAACCGGGGCGCGACCTCCGGCATGGTCGAACTGCGGGTGGAAGTGGACGGCCATTTCGTGGCCAACCAGCGCGCAGACGGCCTGATCATTGCGAGCCCGACTGGCTCGACCGCCTATGCCTTGTCCGCAGGTGGCCCGCTGCTGCACCCGTCGCTGCCCGGCTGGGTCATGGTGCCGATCGCGCCGCACACCTTGTCCAACCGCTCCATCGTGCTCGCCGATGCATCGGAGATCGCGATCGAAGTCGTGGCCGGGCGCGACGCCAGCGCGAACTTCGACATGCAGTCGCTCGCATCGCTGCTGCACGGCGACCGTATCGTGGTGTCCCGCTCGCAGCACCAGATGCGGTTTCTGCATCCCAAGGGCTGGAGCTATTTCGACACCTTGCGGCAAAAGCTGCACTGGAACGAAGGAGTGGCCTGAGCATGGCTCTCAGACGCATCGTCCTGCGCGACTTCGTCATCGTCGGCGAGCTCGAACTCGACTTCTCGGGCGGTTTCTCCGTCCTGACCGGAGAGACTGGCGCCGGAAAATCCATCCTGATCGACGCTCTGCAGTTGGTCACCGGCGCCAGGGCCGATGCCGGCACCGTGCGCGAAGGCGCCAGCCGCACCGACGTCAGCGCCGAATTCGATGCACCGCCGGTATTGCGCGGCTGGCTGGACGCCGCCGGATTCGATGCAAACGACACCTTGCTGCTGCGCCGCACGATCGACCTGCAAGGCAAGAGCCGGGGCTGGATCAACGGCAGCCCGGCCACCGCGACCCAGCTGCGCGAGATCGGCGAGCAGTTGATCGACATCCACGGCCAGCACGCCTGGCAAAGCCTGACCCGGAGCGACGCAGTGCGCGACCTGCTCGACGCATACGCCAGGGTCGATAGCGCGGCGCTGGCCGCGTTGTGGCACGACTGGCGGGCCAAAAGCAAGAACTTGCTCGATGCCCAGGCCGCCCAGGCCGACCTGCAACGCGAGCGCGAACGCATCAGCTGGCAGATCGGCGAACTCGACAAGCTCGCGCCCGGCGCCGACGAGTGGCAGGCGCTGAGTACCGAACACAATCGCCTGTCGCACGCGCAGGCGCTGATCGAAGCGGCCCAGGGCGTGGTCGAAGAGCTGCAGGACGGCCAATCCAATGCGGCAGACACGCTGCAGGCCGCGCTGACCCTGCTGCGTCAGCAAGCGTCCCACGAACCGGTATTCTCGGCACTGGCAGACGAGCTGGCCTCGAGCCTGGCCCAACTCGAAGATGTGGCGCATTCGCTTCGCGCCTACCTGCGCAAGACCGAGCCCGATCCGCAGCGCCTGGCACAACTCGACGAGCGCATGGCGTCCTGGATCT
>JBBRVD010000307.1:0-3168 GCA_038247175.1 Burkholderiales bacterium | reverse complement strand
TGATCCACTGCGAGACCGGCGCGGGGGTGCTCAACCCGTTGCAAGACGTGGCCGATGTGTGCGAGAAACACGGCAAGGGTCTGATCGTCGACGCGATGAGTTCATTCGGTGCGCTGGAGATCGACGCGCGCAAGACGCGCTTTGACGCACTGGTGGCAGCCAGCGGCAAATGCCTCGAGGGTGTGCCGGGCATGGGTTTCGTGTTCATCCGCAAGGCCATCCTCGATGCCTGTGCCGGCAACAGCCAGTCGCTCGCCATGGACCTGTACGATCAGTACACCTATATGGAAAAGACGACGCAGTGGCGCTTTACGCCGCCCACGCATGTGGTCGTGGCGCTGGCCGAGGCGGTACGCCAGTTCGAGGAGGAAGGCGGGCAGCCGGCGCGGCTGGCGCGTTACACCGCCAACTGCGACGTGCTCGTGCTAGGCATGGCGGCGCTGGGCTTCAAGCCCTTCCTGGATGCGGCGGTGCAGGCGCCAATCATCGTCACCTTCCATGCGCCGGATCATCCCGATTACCAGTTCAAGGCCTTCTACGAGGCAGCCAAGAGCCACGGTTTCATCCTGTATCCGGGCAAGCTGACGCAGGTCGAGACCTTCCGGGTCGGTTGCATCGGCGCCATCGGGCCGGACGAGATGCGCCAGGCGGTGCAGGCGGTGGGGTTGGCGATGCAGGAGATGGGGTTGAAGCCCGGGTAGTTTGCGTCGACTCGGCCTGGCTGATTGAAATGCATCCAATGAAGATCCAAAATGCGGCCAATTCCATTTTGGATCCGATATGGCCAGTATTTCCATCAAAGACGTACCTGACCAATGGGCGCAAACGCTGCGTCAGCGCGCCGCGCGCAACCACAGATTCTTGCAAGGCGAACTCATGGCCATCCTGGAGCATGCGGTTCAGGAGCCAATAGCAACTGCAAGCCGAACAGTTGGAGCATCGGCCGCTGGCGCTGGCGCCACGGTTGTTGGTATCGATCGCTTCGGGCATCCCATTGTTCGCAATGGCTGGAAGACCGTGGAACAGGTCGTTGCCGACCTGAGGCAGAAACATCCGGAGCCAATCACCGACCAGATATCGAGCATCGACATCATCCGGCAAGACCGCGACAGTCGATAGTGCGGGCTTTGGCGGTATTGTCCCCATCCTGAGCACCTTCATGGCGACCTTGTATGTGGCGGAGCCGCCCAGCCAATACCGTTTACGCCCGCCGCTCGTGGTCGACTGCAGCACCTTGGCCGGCATTGTTTTTCGTGAGCCCTGGCAGGAACAGGCGCGCCAACGCATCGAAGGCTGGTCTTTGCATGCGCCGCACTTGTTGCAGGCCGAGATCAGCAACGTCGCCGTCAAGAAGCTGCGCAGTGGAGAAACCCACGCCATCGATGGCCTCGCCGAGGCGTCGAAGATGGCGATCGACCTGTACCGGATCGATGCGCCAGCGGTTGGCGCACTGGCCATGCAATACCAGCTCTCGGCCTATGACGCCGCCTATTTGTGGCTGGCGGCCGAACTGAAAGCTCCTTTGGCGACGTTCGACGAGAAACTGGCGGCCGCTGCCAGAACGCATCTGGCAGGGCTGGCCTGACCGCACCCGATGAACGTAGGCACCCGCGCGCTCAGCATCGGAGCCTTCTCCACCCTCGTGCTGGTCGCCCTGATGATGGGCGCCAATCATGTCGCGGCGCGTGTTGCGTTCAACAACGGCGTCGACGTGGCCACCGCCGTGGTGTTCCGCAGCGTCGTCACCACGCTGGTCATCGTCATGCTGCTGGTCCTGCAGCGGGTGCCGATCGCCTTCAACGCACGGCATCGGCGCTACCTGCCGGTGATCGGCCTGCTGGTGGGAGTCCAAAGCCTGTGCCTGTATTCATCCGTCGCGCGCTTGCCGGTGGCGCTGGCCTTGCTCGCCTTCAACACCTATCCGCTGTGGACCGCGCTGTGGGCGGCGCTGCTCTACCGCAGGGCGCCGGAGCGCGCCGTCTTGCTGGCGATGCCGGTGATCCTGTTCGGTCTGGCGTTGGCGCTCGACGTGCTGGGCGCAGCCTCCGGCCTGGGAGCGGCCGATCAATGGAGCCAGATCGGTGTCGGTGTCGCGTTTGCCCTCGCCGCGGCGGCCACGTTCGGCGCGGCGCTGGTGCTCACCCAACATGAAGCGGCCGATGTCGATGGCCGGGTACGCACCGCCACCACGCTGGGGCTGGCTGGCGTGATCGCGCTGGTCAGCGTCACCGTGCAAGGTGGCTTTCATCTGCCAAGTGCGCCAGCCGGCTGGTGGGGGCTGGCCGCCTTGACCTTCCTGTATGGCACCGCGTTCACCATCATGTTTACCGTCCTGCCCCGTCTGGGCGTGGTCGGCAACTCGGCCATCATGAACGTCGAGCCGGTCTTTGCGTTGGTGCTGGCCTGGCTGATCCTGGGCCAGGCGATTGCGCCGGTGCAGGTCGCGGGTGCCTTGCTCGTGGTGGGTGCGGTGATGGTGCTCGGCTTGCGCAGAAGGGTCTGACGGCACGCGCGATTGCGTCAGAATGTGACCTTGCCACTGCGCATGCGCCAAGCGCAGGATGTCGGCATGACCGTATGAACCACGAAGGAGCGACATGGCCACGAAGAGCAAGAACAGCGGAGAGCTGCATCCCGCGATCAAGGGCGTCAAGCTCTCCGGCGCAACCAAGGTCAAGGTCGCCGTCAGCGACATCGACGGAGTGTTGCGCGGCAAATACCTGCATATCGACAAGTTCCTTGGCGCAGCCGAGGCCTATCCGGCCGGTGGCTTCGGTTTTTGCGACGTGGTGCTGGGCTGGGACATGATGGATGTCACCTACGACAACACCACCGCCACCGGTTGGCAGCATGGCTTTCCGGACGCGTTGGCCCGGCTTGACCTGAATACGGCGCGCAACATTCCCTGGGACGCGAACACGCCATTTTTCCTCGGCGACTTCGTCAACACCGATGGCTCGCCGCATGCGCAGTGTCCACGCCAGGCCTTGAAGCGGGTACTCAAACGGGCTGAGAAGATGGGCTTTGAGGTCATGACCGGCATGGAATTCGAGTGGTTCAATTTCCTGGAAACGCCGGAAACCTGGGCCGCGAAAAAGGGCGTCGCGCCGCAGACGCTGACGCCGGGCATGTTTGGTTATTCGCTGCTGCGCATGAACCAGCACCGCG
>JBBRVD010000306.1:0-3177 GCA_038247175.1 Burkholderiales bacterium | reverse complement strand
GGGCAGTCTCTTCCCCGATCTCGCGCCCGATACCCTCCTCGGGTGATTCGCCGGCCTCCATGAAGCCGGTGATCAAGGCATAGGCCTTGTGGGACCAGGCCGCGTTGCGCGCCAGCAGGACCTTGCCTTCGTATTCGATCACCGCCGCCAGCACCGGCGTCGGATTGTTCCAGTGGGCAAATCCGCAGGCCGCGCAACGCAGCCGCTCCTTGTGGCCGCCGTCCTCCAGCTGCGAGATGGGCGCGAGTTCACTCGCGCACCGCGGACAGAACCGGAATGGCTGCGTCATCACGCCCTAGGCCGGGAAAACGCCGGTGGACAGGTAACGATCGCCGCGGTCGCAGACGATGAACACGATGGTTGCATTCTTCTCCCGCGCGTTGATCTGTTGCGCGACCCAGCAGGCACCAGCGGCGGAAATGCCGGCGAAGATGCCCTCCTCGCGCGCCATGCGCCGCGCCATCTCTTCGGCGTCGGACTGGCTCACATAGACCAGTTCGTCGACCGTGGTCGGGTCGTAGATCTTGGGCAGGTATTCCTGCGGCCACTTGCGGATGCCCGGAATACGCGAACCTTCGGCCGGCTGGGCACCGACGATGCGCACCTCGGGATTCTTTTCCTTCATGAAACGCGACACGCCAGTGATTGTGCCGGTGGTACCCATGGCGCTGATGAAATGCGTGATCGAGCCTCTGGTGTCGGCCCAGATCTCGGGCCCGGTGGTCTCGTAGTGGACACGTGGGTTGTCCGGGTTGGCAAACTGGTCCAGCACCAATCCCTTGCCGGACTTCTGCATCTGCTCGGCCAGGTCGCGCGCGTACTCCATGCCACCGCTCTTGGGCGTGAGAATGAGTTCGGCGCCATAGGCCTTCATCGTCTGAACCCGCTCGACCGACAGGTCCTCCGGCATGATCAGCACCATGTGGTAACCCTTGATCGCCGCGGCCATCGCCAGCGCAATGCCGGTGTTGCCCGAGGTGGCCTCGATCAGCGTGTCACCCGGCTTGATGTCGCCGCGTTCCTGCGCGCGCTGGATCATGGACGCCGCTGGCCGGTCCTTGACCGATCCGGCCGGGTTGTTACCCTCTAATTTGCCCAGCACGACATTGCCGCGGGCCTTGCTGATGTCGGCGCCGATCCGTTGCAAGGCAACCATCGGCGTCTTGCCGATCGTGTCTTCGATGGTGGGGTATTTCATGCCATGCACTGTGCCATAATTTCCGGCTGGTCTCGACTCCGTGCCGGAGTGGTGAAATTGGTAGACGCACGGGACTCAAAATCCCGCGGGGTAAAACCCGTGCCGGTTCGATTCCGGCCTCCGGCACCACTGTTCAAGCGCCATGGCCTAGTGGTAGCCACTAACGTTTGGCCTGGTTTGGCGCCGTCGCAAGACAGGTGACCACGGAACCTCAAGCAGCTGCGAGAATCCCGAATTCGTTCGCCGTCAGGACCGGCCGCACGTGCGACTTCTCACGCTGCAATGCCACCAGTCCGTAACGCGCCATCGTCTTCAAGGTGCGCGACAGGTTGCCCGGTTGCCATCCCGTGGCCTTGGCCAACACGGTCATGGAATCGGGATTGGTTTCCCGGATCACTTTCAGCAAGTCGCGGTTCTGGTCGCTCAGCACTTCGGCCACCGACTTCATGGATGTGAGCCAGATCTTGGGCTCGCGCGACTTGGGCTTGTACTCGCCTTTGACGATGGCGAGAGCGCGCGCCCGGATTTGCTCCTGGGGCATGACACCGATGACGATGGTTTTCATTGCTGTGCTTCCTTGATGACATACACGCACCCAGTCCTGCGCCTGCGCCTGCAGGCCTGCCAGCGCCAGCGCCATCGCGGTCAGGATTCTGGCAATCTGGCGGATCGGCGCGCGGTAGGGGATCATGTTCTCCATCGTGCCTGCGCGGCCGGGTCGCCGATTGACGCAACGCAGGCACGCGCGCTTTGCGGGGCCGAACGTGACAAACGGCATAGCGCGTCGCAGTTCCACAGCAACTTGCCGGGATAAAAAGGCAGCCACTTGCAAAGCCGGCCGTTTCGGCGCATTGTCCACACAGGCATCACGCCCTGCACCGGAGAAAATCATGTCCCAGCCCCGTCGTGTCGTATTGCCCTCCGGATGCATCCGGGCGCTTGTGTCGATGGTCCTGTCGGCCATCGTATTGGCAGCCCATGCCGATACCTCCGCGACCCAGCCACCCGAACCCAGCCTTGCCGCCTATGCCAGGGCCCATGCGGCCGTCGTCGGGCTGCGCACCACGGTTTCAGACGAGGCGCGTTCTGCTGAATCGCTCGGCAAGCAACGCGCCGGTTCGGGCATCGTTATCGGAAAGGACGGGCTGATCCTGACCATCGGTTACCTGATGCTCGAGGCCGACAACATCCAGATCGTCACGAAGGACAACAAGACCTTCCCGGCACGGGCAGTGGCCTACGACCAGGCGACTGGCTTCGGCCTGGTGCGCACGTTGCTGCCACTCGAAGGCCTCGAGCCGGTAGGATTCGGGCCGCTGGATGAACTGCGCAGTGGGGAGCCACTGATGGCGGTCTCCGGCATCCAGCCCGACGGCGACGACGGCGATGTCACGATGGTTTACCTGGTCGGCAAACGCGCCTTCTCTGGGTACTGGGAATACCACATCGAATCGGCGGCCTTCACCAGCCCGCCGATCGCCAATCACTCGGGCGCCGCGCTCTTCAACCAACGCGGTGAGCTGGTGGGTGTCGGCAGCCTGCTGGTGGGCGATGCCATGGGCGGGAGCCGGCGGCTTCCCGGCAACATGTTCGTCCCGGTGGACTTGCTCAGGCCCATACTCGATGAAATGCGGGTGTCCGGCAGCAGCAAGACCAGCCACCGGCCCTGGTTGGGTGTGACCTCCGCCGAACAATCAGGCCGGGTCCAGATTGTCCGGGTCAACAAAGACAGCCCCGCCCAGCAGGCTGGGCTGCAGCCAGGCGACCTGGTGCTGGCGGTGGACGGCACCAAGGTCGCCACGCTGGAGGGCTTCTACAAGAAAGTGTGGGATCGCAAAGACCCCGAAAGCGAGGTATCGCTGACCGTTTTGCAAGGCGCAGACATCAAGACCATCCGCGTCCGCGCCGTTGACCGCATGCGATCGATGCACAAGCCTGCGGGGGTCTGAGCCGGGTCGACAAAACGGCCGGCGGCAGGC
>JBBRVD010000305.1:0-3181 GCA_038247175.1 Burkholderiales bacterium | reverse complement strand
GGACACCTCCCAGCTGACCCAGCCCGCCATGTTCGCGATCTGCCAGACCAGCGGCAAACTGGTGGCCACCACCGCCGGGCTGATCGCCTGGGCGTGCCACAACCACAAGGCGACCGCCGCCGTGCCGACCACCAGCAGCGCGTTGAGCGCGGTCAACGTGGCCATGAACCGGGTCGTCATGCGCATGTGGGCGGCGATGCGCTCGCGGTGCGCGTCCATCGATTCGCGCACATAGGCGTCTTCGTCGCGCGCGCGCGAGAACAGCTTGACCGTCATGATGTTGGTGTAGCTGTCGACCACGCGGCCCATCACCAGGGAGCGCGCCTCGCTGCTCGAGCGCGACAGATCGCGCATGCGCGGCACGAAGATGCGCAGGAACACCAGGAAACCGGCCATCCAGCACACCATCGGCAGCGCCAGGCGCCAGTCGAACGACAACATCATGACCAGCGCACTGATGCCGTACACGACGATGTACCAGATCGCGCGCACCGCCGCCACCACGCTCTCGCGCAGCGCGTTGGCCGTCTGCATCACCCGGTTGGCCAGGCGCCCGGCGAAATCGTTCTGAAAAAACGGACTGCTCTGGCGCACCACATGCCAGTGGCTCTGCCAGCGGATCAGCGTGGTCACGCCCGGAATCACCGCGTTGTTGCGCACCATGCTGTCGAGCATGATCATCAGCGGCCGTCCGATCAGCAGTACCAGCGCAATGCCAGCCAGCATCGGCGCCTGCTGCCGCAAGGCCAGCGCTGGATCGCTCGCGGCCATCAAGCCGACCAGGCGCCCGAGCAACACCGGCATCAGGATATCGATCAAGGCCACGCCCAGGCCGGTCGCCAGCATCGCCAGGTACAGGCCGCGGGTCTGGCGCATGAAGTGCCAGTAAAACGCCAGCAGGCCCGGCGGCGGACCCGCGCTGGATGCTGCCGCAGGCGCGGCTATGTTGCGCACGCGCGATTCGAAGAACGAGAACATGCTCAAGGGTGTTTCCAATGCCGGCGGCAAGCCCGCAGGGGCCAGTCCAAGCCGCGCTCCAGTCTAGTGCCGAGAAGGGATCCAGCGCCGCCAACGGGTCCGATAACCCTGGAACATCGCCACCCCCACCGCGCTGCGCTGCGCACTGTCAACCCGGACATCGAGATCCTGCCGGTGTCGGCTCGCACCGGCCAGGGCATGGACGCCTGGTTGACCTGGCTGCAGGCACAGACGGGCCGGCCCGGCCGCACCGATCGGCACGTACCGGCAGCGCAGGACGCGGATTGAGCGCCACTGCAGCGGCCGTCGGCTGCACGGCAGCACGGCAGCGCATGAGCAAACGCCGGGCCGCCCCAAGTTTCGTCGCACCCCCTTGGGGGGCCTGGCGAAGCCAGGGCTGGGGCGCTCACAGCTGGAATGCCAGCCAGCGTATCAGCCCCTCCATCATCTCGCGCAACAACCCTGGTCGATCGCCCCGGTAACGTTCGGCGCCGACGCGCAGCCGGTCGATCCAGCGGGCGAAACCGGCCACCGGTGCCGCGTCGTCGAAAGCGATCATCAGCTCGTAGTTGAGGAACAGACTGCGTTCGTCCAGGTTGGCCGAACCCACCAGCGCCAGGTCATCGTCAATCACCACCGCCTTGGCATGCACCATGTCCGGCGCCAACCAGACCTGGCCACCCGCCATGGTCAGCTCGCGCAAGGCCGCGTGCCGCGCCCAATCGGCCAGCCGGTGGTTGGAGCGGTGCGGCAACACCAGGTCGACGTCGAGACCGCGGCGTGCCGCCAGCGTCAACGCCATCAGCAGCACCGGGTCAGGAACGAAGTATGGCGACACCGCCAGGATCCGCCGGCGCGCGCTGAAGCAACTCGACACCAGCAACACATGCAGTGTGTCGTCCAGCTGGTCCGGGCCGCTGGCGACCAGCCGCGCCATCGCCGCGCCAGGATCGCTGCCGACGCTGCCAGCGCTGCCATGCGACGGTAGTTCGACCCGGGTGCGACCGGTGGCGAAGGCCCAGTCCTGGTCGAAACGCTGCTGCGTCTGCCGCGCCATCGCACCGGTGAATTCGAAGGTCAGGTCGACCCATGGCGGCTTGGGCAGCAGCTGCGCGGTATCGCCGACAAAGTACTCCGCTGCCAGGTTGCGTCCGCCAGTCCAGGTCCGGCAGCCGTCGGCGATGACCAGCTTGCGATGGTTGCGCAGGTTGGTGCGGCCCGGCAGCATCGAGCGCAGCGGCGAGACGAACAGCTCCGCCTCGACACCGGCCGCGCGCAAGCGGCGCAGGTCGATACGTCCGCCCAGGTAGATGCCGACACCGTCCACCAGCAGCCGCACCCGCACGCCGTCGCGTGCGCGCTGTATCAGCAGATCGGTGATCTCGCGGCCCAGCGCATCGCTGCCGATCAGGAAGGTGCACAGGTCCAGGGTATGGCGTGCCTGCTGCAACAATGCGCGCAAGCTCTCCAGGGCCTGTTGCCCGTCATCGTGGATGACCAGACCCTGGTACTGGCTGGCCGCTGGCAGCCCCATCGCGTCGGCCAGCTGGTGAAATGCCGTGCGCCGGTCCGGCGCAACCCGCGCAACGCTGCCATCGACCGGCGCATGTGCATGCAGCGCCGCCTCGCGCCGCGCCACCTTGCGGTTGCCGAACAACAGATACAGCGGCAACGCGAACTCCGGCGCCAGTGCCAGCGACACCACCCAGGCGACGGCCGCCGACGGATGGCGGCGCTGACGCCGGGTGCGCGAGCCGATGACGTAGATCGCCAGACCGGCGAACACCATCAGGCCATGCAACGTGATCAGGCGGTTGTCGATCAGGTTTTCTAGCATCGGTGGCGCATGGTGTCTGATCCCTTGCGAAGTTGGGTGGCACACCCGGCCTGCTACAAGCGCACGACGTTGACCGTCGCTCCGAACACTTCACGCACCGAAGGCAGCAAATGGTCATGGTGCGTCAGGAAGAGCACCTGCGTTTTTCTCGACAGCTCCCCCAGCGCTTCTAGCCCGCCCTTTGAACGGACATCGTCGTAGTTGATGAACAGGTCGTCGGCAATGAAGGGCAGCACCTGCGCATGTCCAAGATGCATGTGCAAGGCAGCAAGGCGCAAAGCCAGATAGAGCTGGTCCCGCGTGCCCTCGCTCATGCCCTCGATCGCGACCATCGCCCCGTTCGGGCGTCGACCCAGCAACTTCGGC
>JBBRVD010000304.1:0-3229 GCA_038247175.1 Burkholderiales bacterium | reverse complement strand
GCCATCGCCAGGCCGGCGCCGTTGACCAGGCAACCGATGGTACCGTCCAGGCTGATGTAGGCCAGATCGAACTTGCTGGCCTCGACCTCGGCCGGGTCTTCCTCGTCCAGATCACGGTAGGCGACGATCTCCTGCTGGCGGAACAGCGCATTGGCGTCGAAGTTGAACTTGGCGTCGAGCGCCTTGATGCCGCCGCTGCCCTCGAGGATCAACGGGTTGATCTCGACCAGGGATGCATCCGTGTCCATGTAGCACTGATAGAGCTTCTTGAGCACGTCGACGCACTGGGCGAGTGATCCGGCCGGAACACCGATGCCGTTGGCCAGTTCGGTGGCCTGCGTATCCGTCAGACCGGTAGCCGGATCGACGAACACCTTGAGGATCTTGTCGGGCGTTGCGTGGGCCACCTCTTCGATGTCCATGCCACCTTCGGACGAGGCCATCAACGCCACGCGCTGCGTGGCGCGATCGGTGACGACGGAGACGTAATACTCCTTCTTGATGTCGGCGCCGTCTTCGATCAGCAGGCGACGGACCTTCTGGCCGCTGGGGCCGGTCTGGTGCGTGACCAGCTGCATACCCAGTATCTCGCCCGCCAGCGCCTTGACTTCATCGATCGAGCGCGCCAATTTGACTCCGCCGCCTTTGCCGCGCCCACCCGCGTGAATCTGTGCCTTGACCACCCACACCGGGCCGCCGAGTTTTTGCGCCGCCTCGACCGCCTCCTGAACCGTGAATGCCGCAATGCCGCGCGGCACCGGGACGCCGAACTTGCGCAAGATTTCCTTGCCTTGGTACTCGTGAATCTTCATGAGGTTTCTCTCGGGATAGGAACAAACCCATGGCGCTGGCAGACACGTCCGGTTGCCAGCCCATAGTGGACACCGAAGCCGTCAAATGTATCATGCTGCAACGCGGCAATTCCTGCGAGACGTGCGTAGCAGGCTTGCGAATCGATCCGCCCCCGCGAAGGAGAACGGCCATGGCAAAGGTATTCATCGACGGCGAAGCCGGCACCACCGGACTGCAGATCCGCGAACGCCTTCAGACGATGCGCGGTGTCGACATGGTCAGCATTGCGCCGCAATTGCGCAAGGATACCGATGCAAAACGCGCACTGATGGCGCAGGTCGATCTGGTCATCCTGTGCCTGCACGACGATGCGGCAGTCGCATCGGTGGCGATGATCGACGAGATCGAAAAAAGGTCTGGCAAACCTGGCCCGCGCATCATCGACGCGTCCACGGCGCACCGCACCGCGGTGGATTGGGTGTTCGGATTCCCCGAACTGGCCGCCAGCCAGCAGGACGCAGTGGCCGCGGCGCGCCGCGTCAGCAATCCGGGTTGTTACGCCACCGGCGCGATCGCGCTGATCCGCCCACTGATCGACGCCGCATTGATGCCAGCCGACTTCCCGCTGTGCCTGCCCTCGGTGAGCGGTTATTCCGGCGGCGGCCGCACGATGATTGAGGCCTACGAGGCCGGCGCCGCGCCTGCGTTCGAACTCTACGGCCTGGGCCTGAAGCACAAACACGTGCCAGAAATCATGCGCCATACCGGCCTGAAGCGGCGCCCCTTGTTCATTCCGTCCGTGGGCAATTTCCGCCAGGGCATGCTGGTCCAGCTGCCCCTGCACCTGGACTCGCTGCCGGGCAAACCGAGTGCACGCGACCTGCACGATGCGCTGGCCCGGCACTATGCCGGCAGCCAATGGGTGTCGGTCGAGTCCGCCACCGAAGACGGCAAAATCGACCCGCTGGCCCTGGTCGACACCAACAAGATGGAACTGCGGGTGTTCGCCAACGACGCCGACAAGGACGGATTTGCCCATGCGGTGCTGGTGGCCCGACTGGATAACCTGGGCAAGGGCGCCAGCGGCGCGGCAGTGCAGAACCTCAAGCTGATGTTGGGCCTGTAGGCCTGCCGCTACCGCTACCGCTGCGGCTGCGGCTGCGGCTGCGGCTGCGGAAAACAGCTTGCCGCCATCGCGCAAGCCCGTGTTCGCGGCTGCTTCATGTTTTTTGCACCGCGTCCGTTACGCCAACCCTGCAGCAAAGCCCACGGCCATCAGAGCGCCGGTTCCTCTGGCAC
Source organism: Burkholderiales bacterium (assembly GCA_038247175.1). GTDB lineage: Bacteria > Pseudomonadota > Gammaproteobacteria > Burkholderiales > Burkholderiaceae_C > CAISIP01. The sequence continues at coordinate 1,138 of JBBRVD010000304.1, read as the reverse complement.
CTCGTCGGCACCTGACACCACGCGGCGTATCGCGTCGCCGGAGAATCCGCGCGATGCCAGGAAACGCATCTCGCGCACCCGCTGCGAGGCATCGGGCGCGGTATTCGCAGAGTCGTCGCCGCGGCGGCCGAATTTCTTGCGCCAGACCTGGCGCGCCCGTTCGACCTCGCTGGCCTGCAATGCGGCCAGCGCCGGCTGGGCCTCCTCGCCCCCGACTCCTTTGCGCTGCAGTTCCTGCCGGATACGGGCCACGCCCAGCGTGCCAGCGCGCTGATGCACGACGGAGTCGACGACGCGTTGCGCGTCGATGAAACCCCTGGCCTGCAGATCATCGAGCACCGTGCGCATCTGCCCGGGCTCGACCTCGTGGCAGCGCAGCTTGCGCTCGAGTTCAACGCGCGAATGCTCGCGCATGGCGAGCATGCGCAGGGCGCGGCCCTTGAGGGACGGCGCGGGCAACGGCATCGTCAGGCCGGCGTTTCCGCCTTCTTGCCCTTGACGGCCTTGGCGCCGGTATCGACCGCTTCCGGCAGCAACGGAATGCCCAGCGACTCGCGCACCTTGTTTTCGATCTCGCGCGACAGGTCCGGGTTTTCGCGCAGGAACTCGCGCGCGTTATCTCGCCCCTGGCCGATCTTCTCGCCGTTGTAGGCATACCAGGCGCCTGACTTGTCCAGGATCTGGGCGTTCACACCCATGTCGATGATCTCGCCGTGGCGGCTGATGCCTTCGCCGAACAGGATGTCGAACTCGGCGGTCTTGAACGGCGGCGCGACCTTGTTCTTGACGACCTTGACCTTGGTTTCGTTGCCGATCGCCTCGTCGCCCTTCTTGATCGTGCCGGTGCGGCGGATATCGAGCCGCACCGAGGCGTAGAACTTGAGCGCATTGCCGCCGGTGGTGGTCTCGGGGCTGCCGAACATGACGCCGATCTTCATCCGGATCTGATTGATGAAGATCACCATGCAGTTGGTCTTCTTGATATGCGCGGTGAGCTTGCGCAGCGCCTGGCTCATCAGCCGCGCCTGCAGGCCGGGCAGGGAATCGCCCATCTCGCCTTCGAGTTCGGCCTTGGGCGTGAGCGCCGCGACCGAGTCGATGACGATCAGGTCGACCGCGCCGGAGCGCACCAGCGAAT
>JBBRVD010000303.1:0-3234 GCA_038247175.1 Burkholderiales bacterium | reverse complement strand
TCGATCTTCTGGTTCAGGTCGCCGGGCAGGAAACCCAGGCGCTCGCCGGCTTCGACCGCCGGGCGCGTCAGCACGATGCGCTGCACCGCGCTGCGCTGCAAGGCGTCGATGGCACAGGCCACCGCCAGATAGGTCTTGCCGGTGCCGGCCGGGCCGATGCCGAACGTGATGTCGTGCGCGGTGATGTTGTCCAGATAGGTGGCCTGGTTGGGCGTGCGCGGTTTGAGGTCGGCGCGCCGGGTCTGCAAACCCGGCGCTTCGGCGTCGTTCATGTTGCTGTCGCCGGCCAGCATCAGCTGCACCGTGGCCGCGTCGATCGGACGGTCTGCCATCTCGTACAGGGCCTGCAGCATTTCCATGCCGCGTCTGGCTTTGTCCTTCGGGCCGTCGACCTTGAACTGCTCGTGCCGGTGCGCGATGCTGACCTGCAGCGCGGTCTCGATGGTGCGCAGGTGCGCGTCCATCGGGCCGCACAGGTGGGTCAGGCGCTTGTTGTTGGGCGGGGCGAAGATATGTCGGATGATCACGTCGATAATTGTGGCGAGGGAACCATGTTGGTGCCCGTGACTGGGAAGGACAGGACCCCCGATGATAGGCAAGTTGACCGGCACGCTGGGCGAAAAGAACCCGCCGCAGGTTCTGGTGGAGTGCGGCGGCGTGGGTTACGAGGTGTTCGTGCCGATGAGCACCTATTACAACCTGCCCGGGCGAGGCGAGTCGGTCAGCCTGCTGACGCATTTCGTCGTGCGCGAGGATGCGCAGATCCTGTACGGTTTTGGCAGTGCCCCCGAGCGCGAGGCCTTTCGCCAGCTGATCAAGATATCGGGCGTCGGCCCGCGCACCGCGCTGGCGGTGTTGTCGGGCATGACGGTGTCCGACCTGGCGCATGCGGTGACCAGCCAGGAGCCGGGGCGCCTGGTGAAGGTGCCGGGCATCGGCAAGAAGATCGCCGAGCGGCTGCTGCTCGAGCTCAAGGGCAAACTGGGCGCCGATATCGGGGCACCAGCGGCGCCGGGCGACGACGCACAGGCCGACATCCTGCAGGCGCTGGTCGCGCTGGGTTACAGCGACAAGGAAGCCGCGCTGGCACTCAAGACGCTACCCGCCGGGGTGGGTGTGAGCGAGGGCATCAAGCTCGCGCTCAAGTCGCTGTCGCGCGGCTGAGCCGCATGTTGCCGACTGGCCGCGGCCTTGCTGCGGCCGTGTTCAACGCGCCTCGCGCACCACCCGCCCGTTGATCGGCTGCACCGGTCGGGCATTGTTCGGAAACTGCTGCGCAAACAGCCGCAGCTGATCCTGGCTGATGGTCACCGGCTGCTTGAGCACCATCCACAACACGTCTTCGGTGCACGGCGGCGTGGTCAGCGAGCCCATGAACTGGTAGTAGAGCTGACTCTGGGGCAGCAGACCGGTCAGGTTGACCGATCCCGCCGGAAACGGTACCCGGTCGCCCCGGCCCAGCGGCATGTAGGTCCACAAGTGGTTGATGACCGGGTTGGCCTCGCCCGGCTCCAGCAGCACCGCCACCACCGCGAGCTGGCCCAGGTGGTTGCGGTGCACCAGATGCGCGACCATCGCGAAGCTGCGGAAGTTGACCTTTTCTTCCGCCGGATGGTGGAAGTGCACCTGGATCAGGTGAAACCGAGAACCGCGCACGTTGATGCCGTTGTCGCCGTTCATGTCGACCTTCACCGTATGGCCGTCGTTGACGATGGTCGCATTGCTGGGTTGGTAGTCGAACCCGATCGCCTCGGCCGGGCCGCGCAGCGTGGCCGATTCCTCGATGTTGATCGGTGACTGACGCTGACCGGTCGCGCAGGTGGCGTATTCGGGCTTGAGCCTGCCCCAGGTCTGAGGTCCGTTGATGCCGTGGTAGGCCCAGTGCGCCTCGCCGACCGGCCGGGCCGGATCGACGACTTCCTCGGTCGGCGGCGGACGTCCGGCCAACTCTGCGGCACGGGCCCGGATGGCCTGGCGGCTGGCCCTGGGGTTGACGGGTCGATTGGGGGCGGGTGCCGCGGCGGCGGCACCCGCGGCGCCGCTCCGACTTGCAGCGCTGCCGTCAGCTGCAGCGCCGCCGCCACCGGCAGCACTGCCACCACCGGCAGCACTGCCGCCACCGACGGTCAACTCCTTGTCGCGATCCACGCCACCGGCGAGCGCGCGGCGCACCTGGTTGCCGATCTCCTTGGCGCTGGGCGCTGACACGGCAGGCTTGGCGGACGCGGCGGACGCGCCAGGTGCGCCAGGTGCAGCAGGTGCAGCAGGTGCAGTAGGTGCGGCAGACGCGGCGGACGCGGCGGACGCGGCGGACGCGCGAGGTGCGGCTGGCGTGGCAGGTCCGGCAGCTGCGGCAGGTGCGGCAGGTGCGGCGGTGCCTTGCCCCAGCGCTGCCGCGGGTGCGAGGACCGTCATGGCGGTCAACACCAGCGTCAGCAGGGAGTGTTGCGCCATCCGGTGCGCAGTGGGCGGGGGGCAGGGTTGTGGCATGGATACAGTGTCGGCTTGGTCGGTGGGCGGCCGCTCCGGCGCCGGCGCGAGGGCAGGCGACCGGCACAGGGCTTCATCCTGGGTATCGGCACGAACAGGCGGACACTTGAGCGCGCCTGCAGCGCAGGTCGGCCGATGGGCGCGCAGTATAGTCAGGGATTGCAGCTCCCCGCCGATCCCGCGCCGCGTACCTCGTGACCATCAAGACCGACGATTTTTCCGATGTGCCGCTGCGGCGGGTGTTGTCGGCTTCGACCGCCTCGCCCAACGAGGAAGTGGTCGAACGCGCGCTGCGACCCAAACTGCTGGACGACTATGTCGGCCAGACCAAGATCCGCGAGCAACTGGAGATCTTCGTCGGGGCCGCGCGCAAACGCGCCGAGGCGCTCGACCATGTGTTGTTGTTCGGCCCGCCCGGACTGGGCAAGACGACGCTGTCGCACATCATCGCGCATGAACTGGGCGTCAACCTGCGCCAGACCAGTGGGCCGGTGCTGGAAAAACCGAAGGACCTGGCGGCGCTGCTGACCAATCTCGAGAAGAACGACGTGCTGTTCATCGACGAGATCCACCGCTTGTCGCCGGTGGTCGAGGAAATCCTGTACCCGGCGCTGGAAGACTACAAGATCGACATCATGATCGGCGAGGGCCCGGCGGCGCGCTCGATCAAGCTCGACCTGCAGCCGTTCACGCTGGTGGGCGCGACCACACGCGCCGGCATGCTGACCAACCCGCTGCGCGACC
>JBBRVD010000302.1:0-3235 GCA_038247175.1 Burkholderiales bacterium | reverse complement strand
TCTGCGCATCGCTCATGCCCACCTGGCGCATGCGCTGGCGCGCGCCATCGACCAGCGGCGCGAGGTCGGTGCCCTGCATGCGGCGCACCGACAGAAACTCTTCCTGCGCGGCGATCCAGATGCCCAACATGCTTGCCCCATCCGTCGGCTCGCCCCTGCAGCGGCGTCAGATTCAACTTGAGCCCGGCGCTTGTCGCTGACTACAGCCCAACCATCCCAACCATCCCAACCATCCCAGGCGTTCCAAGCAACGCTTCGACAGCCACCGCCACGCCGAGCAGGAGGGTGTCGTCATCGGCGTGCGTGCAGAGCTGCAGACCCACGGGCAGTGGTGCACCCAGGTGCTGGATGGGCAGCGAGATGCCGCAGCGGTTGAACAGGTTGGCAGGCCGCGTGTTGCGCGTCGCGCGGCGGTTCCAGGCCGCGATGTCATCGACCGAGGTGTACGCTGAGATCGGGCCCGGCAACATGGGAACGGTCGGCGTGATCCAGGCGTCGAGCCCTGCAGAGCGCACGCGCACGATCGCCTCCAGTTCGCGGCGGCGCGCCGCCATGCGGGCATAGTCGTCGGCCAGCACGTGGAAGCCCACTTCCAGCCGAGCGGCCGCGACCGGATCCATGCGGTCCCACTGGGCTTGCATGCGATCACGCCCGAGGTAGGCCAGCACGTCGGCCGGCACCAGGCAGCGGAACACCTCGTCGATCTCGACCACTTCCGGCACGTCGATCTCGACGATGCGGGCGCCGGCGCTGCGCAGCCTGTGCAGCGCCTCTTCGAAACACTGCAGCACCTGCGCATCGCACTGGTCGTGGAAGTGCTGCTTCGGCAACCCCAGCGTCAGGCCGGCCACCGCAGGTGCCGGCAGCAGTTTGCGACCGCCCAGCGCTGCATCGACCCAGGCCGCATCGTGCGCGCCGCGCGTGAAGATGCCCAGGCTGTCCATCTGCGGCGACATCGGAAAGACACCGTCGCAGGGCCAGTGAGTGCCGGTTGATTTGTATCCCGTCACGCCGCACAGTGCTGCCGGCCAGCGCACCGAGCCGCCGGTGTCAGAACCGGCCGTGAAGGCCGCCACCCCCGCCGCCATGGCCACCGCCGAGCCATGGCTGGAGCCGCCGGTCATGCGCTGGGTTGTCGGGTCGCAGGGGTTCCAAGGCAGCGGATGGCTCGGGTTGTAGCCACCCATCGCGAACTCGCTGGTGCGGGTCTTGCCCAGCACCACACAGCCCGCGCGGTTCAGCGCGGCGACGAAGCTGCCCTGCGGCGGCACGAGGTCCTGGATGTCGACGCGGCTGCCGGCCGTGGTGGGCATGCCGTCGATGCTGAACAGGTCCTTGACCGCGATCGGCATGCCCATCAGCGGGCCGAGGTCGATGCCCGCAGCACGGAGCTGGTCGATGGCTCTGGCATGGCGCAGCGCGCGCTCACCGTCCAGGTGGGTGAAGGCCTGCATGCGCGGTTCCAGCGCGGCGATGCGCGACAAGGAGGATTCCACGAGGGCCTGCGACGTGACCCAGCCGCTGCGCAGCTGACGGCTGAGTTCGGCCAGGCCCTGCGGCGCCGAGGGGTCGGGGTGGCTCATACAGTTTTCGCCTCCAGGTTGGCGGCGTCGTTGAGCTGGCTCCATTGCCGGCCAGGCACCGCCGCCATCAGCGCACGCGTGTATTCGTGGCTGGGGTTGGCGTACACGTCCGCCACGGCGCCAAACTCGACGATGCGGCCGCGGTGCATCACGGCCACGGTGTCGCACACCTGGCTGGCCACGCGCAGGTCGTGGGTGATGAACAGCACCGTCAGGCCAAGCCGGTTGCGGATGTCCTCCAACAGTCGCAGCACCTGGGCCTGCACCGAGACGTCGAGCGCGGAGACGGGCTCGTCGGCGACCAGGATCTCGGGCTCCAGCGCCAGTGCGCGTGCGAGGCCGATGCGCTGCCGCTGCCCGCCGGAAAACTCGTGCGGGAAGCGGTCAGCAGCGCGCCGCTCCAAGCCGACGAGTTCGAGCAGTTCGAGCATGCGGGCCCAGGCCGAGTTGGCAGCCAGGCCATGCACGATCGGCCCCTCGGAGATGAGCTGCCCGACGGTACGGCGCGGGTTGAGCGAGCCGAAGGGGTCCTGGAACACCATCTGCAGCCTCTTGCGCACGGGGCGCAGTTCGCGCGCGCTGAGGCGGGCGATATCGACGCCGTCGACGCAGATCTCGCCGCTGTCGGCTTCGAGCAACCGCGTGATGCAGCGCGCCACGGTCGATTTGCCCGAGCCCGATTCACCGACCACGCCGACGGTCTCGCCGCGGCGGATGTCGAAGCTGACCGAGACCAGCGCATCGACGTGCCGGGCCGGCCCGCCGAACAGGCCGCCACCCGAGCGGAAGGTCTTGCTCAGACGCTTGACTCCGAGCACCACCGGCGCCGCGCTGAAGTCGCGGCGGGCGCGCGGCGTCAGGCTGGGCACGGCGGCCAGCAGCGAGCGCGTGTAGTCGGCCTGGGGTCGGCGCAGCACCTCGTCGGCCAGCCCTTGCTCGACCAGCCGGCCGTGCTGCATCACGGCAATGCGGTCGGCGATCTCGGCCACCACGCCGAAGTCGTGGGTGACGAAGATCACGCCCATGCCCTGCTTGCGTTGCATGTCGCGGATGAGCTGCAGGATTTGCGCTTGCGTGGTGACGTCGAGTGCGGTGGTCGGCTCGTCGGCGATCAGGATGTCGGGCTCGAGCACCAGGGCCATCGCGATCATGGCGCGCTGCCGCTGGCCGCCCGAGAGCTGGTGCGGGTAGGCCGCCAGAATGCTTGCAGGGTCGGGCAGGTTCACGGCCGCCAGCATCGCCAGCACACGCTCGCGCCGTGCCGCTGAAGCACCGGCTTGGTGCGACGTTTGGTGCACTTCCAGCACTTCGTCGATCTGTGCACCGATGCGCAGCACCGGGTTCAGCGCAGTCATCGGTTCCTGGAAGATCATCGCGATGCGGTTGCCCCGCAGCGCCCGCAAGTGCTGGGGCGAGGCTTGCAGCAGGTCCTGCCCTTCGAAGACGATGCGGCCTGCGCTGGGCTGCACATGCCGCGAAGGAAAGAGGCCCAGCACCGCACGAGACATCACCGACTTGCCCGACCCCGACTCGCCGACGACGCACAGGATTTCATTGCGCGCCAACGCCAGGCTGACATCTTCCACAGCATGGCGCCGGTCGGCCTGGGCGGGCAGGCTGATGCTCAGACCCTCGATGCGCAGCAGCGGGCC
>JBBRVD010000301.1:0-3293 GCA_038247175.1 Burkholderiales bacterium | reverse complement strand
CCTGGCCCAGCACCAGCACCGCGCCGGCCAGCGCAAGCCCGACACGTGCGATCGCCGACAGCGTGATGGCTTCATGCAACAACCAGCGTGCCAGCAGCACCACCCACATCGGCATCAGGTAAAACAACAACACGGCGCGCACCACGTCGCCGGTGGCCAGCGCGACATTGAAGCAGACGTTGGTCAAGCCCGAGGCCAGCATCAGCCACAACAACTGCGGCGACTGGCAGCTGCGCGCCAGTGCACCGGGCCGCGCCGCCAGCACGGCCAGCGTGCAGGCGGCAAACACGAACAGCGTCGTCCACAAGGTGCTCACGCCGTGCGCCTCGAGCCACTTGAGCGGGATCCAGGCCAGGCCCCAGACCGTGGCGTTGAGCAGCGCGGCAAGGGCGGCGGGAAGCAGGAAATGGGGAGATGTCGGCACGCGCCAAATTATGCCGGCCGTCGGTCAGAGCAAGTGCTGGCTTCGGAACGTGGGCTCGAACCCGGTCGGCACTACCGCGAGGCCGACGAACCACAATCCGTTACCGACCCGGATGACCTGCAGCACATGTACGCCGTTTGCCCGCTCGGCGAATCAGCCCGAAGGATCGATCAGGAGGCGCCGACCGAAGCACCGTGCGCAGGCTTGCCGTGCCGAACCCGGTTGCTCACCATACGCTCGTGCAGCGTACGGATGGTCGAACTGCCCTTGCTGACACACAGGAACGGAAACAGCCCGTGCACGAAACAGGCCACGGCGCCGACCAGCATGCGCCAGGCGAACGACCACGAAACCCGCATGTGCTCGCCGTAACTCTCGTTGACGGAGGCGGGGTGCTCGGTAAACAGGGTGTGTGGCGTTTTCATGAAATCCATTGTCCTGCGCTCCAATTGGAATAGGCGACCAAAAATCGCACTGGTTTCCAGTTGTGATGCAATTTGATACTAAGAAAGTATATGCAGACGCATAATTCATGCATGGACACCAAAGACCGCACCATTCTTGAACTGCTCCAGCATGACGCTGACATGCCGTTGGCCGACATCGCAGCACAGGCGCACCTGTCGACCACTCCGTGCTGGCGCCGGATCCAGAAGCTGCGCGAATCGGGTGTCATCCGCAAACAGGTGGCACTGTGTGATCCTGCACGGCTCAATGTGGGCGTCACGGTCTTCGTCACCATCCGCACCAGCCAGCACACGCAGGCCTGGCTGGAGCGGTTCGCCGCAGGCGTGAAGGACATACCCGAAGTGGTCGAGCTCTACCGCATGAGTGGCGAGGTCGACTACCTGATGCGCGTCGTGGTGCCCGACATTGCCGCCTACGACAGTGTGTACAAGCGGCTGATCCAGATTGCCGACCTCCATGACGTGAGTTCGTCTTTTGCGATGGAGCAGCTCAAATACACCACGGCCCTGCCGCTCGACTACCTGCGGTGACGCCGGGTTTACCGGCCCGGTGGGCGGGCTATTTCGACCCCGCCGACCGAAGGCCGGCGGCCAGTGCCAGAATCAATCCATGACAACGCCTGCAAGCCACCGCAGCGATTCGCGCAGCTGCCGGTCGTGCCCGAGCGGTACCGTGCATGGCGCAAAGGCCCGCTGGTGAGTCCGCCCGCGCGCCGGCGCTGGATCCGCTGGCCGGCGGCACTGGCGGGCCTGGTGGCCTTGCTGCTGATGGGGCCGTTCGGCGTCATGGCCTTCGGCGACGTCGATATGCGCACGCCCTGGCACCAGACCCGGCGCGACAGCTCCGGCCAGGCCCCCGACCCAGTTGTGGTGCGCGAGGCCGTGGTACAGGTTTATGGTGCCCGCGCGGTGCGTTGGCGTGGCGCGTTCGGCATCCATCCGTGGATCGCCGTCAAACGCACCGATGCCGATAGCTACACTACCTACCAGAAGATCGGCTGGCGCGCGTACCGCGGCGGCGACGCGGTGGTCGCCGCGACCACCCGTACGCCCGATGACTATTGGTTCGGTGCCCAACCCCAACTGCTGGTCGAACACCGCGGGCCACAGGCACAGGCGCTGATCGAACGGATCGAGGCGGCGGTATCCCAGTACCCCTGGGGCCACCAATACCGCCTGTGGCCCGGCCCGAACAGCAACACCTTCGTCGCCTACGTGGCCCGGCAGGTTCCCGAGCTGGGCCTGGACCTGCCTCCAACCGCGATTGGCAAGGACTACCTCGGACCGACCACCTTCTTCGCCAGGGCACCCAGCGGCAGCGGCTGGCAGCTCTCGCTGGCCGGCCTGGCGGGCGTGACGGTGGCGCGCGAGGAAGGGCTGGAGATCAACCTGCTGGGACTGGGCTTCGGCGTCGATATCAACGACGCGCGGCTGCGCTTGCCCGGGTTCGGCACCTGGCCTTGATGCCGCCCGCGGTTCAGACGACAAACGGCCGTTGAATGCGCCCGAGCGTGCCCAGATGGGCCCGCCAGGCAAGGCCAGAGGACGCCGCGCACTTCTGTGCGCAAGGAGGAACGACGCCGCATGGCGTCCCGATGCACCAGATGCACGGGCAGGACCGATGGCTCGCAGTCCTGCAGCACGACTTCGAGCTGCCCGCTTTGCAGATGGTCGGCTATCTGGTGGGACAGCAATCGCGTCAGGCCACACCCTTCGACAGCAGCAGCCAGTGCTCCGTCATTGCTCGAGGACGTCAGGCGGACCACAGATCACGCGTCGCACGCGCCCCACTTGCACCGTCTGCATCGACGAATCCGGCAATTCGCCGATGCGCGCGGCGATGTCGATGCCCTCTTCCATCATGTTCACCACCCGGTCCAGGTACCAGCATTGGGCGCTGACATCGGGATAACGTCCCACTTACTCGGTGACGATGGGCGTCACATAACGGGCACCGAACAGCACCGGCGCCGTCAATGTCGCCACGGGATCGCAGCGTGACGTCAACGCGGATGTTGCGCTTGCGCGAATACCCTCACCTTGCGCCGAGCGGTGATTCAGAGCGGGTCGAGCCAGGGGTCCCGGTCGGACCCACCGAACGTCTGCACCAGGAAATCGAAGAACAGACGCGTTCGCAAGGGCACCTGCTGGCGCGTGGGCATGGCCGCGTACAGCGTCAACGCGTTGCCGCGCCACGTACACCGACCACGCGCCGCGTAATCGCTGAGGCGCCCATCGAACCGAATCATCGACCCACTGGTGGAACGCAGTGTTGCATCGCGCGGGGCTTCGTTCGGGCGGGACAGAGCGGAACTCGCACCATGACCATCGCCACGGCTTCGAGACCATCCGCCGATTGCCCGGCACGGCCCGTTCGAGATGAACAGGCAGGAGGAGACCTT
>JBBRVD010000300.1:0-3306 GCA_038247175.1 Burkholderiales bacterium | reverse complement strand
GTTTCCCGAACCCCTTCGCAAGGACGGCCGATGCAACGTTCCAGCCTGACCCTGGCGATCGCCCTGTTGTCCGGCACTGCTCTCGCACAGACGCAGGAGGTCGGGCCACCGGTTCTGCCGGGCCGGGACCAGCAGCCACCCCCGCTGGTGCAGCCCAGCCGCCCTGCCCCGCAATTGCAGGCACCGACGCCAGGGTTGGCACCCGATGCCACGCGGCGCTCGAGCAACCTGCCGCGGATCCGGGTGCGCGAGGTCCGCGTCACGGGCAGCACCGTGTTCAGCGCGCAGGCCTTCGAGGAGATCACCGCGCCCTATGTGGGCCGCGACGTCACCCAGGAAGAACTGGCGGCCTTGCGCCAGGCCCTGACGCTCAAATATGTCAACGCCGGCTACATCAACTCCGGCGCGCTGTTGCCCGATCAGCAGGTGGTGGACGGTGTCGTCGAATACCGCATCGTCGAGGGCCGTCTCAGTGGCATCACGGTGACCGGCAACGAGCGCATGCAGGGCGACTACATCGCCGACCGGTTGGCGCTCGGCGGTGCAGCGCCGCTGAACGTCAACGCCCTGCAGGATCGCCTGCAGATCCTGCTGCAGGGACCGTTCGTCGAACGGATCAATGCCGAACTCTCGCCCGGCGAACGGCCGGGCGAAGCCCGCCTGAACGCCAGGATCCAGGAAGGTCCGCGCAGCCAGATATCGGCCACGCTGGATAACGATGTCTCACCGAGTCTGGGTGAGGCGCGGGCCGGACTGCGCGGTCAGTGGTACAGCCCGTCCGGGCGGGGTGACATCCTGGGTTGGGAACTGGCCGCCGCGTCCGGATACCGCAAGGCATCCGCCTCCTATGGCATACCGATCGCAGCCAACGACACCACGCTGGAAATCTTCGCCGACCTGTCCCGGGCCAAGGTGGTCGAGCGTCCGCTGAACGCACTCGACATCCAGTCGAAATCCAGCACGATCGGCCTGCGGCTGAGTTACCCGGTGATGCGCACCGCACGCGAGCAGTTCAACCTGATCGCCGGCCTGGACGTGCGCCAGAGCGAATCGGAGTTGCTGGGCACCGGTTTCGCGTTCTCGCCTGGCGTGGAGCCCGACGGCAAGAGCAAGGTCAGCGTGCTGCGCTTGGTGCAGGACTATGTCGGTCGCGACAGTGGCCAGGTCACGGCGGCCCGCTCGACCTTCAGCCTGGGCACCGGCGCTTTCGGCGCCACCGACCTGGGCAACAACCTGCCCAACGGCAAGTTCCTGGCCTGGCTGGGGCAGTTCCAGCATGCGCGGCGGTTGGGCACGACCGACAACCAGCTGGTGTTCCGGCTGGACGTCCAGTTGACGAACAAGCCGCTGCTGCCGATGGAACAGTTCGCCGTCGGTGGCATCCGCACCGTGCGCGGCTTTCGCAGCAACCAGCTGGTGCGCGACCAGGGTTATGCCACCTCGGTGGAGGTGCGGGTGCCAGTCATGCGCAACGCGGATGGCGCGGCGATCTTGCAAGTGGCGCCGTTTGTCGATCTGGGCGGTGCCTGGTACAAGACCCGCGCCACCGACTCACCGCAACGGCTCAGCAGCGCCGGTGTGGGACTGCGCTGGGACCCGCGTCCCGGCCTGCATGCCGAGCTCTCCTGGGCCCAGACATTCTCCGGACGCAATGTCGTCAACCCCAGCCAGTCACTGCAGGACCGAGGCTGGCACATGACGCTGCGGGCCGACTTCTAACGCCCCATCCTGCGCCTGGCCGCCTCAAGCAAATGTGGCTTTGCCACTTTGCTTGACCCCTGGGGGCGGAAATGACGCAGTCATTTCCTGGGGGGCGCTCTTAACCAAATGTGGCTTTGCCACTTTGCTTGGCCCCTGGGGGCGGAAATGACGCAGTCATTTCCTGGGGGTGCTCTCCTGCCGCCAGGCAGGCACGGGCATGCAACAGCGCTACTCTGGATACGTACGCGGGCATCCCGTGCCCGCGTGACCATCACAACCAGTTGCCGATCAGCAGGAACGGGCTCCAGTAGTACGGGTGGCGATAACGCCGATCCGCCAGCAGCGCCAGTTGCGCCTGCCGCAAGGCCTGGGCCTTGGACTCGCCAGGTTGCCCCAGGCCCTTGTAGAAGTCGCCGATCAGCTGCATCGAGGCGGTGTCGCTGACAGACCATAGAGTGGCCAACGCACTGCGCGCGCCAGCCTTGACCGCAATGCCGGCCAGACCCAGTGCCGATCGGTCGTCGCCGGCGGCGGTTTCACAGGCGCTGAGCACCAGCAGTTGCACCGGCTGGTTGCGGTAGTTGGTGCCGCCCAGCATCCCTTCGAGCTCGTTCAGGTTGATCCGGCTGTCGTGCGTCAGCACGAAGGTTTCCTGGGCGCTGGCACCGAACTCCCCGTGCGAGGCCACATGCACGATGGTGTACGGCGCGGACGCCAGGTCGCTGCGAAAACGCGCACTCTGGAACGACTGGTCCAGCAACGCGGTGCCAGGCAGCAACGCGGCAATGCTCTGGATCTCCGACTTGACGCCGGGCAATGCAGTGAACCCCTGCACCGACTCGGTCAGGCCGGCCATCAGCACCCTGGGCGCAACATCGGCAATCGGTCGCGGATCGGTCAGCGTGAGCCCCGGCGACGTGGCCACCGCATAACGCTCGATCAGGAACTGTTTGCCGTCGCTCAGCGCCGACAACGGAATCGTGCGCAAGGCGCCGTCCGGTACAAACACCAGGGTCTGGATGCCGGCGCGATCCAGATCGGCCTGCACCGGGCGCACCACCCAGTCGTACAGCTGGCGGGCGTGTTTCAGGTACTCGCGCGAGACCCGTTTCTCCAGCGTGCGACGCATCGCGCGTCTTGTGCCGACCGGTATCAATTGTGTCTGGTTGCGTAAACCCATAATCTGCTCGTTTTCCTGATGATGCCCTGGCAGCAGCGCACTCTGCAATCCAGCCAGTTTGTCCGAATGTCGCCAGGGCCTCATCGTCAGCACACAGGCGAACCAACATCTTCACACACAGAATAGCACGGCGTCATGCGCTTGTCAATAGCCAATTTGTGATTTTGTGTATATTCGTGTGAACTGCCGTTGCGGGCTTACCCGTTCAACGTGATCTTCAGCGTGTACGCATGCTCACACGGCTTCTCCGCCGGCAGCATCACGTGCAGCCCCGCCTCATCCACCGTCCAGGCCAATGCGTCTGCTGCGCCTAGGAGGTGCACCCCGGCGATTTGTGCCGCCGCAAAACCGGCGCCGGTACTGAGGGATTGGACGGTCGCCGACACCGCGGGCCACGCCAGGCAGATGGCGTAGAGGTCGTTGCC
>JBBRVD010000299.1:0-3408 GCA_038247175.1 Burkholderiales bacterium | reverse complement strand
GTCGTCGACAACGGTAGTCGCGCCAAAGCGTTTGCGCAGTCCTGCGACCCGCAACAGGTCGCGCCCGCGCGAGCCCTGCTGCATCGACGTCACTGGAACGCAACCTCGGCAAAACTACGCAGCTTGCGGCTGTGCAACTGATGGATACCTTGCTCTCGCAGCAACTCGACCGCGCGGATGCCGATGCGCAGGTGCTGGTCGACACGTTCACGGTAGAAATGGTCGGCCATGCCGGGCAGCTTGATCTCGCCGTGCAGTGGCTTGTCGCTGACGCACAGCAAGGTGCCGTAAGGGACGCGGAAACGGAAACCGTTGGCGGCGATCGTCGCGCTTTCCATGTCCAGCGCCACCGCCCGGCTCTGGCTGAATCGGCGCTGCGGGCCGTTGTCGGGCAGCAGTTCCCAGTTGCGGTTGTCGGTGCTGGCCACGGTGCCGGTACGCATGATGCGCTTGAGCTCGGGGCCCTGCACCTGCGTCACGTCGGCCACCGCGGTCTGGATCGCGACCTGGATCTCGGCCAGCGCCGGGATCGGCACCCACAGCGGCAGTTCCTCGTCCAGCACGTGATCCTCGCGCACATAGCCGTGCGCCAGCACATAGTCGCCGAGTTGCTGCGTGGTGCGCAGGCCGGCGCAATGGCCGAGCATGATCCAGGCATACGGCCGCAGCACCGCCACATGATCGGTGATGTTCTTGGCATTGGCCGGACCCACGCCGATATTGATCATCGTGATGCCGCAGCCATCGCGACGCAGCAGGTGGTAACCCGGCATCTGCGGCAATCGCAGCGGCTCGGCGCCGAACGCGTCGCCTTCCTCGCAGGGCAGGCCGACGCGCCGGGTCAGCATGTTGCCGGGCTCGACGAAGGCGATGTATTCGCTGCCCTTGTCCTGCATCGCCGCATGCCCCATGCGTACGAATTCGTCGATATAGAACTGGTAATTCGTGAACAAGACGAAGTTCTGGAAATACTGCGGTGCGGTGCCGGTGTAGTGGCGCAACCGGTGCAGCGAGTAGTCGACACGGGGCGCGGTGAACAGCGCCAGCGGAAGCGGCTCGCCGGCACGCGGCTCGAAGGTGCCGTTGGCAATGCAGTCGTCCATCGCCGCCAGATCAGGCAGGTCGAACGCGTCTCGCATCAGCTGGCGCCGCTGCGCGCTCAGGCTGCCCTCGATATGGTCGTTCTCGGCAAATGAGAAATGCACCGGGATCGGCTGAGTGCTGGTACCTACCTCGAGCTCGACCCCGTGGCTGAGCAGCAGCAGCGAAAACTGCTCCAGGTAGTAAGCGCCGAACAAATCGGGGCGCGTCAGCGTGGTCTCGTACCGTCCGGGCCCCGCCACGAAGCCATAGCTCAGGCGGGCGCTGTCGTCGCTGATGACCCGGGCCACGGTATGGGTCTGGACCCGTACAAAGGGATAGCAGGCCCGGGCCTTGCCAGGCAGGTCCTCGCCTGCCACATACTGCTGCATCGCCTTGCGCAAATGGGCCAGGCCGCTTTCGTAGATCCGGCGGACCTGGGCCAGCGCACTGGCTGCATCGGTGTGGCGCGTCGTCGCCAGCGGAGGGGGGAGATAAGTCATGGCGCTATTGTCCACAAACGACAGCAGCGGCGGCAGCCGATCAGGTAGAGTGGTCGGCCTGACCGCCTGACCGCTTGACCGCTTGACCGCCGGACCGCCGGACCGCCCATGCCATGACCCGTCCCCTCGTACGCCGCCTGCTGCGCCTGGTCCTGATCGTTCTCGTGGCGCTGCCCGTGCTGGTCGCCGGCGCCTTGCTGGCGCTGGACATCCCGCGTAACGCCGCCGGCATGGCGGCCAAGGGTATTTGTTCCGCCGCGTTTGTCGCCCACCGCCCCGTCGCCGGCCTGCTGGCGGCGGAGGTCCTGCCGGCCAGCCCGGTGCTGGGCCTGATCAACGTGACGGTGCACGAGCGCGACCAGCGCGTGCATGCGCGCTTTGCCGGACGGTTCGAGCGCCAGGCGCAGTGGCTGCCGTCGCGCGGCTGCGTGCTGGACCTGGACAGCGCTCCGGTGCGCCCGCCCGGGCGCGCGCCGGTGGACACGGTCAGCGCCTGGCCGCAGGGCGAAGCCGCGCTGCCACCGGCGCAATGGCCCGACGGCATCGATCGCGACAAGCTGCTGCAAACCGTGCAACAGGCCTTCGTCGGTGCCGGTGACCCGCAGGCGGCAAACACCCGCGCCGTGGCCGTGATCCACAAGGGCCGCGCGCTGGTGCTGCAGACCGCCCCCGGCTTCGGGCCCGATACGGCGCTGCACGGCTGGTCAATGACCAAGACCGTGCTGGGCATGCTCAGCTACAAGCTGGCGCGCGAGAACGACCTGGACTTCGCGACGCCCGTCGTCGATGCCTTCGCCGGCGACCGCTCGCCAGACTGGGTTGTCCGCTGGCGCCAGGATGCGCGCAAGACGATCACGGTGGCCGACCTGATGTACATGCGCGACGGCCTGGACAGCTTGGAGGAATACGCGCCCTGGGGTTCGGTGCCGCAGATGTTGTGGGGCCACCGCGACACGGCTGCATTTGCCGCCGCCGTCGAACCCGAGGTGCCCCCTGGCCAGCGCTGGCGCTACCTGAGCCATACCGCCAACCTGCTGGCGGCAGTCGACCGGGCGCGGCTGCGTACCGACGCCGAGTACTGGGCCTACCCGAAACGCGTGCTGTTCGACCCCATTGGCGCGCGCACCGCGACGCTGGAGACCGACGCGGCTGGCAACTGGGTCGGCTCCTCGTATTTATGGGCCAGCGTCGGTGACTGGGCCCGGCTTGGGCAGCTGATGTTGCAGGACGGCCGCTGGGGCGAGCTGCAGGTATTGCCACCCGGCTGGTGGGCCTTCGCCTCGACGCCAGCCACCTCCGGGGGCGACGGCAGGGGCTACGGCGCGCAGACCTGGCGCATCGCCGATCCGCAGGCCGGGCGATGCCGCGCCAGCGGCCTGCCCCCCGACACGCTGGCCATGAGCGGGCACTGGGGCCAGGTGGTGGCGATGGTGCCCTCGCGCGATGCTGTTATCGTGCGCCTGGGTTGGACCTTCCGCGGCGGGCAGTTCGACAGCTGCGCCTTCCTGGCACAGGTGCTGGGCACCTTGCCGCGCTGAAGCCGTTGGCTCCAGTACGACGCGGACAATGCCATTCAACACGACACCGGCCACCGGGCCGGACACCACCCCTGCGACGGGGACAACGATTTCACGACAAGGAGCATCACATGGATCTGGGTATCAAGGGCAAATGGGCGCTGGTGTGCGGCGCCAGCAAGGGCCTGGGACTGGGCTGCGCGCAGGCACTGGCGGCTGACGGCGTCAACCTGGTGATCAACGCCCGTGGCGCAGACGCACTGGAGGCAGCGGCTACGCAATTGCGCGCCCTTCCCGGCGCTGGCGCG
>JBBRVD010000298.1:0-3415 GCA_038247175.1 Burkholderiales bacterium | reverse complement strand
TGCTGCTGCAGCTTCTGCTGGCCCGTAGTCTGGGTCGAACCACTGGTGGCACCACCTTGCGTGGATTTGGCCTGGGTATCGACGGTACGGCTGGACAGCGCCGACACGGCGATCGAGCCGCCGCTGAGCGAGGCGGTACCGGCGATCGCGGTCTGTGTGGCGCCGCCGATCACGGTGCCTGCCACGGTGCCGCCCACGGCCGACCCACTGGATGAGCCGGCCCCGCCATCGGCCCGGGTGGTCGCCGTCACCGTATTGTTCGACGCCACGGTCAGCAAACCGGTCGATGTCAGCAGCGCACTGCCGCCGATCGACACGTTGGCCGTGCTGGTGATGAAGCTCAACGCGATCGACGCGTCCATGTCGCTCTGCGTGCTGCTGCTGTCGGGTTGCGTCGAGGTTGTGGCATTGACCGTCGAAGTGGCGCGCACGGTCAGCGCACCGGCGGTCGCATGGAGGACCGATGCGCCCGAAACCGTGATGGCGGCATTCGATTGGGTCTGCGTGGTCGCGATCTTGATCAGGTTGCTGGCATAACTGGCGCTTCGCGTGTTGACGTTGACGCTGGTGTTGACGATGACGCCGATATCAGCAGCCTGCAAGGTCGCCCCGCTCAGCGTGATGCTGCCCGAGGCGTCACCCAGCAGGTTCAGGCCGTCGAGCAGGGTGACGCCGTCGGTCACGGCCTTGGTGACACCGAGGTACATGTCGGCGGCGGTCAGCGCAACGCCGTTGACACTGATCGCCTCCTGCGATTCGACATTGAGATTGCCCTGGACCTGCACCGCGCTGTTGAACTGGATGTCATCGGTACTCTTGAGGAACAAGCTGGTGGCGGCGTAGAAGTCGGGACCGCTGCTGAGCACCCGCAAGGTGTCGTTGCTGAGCAGCGCAAGGTCCGTGCCGCCATTGAAATCGACCATCAGGGCGTAGGAGGTCAGCGCACTGGTGCCAGCAACCCCGTCGTCATAGCCCAGGTCGACCGTCACCAGGTCACTGAGTGCGTCTCGCCCCTGGATGTTCACCCGAATGTTCCGGTCGAAAGTGATCTCGGCCAGCGACCCGCCCGCGATGTTGTCCCAGATGCGGATCTTGGGTATGCCGCCCTGGAAGATTGTTTCCACCTTGATGTCGCCCGAGGTCAGCGGGGTGACCAGGTTCACGATGCCGGCCGATGCAAAGCTGGGCATGGCCAGAGGCGAGTCGGACAGCAGCAGCCGCGGCTCCAGGCTCTCGAACACCATCGTCTTGCGGCGCGGCAGGCGCGGGCCGGAGCGGGGCTTCAGTGGCGGTTGTCCGCCTGCATCGGCACGCCGCAACAAGCCTTGCAGTAAAGCCGGAATCTTGACCATTTCACTCACTCCATGACATGCCCGCACCACGCTGGACTGGCGACTTCACGGGGCTCAGGTGAAATCGCGATCTCGATCCGATTCAGTGCCCGACAGCGGGCTTGGCAACACCGTCCGCGGCACCGATGAGTTCCGCACGGCAGGGGCGCCATGTCAAGGCAATCGGCAACGAAAACAGGTCGATTCTGAATGGTATCCAGGCGCATTTGCGGGCCCGTGGTGGATCAGCGTCAGACTCGTATAGGCCAAATGGCCTATTGACGAAACTGGATCAAAAAAAAGCGGCGATAAGCTGACAGGGCATGCGCGCTGCGACCGGACTCGGAGCACCCCGGGCCATGGGCAAGCGGGGAAGCGCGCAAACGCGCGACCCTTCTCGGGCTGGCAAGCGCGCGACCCGCTGACGCTACCGCTAGAATCGCGGCCTCGCTCGCCACCGTGGCGCCACCCCCGTCCGCCGCGCGACCTGGCACGGTCGAGCCTTCGTATTTCTCCACCTCCATGTCCGCCGCTTGCGCCATCGATTTCGGCACTTCCAACTCCGCCATCGCGCTAGTGCAGAACGGCCAAGCGCAATTGCTCGACATCGAGGCCGGCTTCACGACCATGCCGACCGCGGTCTTTTACGCGGTCGAGGGTCTGTCCGGTTTTCAGGAACCCGAGCACAGGTTTGGCCGCGCGGCAATTGCCGCGTACGTCAATGGCGTCGAAGGCCGCCTGATGCGCTCGATGAAAAGCATCCTGGGCTCGACCCTGGCTGAACAGGCCACCGAGGTCGGCGGCGGTCACGCAGTGCGTTACCTGGACGTGATCGCGACCTACCTGCGGCACCTGCGCAACCGGGCGCGGCAGGCAACCGGACTGCCCCCGGAACAACTGGTTCTGGGCCGACCGGTCTTCTTTGTTGACGGCGATGCGCAGCGCGACGCTGCCGCGCAGTCGGCACTCGAGACCGCGGCACGCCAGGTCGGATTCACGGACGTTCGTTTCCAGTACGAACCGATCGCCGCGGCGCTGGATTACGAATCCACCACCACACGCGAGCAGCGGGTGCTGGTCGCCGACATCGGCGGGGGCACCTCCGACTTCTCGCTGGTACGGGTCGGGCCGCAACGACGAACTCGATTGGACCGGCGCGACGACATACTTGCCAACCACGGCATACATGTCGCCGGCACCGATTTCGACCGGCAGATCGAACTGTCACATCTGCTGCCGACCTGCGGTTTCCGGGCCCGCGGGCCGACCGGGCGCGAGGTGCCGAGCAGGGTCTATTTCGACCTGGCGACCTGGCACCTGATCAATACCGTCTATGCGCCGGGCCGTGTCGCCGAGTTGCGCGCGATGAAGGCGTTTTATGCCGAGCCCCGGCACCATGCGCGGCTGATGACCGTACTGGAGGATCGGCTGGGCCATGCGTTGACGGCGATGGCGGAGAACGCCAAAATCACGGTTGCTCAGGCCCGCACAGCGCATGTCGGGCTGGAGCGGATCGAGGCCGACTTGCATGTCGACATCGAAGCATCGGCACTGATGACCAGTATCGCCGGCGAACTGGAGCGGATCGCGCAAGCAGCCCGGACCACCACGGAGATGGCCGGCGTTGCACCATCACAGGTCGACGCGGTCTACTTCACCGGAGGATCGACCGGCCTCGCGGCGCTGACCGATCGCATCGGCGCGCAATTCCCGTCGGCCCGGCAAGTCCATGGCAACCGGTTCGCCAGCGTGGCCCAGGGGCTGGGCCGTTACGCCGCGCAACTGTTCCAGCGCTGAGCCGCGGGCGAATAGCCTGCCTGGCCGCGCGCCACTGCCGACGGCGCGGTGAGTGCACCAGCGCAAGGGCGCTGGTGCACACGGGGCTGGCGCGGGCCCGAATTCAACCGGGCTGGTCACTGTGGCCTAATACCGGGTTCCATCGAGTTTTCCGGAGTTTTCCATGGCCAAAGAATTTCGCACCGAAGCCGAGCGCAAAGCGACGCCGCGCCCGATCATGCCCAAGGGTGCCAGCATGCCCGTGACCAGCGGCCAGAAGCGCAGCCTTGAGCGTGGCGCTGCGACCC
>JBBRVD010000297.1:0-3449 GCA_038247175.1 Burkholderiales bacterium | reverse complement strand
TTGGCCTCGTCGATCAGCGCCGGCGAACTGACCACGCCCTGCAACCAGTCGCGCACCGGCTTTTGCATCTTGTTGGCCAATGCCTGGCGACCGGCCGCATCGACCTCGACCACGTTGACACCGCTGCTCTTGAGGAAACCGATGGCTTCGCGCTCAGACTCCCGCGACGACTTGCGGTTGTAGGCCAATGCCTTGACTGCAGCCGCGTCGATGGCCGCACGTTCTGGGGCTGCGAGCTTGTTGTAGAACGCGTCGTTGATCGCCAGTACGCCGACACCATAGGTATGGCTGCTGAGCATCAGGTTCTTCTGCACTTCCTGCAGCTTGACCAGGCGGAACACACTGATGGAGTTGTCCTGTCCGTCGACGACGCCGGTCTTGAGCGAGGTGTACAGCTCATTGAATGCGATCGGGCTTGCCGATGCGCCCAGGCCTTCGGCCGTTTTCACTGCCAGCGGGCCGATGGCGCGTAGTTTCTGTCCGCTGAAGTCGTCGACCGAGCGCAAGGGCTTGTTCGAGCTGAAGTGTTTGAAACCGCCGCTCTCCCAGAACCCGAACACGCGGATGCCGGTCTTGGCGCGGATGTCCTCAGCCATCTTGCGCCCGAACTCACCGTCCAGCACTTTCCACGCCACCTGCTCGGAGCGGAACAGGTAAGGCATGTTCAGAACCTGGATGTCGGGGTAGATTGTTGCGTAATTGCCGTCGGCGGCGTCCGTCATCTGTATCGTGCCGCGCCGCACCTGGCTCAGCCGGTCGTTGGGGCTGCCCAGAGCGCCGGCGTACACCAGGTCGACCTTGACGCTGCCCTTGGTGCCGGCTTCCACCTCGGTCTTGAACATTTCGTACATGCCGTTGACGAAGTCAAATCCCGGTGCGTCCTTGGCCAGCGACAGGCCCACCTTGATGACGGTGTCGGCCTGGACCGGAGACAACAAGGCAAGGCCCAGTGCAAGTGCGGTCACGAGTTTGCTGGCGTGCGTGAATTTGAACGGCATGGTGTGGTCCTGGTGGTGGGTGGAAGGGCTGGGGTGGCGTGTGGACTCGGCCGGCTCAGGCCGGGTCTTGATGTGCAGCGGTGTCAGTGGACATGCCACGCTCAAGCTGCGCCTTGATCAGATCAAGCTCGGTTTCGTGGGTCGTGATCAGACGCAGCCAGCGCGCATCGTCCATGTCTTTGAGGCGCCAGGTCTGCAGGCTGACCAGCACAAGGCCGGCCTCGTATCCCAGCGCAACGCCATCGACCACCTGGGCCTGGATGCGCGGCACGAGTCTGTGTCTGTCTGCGCCGATACGGTAGGTGACAAGACCTTTGTGCGGGTCGAGCTCGGCCCGCGCATAGGCCTGCTTACCGTCGAACAGGGATACACCCGACAGCAGTCCGTCCGGCTCCTGGGTCGTGTCGAACATGCCGAGATTCCAGCGCGCCATGCCCTTGGCGGTCGACAGATGGTCCAACGCGGCCGGCACGGACGCCTTGCACATGCGTGCAGTGGCATGAATCAGTTCAGGGCCCATGGGGTTTGATCGGTCATTGCTGCGGTTTTTCGATGCGACCATTGTGGAATCATCCTGACCTGCATTCAAGTGATGGTATTGTTATGAATATTCCGTTTCGTTATGGCTGAAACCCTCGATGCCAATGGCCTGATCCTGATCCATGCGATTGCCAGCGCCGGCAGTCTGACCCGTGCCGCGCAGAGCCTTGGCATGGTCCAGCCGGCGTTGACGAAAAAGCTCCAGCGCGTCGAATTGCAGCTCGGTGTCAACCTGTTCACGCGTGACCGGCGCGCCGTCCGGCTGACGCCGTATGGCGAGACCCTGCTGCCGTATGCCAACACCCTGGTGGCCCAATTGCGCCAGGCCACCGAAGCGGTGGGTCAGATACGTGGTCAGCGCGAAGGCATCGTGTCGGTTGCCTTGTCCCATCTGGCGACGATCACGCTGCTGGCCGAGGTGTACCGGCGTTTTCAGGCGTTGTGGCCCGAGATCCAGCTGCGGATCACGCCGCCGGCCTTCCCCGATCGCTTCGCCGGGCTGCGCGAAGGTGCGCCTGATTTCGCCGTCGTGCCGCGGCCCGCGCAACGTCTGGGCAGCGAGTTCATCAGCACACCGCTGCACTCGACGACGGTGGTGGCCATTGCCCGGCCCGACCATCCGCTGGTGCATGCGCGCAGCCTCGCCGAACTGGTCGACGCGCAGTGGGTTCTGCCCAACGTCAGCAGCACGTCGGCGCACGCGCTGGCGCGGGTGTTTGCGCTCGCGCGGCTCAAGGCGCCGCGTATCGCCGCCATCTGTGAGACCTTGACCGGCCTAGAGATCCTGGTATCCAACTCTGACCTGATCGGCACCGTTCCGACCGAGGTGCACCTGCTGCGTGCCAAGGCCAGCGGCCTGCAAGCCTTGCCGCTCGATACGCCGATCGAAGGCCCCAGCCTGGCGCTGATCCGCTGGCGCGAAGCCCAGCCGACGCCCGCCGCCGCAGCGCTGCAGGAGATCTTCATCGAGGTGGCGCACGAACGGGCGCGCTCGGAGTACCGGGACAAGACTGGATGATCTGGTGCCGCTGTGTCTGCCCGGCATGTCGATTGACTTCGTCCTACAACACCTTGCCCGGATTGAGGATGTTCTTCGGGTCCAGCGCGGCCTTGATGGCGCGCATCGCGGCCACTTCATACGGGCTGCGGCTATGACCCAGCACCTTGCGCTTGACGGTACCGATACCGTGTTCGGCAGACACCGCGCCGCCGTGGCGGCGTACCTGATCGTAGATGGTGGTTTCTATGGCCTGCGCCGGTTGCTGCGCCATATCGGGCACGTGCACGATCAGGTGCAGATTGCCATCGCCCAAGTGGCTATAGACCAGCGCGTTGCAGCCAGGCCATCCGGTGCGCAGCAAGTCGTCGCATTCGGCCGCCGCGCGTCCGATGTCTCCCCGCTACTGTCCTGACAGCTGGGCGAGAAGCTGCTGGCCCTGCTCAGGAATGTGGTGCCGATGGGCGTGATCATCTTCCTGGTTGTGGGTACGATCATCCTGGGCATAGCCACACCGACCGAGTCGGCCGCGTTGGGCTGCGCAGGTGTTGTCGGACTGCTGTTGGTGTACCGAAAGTTCCGCGCCGACACCTTATGGAAGAGCCTGGAGGACGCCATGAAGGTCACCGGCATGACCTTCCCGATCATCTCCGCATTGACCACCTTCGCACAGGTGCTGGCCTTCACCGGAGCCAGCGCTGGCTTCATCAACTGGGCGCTGTCCTTCGACCTCACCACGTGCACGATGCTGCTGGTCATGATCGGCATCGTGCTGATCCTGGGCATGTTCATGGACCAGGTGTCGATGACGCTTAGGACTTTGCCGATCTTCGTGCCGCTGGCCATCAGCCTGCAGCTAGACATGGTCTGGTTCGGTCTGATCCTGTTGCTGGCGCTGTAGGTCGGCTTCACGA
>JBBRVD010000296.1:0-3478 GCA_038247175.1 Burkholderiales bacterium | reverse complement strand
GGCCGCTCACTGCTGCATCGCGGCAGTGCCTGACTGCAGCGAGGGTTGAAGGCGCAGCCTGGCGGCACGGCACCCAGGCGCGGCATCGCGCCGTCGATCTGGGTCAACTGTGCGGCGCGACGGCCGATCACGGGAATGGAGTTCATCAGCCCCACGGTGTAGGGATGCCGGGGGTTTTGAATCGTGTCGCGCACGGGGCCCGACTCGACCACGCGTCCGGCGTACATCACGGCCACCCGGTCAGCCATCTCGGCGATCACGCCCATGTCATGCGTGACCAGCATCGCGGCCATGCCATGGTCGCGGCACAGGCGCTTGAGCAACTGCAGGATCTGCGCCTGGACCGACACGTCGAGTGCTGTCGTCGGTTCATCGGCAATCACCAGTCGCGGGTTGCCCGCCAATGCCAGCGCGATCACCACGCGCTGGCGCATGCCGCCAGAGAATTCGTGCGGATAGGCGTCCAGCCGTTGCGCCGCACCGGCGATTCCTACCTCGCCCAACAGCTCAATGGCGCGACGACGGGCGGCAGCAGCGTCGATGTCCCGCAGCACGCGGATCGTCTCGGCCAGTTGGTCGCCGATGGTGAACAGCGGGTTCAGGCTCGTCAGTGGGTCCTGGAAGATGGCCGCGATCTGTTTGCCTCGCAACCGACGCATCTGCTCCCGCTGCAGCTGGTCGATGCGCTGGCCGTCGAACAGGATGCGTCCGCTCGCGATGTGCAGCGGCGGCTCGAGCAAGCCGATGATGGCCGAGCCAGTCAGGCTCTTGCCTGCACCGGATTCGCCCACCACACCCAGCACTTCACCTTCGGCGATGTCGAACGACACTTCGTCCAGCGCCCGCACAGCGCCGCCGCGGCTGCGCAACTCCACGCACAAAGCCTCAACCTGCAGCACCGGCTTGCGTGCCGCACCCGCGTTTGCAGCCGTCATGTGCGCAACTTCGGGTTGAGGGTGTCGCGCAACCAGTCGCCCAGGACATTGACGGACAGAACGATGGCCGCCAGCGTGATCGACGGAAACAGCGTGATCCACCACTCGCCCGACATCAACGCGTTCGAACCAATGCGGATCAGTGTGCCCAGTGACGGGCGGGTGGCGGGGATACCCACGCCGAGAAACGACAGCGTGGCCTCGATGATGATCGCCACCGCGAGGTAGATCGTCCCGATCACGAGCACCGGCCCCAGCGTGTTCGGCAGCACGTGGCCGAGCATGATGCGCAGGGGGTGGACCCCGGTGACGCGGGCGGCCTGAACGTACTCTTTGGATTTTTCGACCATCGTCGTCGCGCGCACGGTGCGCGCGAACTGCACCCAGCCCGAGACCCCGATCGCCAACACCAGCACGTAGATGGCGATGCGGTCCTGCATCTGCCGCGGCAGCATGTTGCGCGCCACGCCGTCGATCAGCAAAGCGATCAGGATGGCGGGAAACGACCACTGCACGTCTGCGAGTCGCATGATGACGGCGTCGGCAATGCCCCCGACATACCCTGCAATCAACCCCAGTGTGACGCCCAATAACAGCGCGAACGCCACAGCCGCTGCGCCCACCAGCAACGAGGTACGGGTGCCGTACAGAATGGCCGATAGCAAGTCTCGTCCCTGGCCGTCGCTGCCCAGCAGATAGGACGTGGAGCCTCCGGCCATCCAGACCGGCGGCAGCAAGGCATCGGACAGGTTCAATTGAGCCAGGTCGAGCGGGTTTTGCGGTGCGATCCAGGGCGCCAGCAGGCTGCCCAGCAGCAGCAGCAACACGATGCAGGCTGCACCGATGGCGCTCGGCGAGCGTACAAAGCTCCAGCCCAAATCGCTGCGACGCAGCCGGTCCCACCACGCGAGCGAGGCACTGAGCTCAAGCGCCATGGCGGGCCCCCATCTGGGCGCGCACGCGCGGATCGACTGCGAAGTACAAGAGGTCGACCGTCAAGTTGATCAACACGAACAGCAGCGCCACCAGCACCAGGTAGGCTGACATGACCGGGATGTCACCGAAAGTGACGGCCTGGATGAACATCAGCCCCATGCCAGGCCACTGGAAGACCGTCTCGGTGATCACCGAAAACGCGATGATCGACCCCAGCTGCAGGCCGGTGACGGTGATGACGGGAATCAGCGTGTTCTTCAAGGCATGGCGAAAGTTGACGATGCGGTCCGGCAGCCCGCGCGCACGCGCGAAGCGGATGAAGTCTGTGCGCAGCACTTCCAGCATCTCGGCGCGCACCAGGCGCAAGATCAGGGCCAGTTGGAACAGCGCCAACGTGGTGACGGGCAAGACCAGCGCCCGCAGGCCTTCGCGCGAGAGCAAACCCGTGGACCACCAGCCCAGCTGCAGCGTCTCGCCCCGGCCGAACGACGGCAGCCAGCCCAACCAGACTGAGAACACCAGGATCAGCAGCACGCCGATCAGGAAGGTCGGCAGCGACAGGCCGATCAGCGACAAGGTGAGGATCGTGCGTGCCGCCAGGCTGCGCGGATGCAAGGCCGTGAACACCCCGCCCAGCACCCCGAAGAGCAATGCTGCAACGGCGGCCAGCAGGCTGAGTTCCAAGGTGGCGGGCAGCTTCTCGGCGATCAGTTCGGCCACTGGACGCGCCTGCTGATAGCTCAAACCGAACTCCCCCTGCGCCGCGCGGCTGACGAAGTGACCGAACTGAACCAGGACGCCGCGGTCCAGTCCCAGTTGCACCCGCAGGCGCTCGCGATCCTCGTTGGTCGTCTCGGGTCCGGTCAGGCTGTTGATCGGGTCACCGATGAAGTTGAACAGCAGGAAGGCCACGACGGCCACCGTCAGCATCACCAGCACGGCCTGGACCAGCCGCTGCAATACGTAGCGGACCAGTCCCTGTCCCAGACCCGTCACCGCACCGTCACCCAGCGCAGCGGAAAGCTGTTGTCTGCAGGCTGGAACAGCGTGACGTTCTTGCGCATGGCCCAGACCAGCGCCTGCTGGTGCAGCGGCACATAGGCGTAGTCCTCGATGTAGAGTCGGGTGGCGTCGCGGATCACGCGCATCCGGATCGCAGGGTCAGTTTCGGTGTCGATGCGCTCGGCCAGCGCATCGAAGGCAGGGTTCGAGTAGCCGCCGATGTTGGCCTGGCCCCGGCGCGTGACTGCCGAAGGGGTCTGCAGCAGCGAATCGAGTACGTTGTGCACGTCGTAGGTCGACGCTGGCGACCAGGCCATCAGGTACAGGCTGGTTTTGCCCGGCGTGTAGTCGCCTTTGCGCATGAGTTTGCCGAAGAACTTGTTGCGGGTCTGCGCCAGCAGGTCCACCTTGATGCCGATCCGGGCCAGCATGGCGGCAACCGCCTGGCAAATCGCTTCGTCGTTGACGTAGCGGTCATTCGGGCAATCCATCCCGGTCTCGAAACCGTTGGGGTAACCCGCCTCGGTCAGCAGCTGACGCGCTTCGGCCGGCTTGAGCATCGGCGGGCGCTGGTCCAGGTCCTTGGTGTAGCCGTTGATCACAGG
>JBBRVD010000295.1:0-3546 GCA_038247175.1 Burkholderiales bacterium | reverse complement strand
GTCCGATGACGGGCAGGCGCACCACGACGCGCTCGCCCTTGGCCAGGGGCATCTCGCCCTCGGTCATGAAGCCGTTCGCCGAAATGTTGAAGATATGCGTCTAGATGTCGCCCAGATGTCGATGCTCTGCAATCGTTGCATGATCGACCGCGTGGCGTGCTGCATGGCGTTTTTCGACCACCGCGAGCCTGGCTCCTCTGGACATAAGCGTTCACCCGTTCTGGCGTTTTGCGTGAGCACCATAATCGGCGATAAGTGCGAACAAAGTGTAAATTTCAATTGGGCATAAACGGCCAAACCGCTTCATCTGCCGCCCCATCGCGGGACTGCCCACTGCGGCGATCCTTCTTACTCTGCCACCACCAGCCCATGCTTCTTCTGGCCCAGGCTGAGCGTATCGCCGGGGATGACCATATGGTCGAACGCTTGCACCTTCTGGCCGTTGACGCGCACCGCGCCTTCCTCGATTTTCCGCTTGGCTTCCTTGTTCGATGCGGTGAAGCCCAGCGCGGTGACGGCCTGGATGATCGACAGCCCTGCTTTGGCCACGCTGACCGTGGGCAGATCCCCCCCGGCATGGCCCTGCTCAAACGTGGCGCGCGCGGTTTGGGCAGCCGACTGCGCTGCCTGTGCGCCCCGGCACATTGTCGTGGCCGCATCGGCGAGTATTTTCTTGGCGTCGTTGATCTCTGCGCCTTGCAGCGCCTCGAGCCGCGCGATCTCGTCGAGCGGCAGATCGGTGAACAGCCGCAGGAACTTGCCGACATCGGCGTCCTGCGTGTTACGCCAGAATTGCCAGTAATCGTAAGCGGGCAGGCTCTCTTCGTTCAGCCAGACCGCGCCTTTTTCGGTCTTGCCCATCTTGCCGCCATCGGCAAGCGTGATCAGCGGGGTGGTGACGCCGTAGACCTCGGTGCCATCGACCCGGCGCGCCAGTTCGATGCCGTTGACGATATTGCCCCATTGGTCCGACCCACCCATCTGCAGGCGGCAGCCGGCACGGCGCGACAGCTCAAGAAAATCATAGGCCTGCAATATCATGTAGTTGAATTCGAGGAAGCTTAGCGACTGTTCGCGTTCGAGCCGCAGCTTGACCGAGTCAAAGCTGAGCATGCGGTTGATCGAGAAATGCTGGCCGATATCGCGCAGGAACGGAACGTATTCCAGCCTGTCGAGCCATTCGGCATTATCGACCATGATTGCATCGGTCGGGGCCCCTTCTTCACCATCCGGGCCAAAGGTCAAAAAACGCTCGAACACGCGCTTGATCGAGGCGATGTTGATCGCGATCGTCTCCGGCGTCAGCAGGCGGCGCGCCTCATCCTTGAAGCTGGGGTCGCCAATCTTGCCGGTACCCCCGCCCAACACCACGATCGGCTTGTGGCCGCTTTGTTGCAGACGGCGCAACAGCATGATCTGCACCAGCGATCCGACATGCAGCGACGGTGCGGTCGGATCAAAGCCGATATAGCCCGGTACGATTTGCTTGCCCGCCAGCGCGTCAAGCGCGTCGCCATCAGTCAACTGGTGGATATAGCCGCGCGCATCAAGCAGGCGCAAAAGATCAGATGAATAATGGGTCATAATGGCGGCGCGCTTAGCATTGTTGTGAGCAGGCGGAAAGATTGCTTGTGCCGGTGCGGTTTACCCGGCCGGGACTGGAACCGGGGCGCAGCGGCTATCCTGGCAGGGGATGATCTCGAACGTGCAGTGCGACAGGTTGCTGATGCCGTTGAGCAGCCTGCGATAATGATCGGGATGGCGCGGATCGTGCGTCGCCACCGAAACGATCAGCGCCAGATGCCCGGTGCCGACCTGCCACAGGTGCAAATCGACAACGCGGTTGTCAGCATCAGCCTCCAGCCGGCGGCGGATCGCATCAGCAGTGGGCGCGTCAGCCTCCATATCGAGCAACACGCGCGCCGCATCGCCGATCAGGCCGAACGCCCACCACAGGATGACCAGCGCGCCGACGATCCCCATCACCGGATCGAGCCAGCCAAGCCCGAGCATCAGCCCGCCGATCAGAGCGACCAGCGCCAGCACCGACGTCAGCGCGTCGGTCATGACATGCACATAGGCAGCGCGCATGTTGTGATCCTGTTGATGATGGCCGTGACCCTCGTCGGGCTGGGGGCCGTGATCGTGGTCGTGATCGTTATGGTCGTGGCTGTGACCACCCAGCAGAACAGCGCTGGCAATGTTCACCAGCAGGCCCACGACGGTGACGGCGATGGCGGGGGAGTAATCGATGGCGACAGGTTGGATGATGCGGTTGACCGATTCCCATGCCATCAGCAGCGCGATCACCCCGAGCAGCAGCGCGCTGCTGAACCCGGCAAGCGATCCGATCTTGCCGGTGCCCATCGAAAAGCGGCGGTCGTGCGCGTGGGTGCGCGCAAAGCGATAAGCGAAGGCGGCAAGGCCCAGCGCGGCAAAATGGCTGCCCATGTGCCAGCCATCGGCGAGCAGCGCCATCGATCCGGTCCACCAGCCGCCGATGATTTCTGCGACCATCATTACGCCGGTCAACCCGACCACCCACCATGTCCGCCGCTCGCTCTGGGCCTCGGAGGCTCCGGCAAACCGGTGATCGTGGGTCAGTTTTTCAAGCGCGGCATCGTGGTGCATGACAGTTCCGAGCGACAGGGGATTGGCCGGCGCGCTTGGCTCCCGAACCTTTCGCGAGATCCTGTCAGGCCTAGCGCTCAGGTGCAATGGCTTTGATGTGGCGCGGTGCCAGTGGCTCAGCCTTGCGCCAGCGCATTCAGCAACGCGCGTTCCAGCGGATCAAGCTTCCCATCGCTATCGATCAACGCCTGCAACCAGTCTTGTTCGTGGTCGGACATGCCGGGTTTCGGCTCGGGCTGGGTCGCGCTGCGTGCGGCCTGCGGAGGTTTCTTGCCGAATGAAGTTACGATGCGCGCCATGAAGCCGCCGACGCTTGATGACGTATCCGCCACGACGGCGTGCAGCCGTGCCGCCTCGTCGCGGTGCAGCGCGCGACAGGTCGGGTCGGTCATGATGTGCAGGCTGAGCGCTTCGACAAACAGCCGTTGCCATTCTGGCGTGTTGTTGCCGTGCAGTGTGGCATCCTTGATCTGGAACAGCAGTTCGGCCTCGGCGCGGCCGATATGGGCGGGTGCGTCGCCGCCGGCGGAGTACAACACACGGCGCAAGAGCCGCGCTTCGGTGGTGCCGATGCTGCCGGGGTTCAGCGCATGACTATCACGCGTCGGGCCACCGCGGACAGGACCGCTGCCGCAAAGGACCGCATGCTTGATCTGCACCAGCGCGTAAGCCTTCAGATCATCGGGTACAGTGTGTGCGCGCTCGATGACCTTGACCAGCAGCTCAAGCTCGGCGAGCGTCTCGACATGGCCATCGTGGTCGATCCGCTGCATGAGCCAGCGGGCGTTCTCGTCGCTCACATAACCGCGAGGCTCGGCCTGTTCGACCAGATAGGCGGTGATCGCCTCGACAAAGAAATCGACCCATTCCGCGCTGCTCGCGCTGCTCGCGTGATTGAGATCGAACAATATGCCG
>JBBRVD010000294.1:0-3567 GCA_038247175.1 Burkholderiales bacterium | reverse complement strand
GGTCAGCCCAGGTGCGAACGCGTCCAGCGCACGATGTCGGCCGCGCCCATGGCGCCGGCCTGGCGCGCGATTTCGCGCCCGCCCTTGAACAGCGCCAGGGTCGGGATGCTGCGGATGTTGAAGCGCTGACCCAGCCCTTGCACTTCTTCGGTATTGACCTTGGCCAGCCGCACGTCCGGCTCCAGCTGGCCGGCGGCCTGCTCGAAGGCCGGCGCCATCTGCCGGCACGGCCCGCACCAGGGCGCCCAGAAGTCGACCAGCACCGGTATGTCGTTGCTCCCGACATGACGCTCGAACGACTGCGCGTCGAGCGCGGCCGAATGCGCGGTGAACAGCGGCTGGTGGCAGCGGCCGCAATCGGGCGCAGCCGTCAGGTCGGACGCCGCCACCCGATTCGTGGTGTGGCAATGCGGGCAAACGATATGCACGGGGTCAGTCATGGTTTGTTCCCTGAGATATTTTTTATCGTGGTGGTCGATCGACTCCGTATCGTCGACCCACGACGCACCACTGGGATGCAACTGGGGCCGGAACAAGCCGCTTCAAGCTACGACAACGCACGATACATGCCCGAGGGCCGCGACAACCCGAGCTCGATCAGGTCACCCGATCCAGCCGGGACGTCATCCACAACAGCCCCAGCAGCGCCAGGCAGACCGCCGGCATGATCGCCCACAAGCCGAGGTAGCTGCCGAGCAGCCCCAGCGCGGCCGGGCCGAGTGCGCATCCCACGTAGGCAAACGCCACCTGGCGCCCGATCACGCGGCGCGCGGTGTCGGCATCGAAGCGCCGCGTCGCCTCGTGCATCAGCGACGGGTAGATCGGCGCGCAACCCAGGCCGAGCAACACCAGGCCGAGCAGGGCCACGCCATTCGGAACGCCGCGAACCGCCACCAGCGCCGCGCCCACCAGCGCGGTCAGGATGCCGGCGCGCACCAGCGCCCGATTCCCCAGCCGCACCGCCACCAGCCCGATCGCGAAGCGCCCGGCCATGATGGCACCGAAGAAACCCGCGACCCAGACGCCTGCCTCGGCCGGCGCCATGCCGCGACCATCGACCAGGATGCTGGCGGCCCACAGGCCGGTGCCGACCTCGATGGTCGCGTAGACCAGATACAAGGATGCAGCAAGCCAGGGTGCCCAGGCCGGCGGCGACATCCTGGCGCGTGGCGTCATGCCGCCCTGGTGGGCATCTGCCGGGTTCCCGGGTTCGCGCGCCCACATCGACAAGGTCGACACGAACAGCACCGCCAGCACCAACTGCATCAGTGCCAGGGTACGGTAACCCCCTTGCCAGCCGGTGCCGCCGGCCAGAGCCGCGCCCATGATCATCGGCCCGATGGTGGCGCCGATACCCCAGCAGCCGTGCAACCAGTTCATGTGGCGCGCATCGTAATGCCGCGCGACAAAATGATTCAAGCCCGCATCGACCGAACCGGCACCCAGGCCCAGCGGTACCGTCAGCAGCAGGATCCAGCCAAAACCGGGCGCGAAACTGAAACCGAGCAGCGCGAGCCCGGTCAGGAAACCGCTGATCGCCACCACACGGCCGGTACTCAGCCGCGCCAGCACCCAGCCACTGGCAAAGCCCGACACCGCAGAGGCCGATGTCAGGATCATCGTCACCCAGCCCGCCGACGCCAGCGCCGCTGCAAAATCGGCGCGCATCGGCGGCCAGGCCACGCCGAAAACGCCGTCGGGCAGGCCCAGGCTGATGAAGGCGCCATAGATCAGCGCCAGCAAGGCGAATCGTGGCGCGACAGCTCCGGCCTGCGTCACAACACCCGCGCCAGCAGCGCAGCGAACAGGCTGACCAGCACGGTGGTGGCAACCGGCAGGTGGAACTCGCGCCCGAACAGCTTGAACCGGAAGTCGCCCGGCAGGCGGCCGAAACCGAGCTTGCGCAACGCCGGCGTGAACCAGTTGATCAGGAACAAAACAATGAAGACGACGATCAGCCAGCGGATCATGGACGGGCTTTCACAGTCGGTGGCTGCGGTCGCCCTGCGCGAACCCGATCGCGTCCCAGGGCGTGCCGCGGCAAAAACCGATCACCTTGAACAACTCGCCCATTTCATGCTCCATCAGCAACTTGTTGGCCATGCTGCGCTCTGCCAGGCTGGCGGCGTCCAGCATCTGACCCAGACCGCAGTTCAGCAGGAACCGGGCCTGGCTGGTGTAACCCAGCAGGTGCCAATCGTCGGCTGCGCCGCTCTGCCCGGCCGCCTGCTGCGCGGCCAGCGCAATGCCGGTGAAATTCACGTGCGCGGTGATGTCCTTGGCGCCGACATCGACCAGCGGATCGGTGTCGGCCCGGTGCCGCTGGTGGCACATCACCGTGCCCATGCTGCGTTGCGGGTGGTAATACTCGCGCTCGCCGAACCCGTAGTCGATCAGCAGCACCGCACCGTGCACCAGCCGGTCGACCAGCGTGCCCATGAAGGCTTCAGCCTGCGGGTGGATCTCGGTCAGGTAGGCATGCTCTCCGTCGATCGGTATCGGCGGGCTCAGTTCGCTCGCCCGGTCCTGCCAGGCCCACTGGCCGTGCGACCCCAGCACCACACCCCGTTCCTGCCACCGGCCCGCGGCGCGTGCCAGCAGGCGCACCGGCATGGCGTCGAGCACCTCGTTACCCACCACCACACCGCGCATGGCCTCGGGCAATTGCGTGGCCCACTCCACCTTGCCGGCGAAACGCGCAAGACTGGCGCGCTGGCGCTGCTGCAAGCTGCCGGAGAGGTCAACGATGGTGTAGCGCCGCACCTGCTCGCCCAAGGCGTCGAGCAACTGCGCCGCCATCGCGCCGGTGCCGGCACCGAACTCCCAGACCGCGTCGGTCCCGGTGCGCCGCAGCGCCTCCCCGACCTGCACGGCCAGTGCGCGGCCGAACAGCGGCGAGATACCCGGCGCGGTGGCGAAATCGCTCGCCGGCCCCCCCGCCGTTGCCGGCAGATTGCCGATCTGGCTATCGCCCCGCAGGTAATAACCGAGGTCCGGCGTATACAGCGCCAGCGCCATGAACCGGTCGAAACCGATCCAGCCGCCATGGCCGGCGATCACCTGCGCCAGGTGGTGCTGCAGGTCGCTCGTTAAACTCGGGACTGTCACCATTGTCCGGATTGTCCCTGAATGCCCGCCGCCGCCCCCACCCCCGCCCGTGTTGTCCTCGTCACCGGTTC
The DNA here is from genome assembly GCA_038247175.1 of Burkholderiales bacterium. Lineage (GTDB taxonomy): Bacteria > Pseudomonadota > Gammaproteobacteria > Burkholderiales > Burkholderiaceae_C > CAISIP01. Next base: position 388 of record JBBRVD010000294.1, on the reverse strand, counting down.
GGCCAAGCGACTGGGCCGCGAAATCGCGCTTGCGCTGGCCCGCGAGGGCTGGCAAGTAGCGGTGCATTACCGCGACTCGGTCGAAGACGCCCACCGCACCAGCGCGCAGTGCGCTCAGTTGTCGGGCAAAAGCGAGTCATTCCGCACCAACCTGGGCAACGAGACTGCGGTGCGCCGCCTGCTGCCGGCCGTGATCAAGCATTTCGGGCATGTCGATGCGGTCGTCAACAGCGCCTCGACCTTCGAACACGACTGCGCCGAGAGCTTCGGATTCGCCGCCATGGAAAAACACATGCGCAGCAATACCGGCGCCGCCATCTTGCTGGCGCAGGCCCTGCATGCCCATATCGCCGAACGGCGCGCCGCACTGGCCACGGCCCCGGCCACG
>JBBRVD010000293.1:0-3635 GCA_038247175.1 Burkholderiales bacterium | reverse complement strand
GTCCAGCCCGGTGACCTCGCGTTGCCGGGACGGGCGCTGGTCACGCTCTATCAGCCGGGTCTGTTGCGGGCCGTGGCTTATGTGCCGGCATCGCGGGTGGCGCAGATGGCTGCGAGCACCGAGGTGCACGTGATGCTGCCCGATGGCCGTACGGTCGTTCCGAGCGCGCGCGAGATGCAGCCCACGGCCGATCCGGTGTCGCAGACCGTGGAGTGGCGGCTGCTTTTGCCGCCCGCGGCCGCCGGGCTGCGGCCGGGCCAGATGGTGCGCGTGCGCACCACTGGCGCCGTCGGTTCCACGCCGGCTGCCGGCGCGCGTCTGACGGTGCCAAGGGAGGCGATCCTGCACCGCGGCGAACTGACAGCGGTCTATGTCGCGTCCGAGCGCGGATTCATTCTGCGCGCGGTACGGGTCGGCCCGGCGCTGGCGGACACCGTCGAGGTGCTGGCCGGCCTTCGCACCGGCGAGCGGGTCGCGCGCGATCCGGTACGCGCCGGCCTGCCAGGTGCGATCGCGCAGTGATACCGGCCATGGAATCGACAGACACGCTCCAGACCCCGCCCACCGCGAAGCCGGCGCTGGGAGTGGCCGGGCGCCTCGCCGCGGCGTTCCAGAACAACGCGATCACGCCGCTGCTGGCGCTGGTGGCGTTGTTGCTGGGCCTGTTCGCGGTGCTGGTGACGCCGCGCGAGGAGGAGCCGCAGATCAACGTGACGATGGCCAACGTGCTGATCGCGTTCCCGGGCGCCAGCAGCGCCGACGTGCAGAACATGGTGGCGCGTCCGGCCGAGCAGGTGCTCGGTCAGATCGCCGACATCGAGCATACCTATTCGGTGTCGCGTCCCGGCATGGCCGTGTTGACGGTGCAGTTCAAGGTCGGCGTGCCACGCACCGAGGCGCTGGTGCGCCTGTACGACGTGCTCAACGCCAACCAGGACTGGTTGCCGAGCAACCTGGGCGCATTGCCGCCGGTGGTGCGGCCCAAGGGCATCGACGACGTTCCGGTGCTGGGCGTGACCTTGTGGAGCATGGATGCGACGCCGGCCGTCGAGCTCGAACGTATCGCGCACACGCTCGAGGCGGAACTCAAGCGGGTGCCGGGCGCGCGCGAGGTGCAGACCATCGGCGGCCCGGGTCGTGCGGTGAATGTCTGGCTCGATCCAGGGCGCATGCGCGAACGCGGGGTGGACCTGCTGCGGCTGCAGCAGACCTTGAGCGCGGCCAACATGGGTTTGCCAGCAGGCGCGGTGATCGAGCAGGTCAGCGGCGCGACCCGCATGCTCACGGTGGAGACCGGCAACCTGCTTGCCTCTGTCGACGAGGTGGCCGATCTGGTCGTTGGCGTCAGCAAGGGTCGGCCGGTCTACCTGCGGGAGGTCGCCCGCGTCGAATACGGAGCGCGCACGCCGGGCCAATACGTCTGGTTCACGCCGGGGGCAGCCGCGGACAAGCCGGATGCGATCACTGCGACCACGCCGCCGGTAGCCGGGCACTCCAGGTCGCCCGCTGGGCCGCCCCGAGAGCGACTGAACCCCCTTGCAGGGCCGGGCGAAGCCTGGGTAGGCGGCGCTTTCCCGGCCTTGACGCTGACCTTGACCAAGAAGCCGGGTCAAAATGCAGTCGACGTGGCGCGCGCAGCGCGCACGCGGCTCGACGAATTGCGCAACACCGTGATACCGGCAGGGGTGCAGGTCACGATCACCCGTGACTATGGCGAGACCGCGGCCGAGAAGGCCAACAAGCTGATCCAGAAACTGGCATTCGCAACCGGCTCGGTGATCCTGCTGGTCGGCCTGGCGTTGGGCCGGCGCGAGGCGGTCATCGTCGGCGCGGCGGTGATCCTGACGCTGACGGCGACGCTGTTCGCGTCCTGGGCCTGGGGCTTCACGCTGAACCGGGTGTCGCTGTTCGCGCTGATCTTCTCGATCGGCATCCTGGTCGACGATGCCATCGTCGTGGTCGAGAACATCCACCGGCACCAGCAGCTCGAACCCGGCAAGCCGCTGCGCGAGATCATTCCGGTCGCGGTCGACGAGGTCGGCGGGCCCACCATCCTGGCCACGCTGACCGTGATCGCGGCGCTGTTGCCGATGGCCTTCGTGAGCGGGCTGATGGGCCCGTACATGAGCCCTATTCCGATCAACTCCAGCCTGGGTATGGCGTTGTCGCTGGCGATCGCCTTCACCGTCACGCCGTGGCTGGCGCTGCGGCTGATGAAGACGGGCGATCACCATGGCGCGGCCCATGCCCATGAAGGCGACATCCCGGCCAAGCCCGGATGGGTTCAGCGCCTGTTCAGCTGGCTTCTGCTGCCGCTGCTGCAAAGCGCGCGCAAACGCTGGCTGCTGGCGTTGGGCATCCTGGCCGCACTGTTGTTGTCGGTCGGCCTGGCTGCCGTGCAGTGGGTGGTGCTCAAGATGCTGCCGTTCGACAACAAGAGCGAGTTCCAGGTGGTGCTGGAGATGCCCGCCGGTTCGCCGCTGGAAGACACCGCTGCCGCGTTGCAGGAGATGGGCCTGCATCTGTCGGCGCAGCCCGAGGTGCGCGACCTGCAGGCGTACGCCGGCACCGCGTCGCCGATCACGTTCAACGGCCTGGTGCGCCAGTATTACCTGCGTGCCGACGCCGAGCAGGGTGACCTGCAGGTGAACCTGGTCGACAAGGCGCACCGCGATGAGCAGAGCCACGCGATCGCGCAGCGGATGCGCCCGGCCCTGGAGGCGATCGCGCAGCGTTACGGTGCCCGGGTCAAGGTGGTCGAAGTGCCGCCGGGCCCGCCGGTGATGTCGCCACTGGTGGCCGAGGTCTATGGCCCCGATGAGGCTGGTCGGCAGGCATTGGCCGCGCGCTTGGTCAAGGCGTTCGGTGACACCGCGCATGTGGTGGGTATCGACAGCACGCTGCAGGCGGACGCGCCGCGCAGCTTCCTGCGCGTGCAGCGCCAGCGCGCAGAGACCTTGGGAATTCCGGTGGCGGCCGTGGCGCAGACGGTGCAGGCGGCCCTGATGGGCTCGAACACCACGTACCTGCACGACGGCCAGTCGAAATACCCGGTGCCGGTGCGTATCGGCCTGCCACTCGAGCGCCAGGTCGGCCTGGACGCAGTGCTGGCGCTGCCGATGCGTGCTGCCAACGGAGCCCTGGTGCCCTTGTCCGAACTGGTGCAGATCGAGCGTGGCGTCATCGACAAGACCTTGTACACCAAGGACCTGCTGCCGCTGACCTACGTGATGGGTGACGTGGGTGCGCGGCCACTGGACGGGGATCGGCAGACGGCCGGCTTCGTCGACTCGCCGCTGTACGGCCTGTTCGGTATCCGCAGCCATCTGCAGGCCGCGGCGCTGCCCCATACCGGCGCGCTGCACGAATACTGGATCCGCCAACCGGCCGATCCATATCGTGGCTACGCAATCAAGTGGGACGGCGAGTGGCAGATCACCTACGAGACGTTCCGCGACATGGGAGCGGCCTACGGCGTGGGCCTGATCCTGATCTACCTGCTGGTGGTGGCACAGTTCCGCAGCTATGTGACTCCGCTGATCATCATGGCGCCGATCCCGCTGACCATCATCGGCTTGATGCCGGGCCACGCGCTGCTGGGTGCGCTATACACTGCCACCAGCATTATAGGCATG
>JBBRVD010000292.1:0-3650 GCA_038247175.1 Burkholderiales bacterium | reverse complement strand
TTTGTGGCATCGACCAGCGGATGCAACTCGCGCGGCAGGTCCGGCGCGTCGATCGGGTGCAGGTCGCCCTGCGCGCGCGCGCGCAACTGCGCGCTCAGCGCCCGCACCGGATGGGTCGCCCGCTGCACGACCAGCACGACGACCAGCGCCATGACTGCTGCCAGCAAGCCCTGGCGCAGCAAGGTGTCGATCAGGATCTGGCGTGCCAGTGTCTGACGCAGTTCCAGCGTTTCCGCCACCTGGATCGTGACCATGCCCATGCCGCGGCTGCTCGCCACCGGCTGCAGCAACACCGCGACCCGGACTTCTTCGCCGCGTACGCTGGCATCGTAGAAATCGACCAGCGCCGCATACGGGCCTCGGTCGGGCAGTCGACCGCTCCACTGCGGCAGTTCCGGCGAGCCGTCGATCAGCGTGCCCTGCACGGTGGAGATCCGGTACACCATGCGGCTGCGGTTATCGGCCTCGAAGGCTTCGAGGGCCGCATAGGGCACGTTGGTGCGAAAGCGCGCCTGCGCACCCTCTCCCTCGACCTCGATCAGCTCGCCGATCGATTTGGCCGAGGCCAGCAGGGTGCGGTCGTACGCGGTGTTGACCGCGGCCAGCGCCTGCCGGTACAAGGTGACGGTGTTGACCAGCATGAACACCGCGGTGGGCGCCAGGATGCCGAGCAACAAGTAGCGGCGCAGCGAAAGCGCGGACCGCATGGGCTTCATGTCAAGCCTCGGCCTTGAGCAGGTAACCCAGGCCGCGCAGCGTCAGCAGCGCGGTTCCGGTACCGGCCAGTTTCTTGCGCAGCCGATACACGACCACTTCGATCGCCTCGTATTGCACCTCCGACGCACCGGGAAAAACCACCTCGAACAACTGCTCCTTGGCCAGTGCGCGACCCGGTCTTTGCATCAAGGCGCGCAGCAACCGGTTCTCGCGCGGGCTCAGGTCCAGTACCTTGAATCCGTGGTGGATTGCACCGCTGCGGTTATCCAGCCGCAGCTGGCCGCAGGAGAACGCCTCGTGCGCCGTCTCGTCGGCCGCGCCGCCGGCGCGCCGGTACAAGGCGCGGATACGGGCTTCGAGCTCGTCAAGGTCGAACGGCTTGGACAGGTAGTCGTCGGCGCCGGTGTTGAGACCAACGATACGGTCGCCGACGGTACCGCGCGCGGTCAGGATCAGCACCGGTGTGGTCATGCCGCCCTGGCGTGCCCGGGCCAGCACTTCCAGCCCGTCCAGGCCCGGCAGGCTCAGGTCGAGCAGCACCAGATCGGGCGTCATCTGCTGCCAATGCGCCAGCGCCTGGCGGCCATCCGCGCACACCCCGAGCTCCATGCCCTTGCGCTCCAGCGTGCGGCGAAGGCTGGTCTGCAGGTCGGGGTCGTCTTCGATCAGCAACAGGCGCATGGTGGTGTGGGGGCAGGTCTCACTATTGTCCGTGGGCAAGCTGCAGGCTTGCGGTTGGTGATGGCTCGTGGGAATCAGTGTTTTCCCTAGGGTTTTGCGACAGCCGACTGACAGGCAGGGCGGGCATCATGGCGGTGTTCGTCAACATCAGGAGACACGCCATGCGTCGAGATACCTTCCTCAAGTCCATGCTCGCCGCCGCCGCGGCCGGCACCTTACCGTTGTCCGCCTTTGCCGCGGCCAGCCTCAAGATGATGATCCCCGCCAATCCCGGCGGTGGCTGGGACGGCACCGGCCGTGCGCTGGGCAAGGCGCTGATCGAAGCCAAGGCGGCTGACACGGTGCAGTACGACAACAAGGGCGGCGCCGCCGGCGTGATCGGCCTGGCCCAGTTCGCCAACGCCAGCCGCGGCGATGAGAATGCGCTGATGGTCATGGGCGCAGTGATGCTGGGCGGCATCATCACGACCAAGCCGCCGGTCGGCCTGGACAAACTCACGCCGATCGCGCGCCTGACCAGCGAATACAACGTGTTCGTGGTGCCGGCCGAGTCGCCGCTCAAGACCATGAAGGATGTCGTGACCCAATTCCAGAAGGACCCGGGCAGCGTCAAGTGGGGCGGCGGTTCCAAGGGGTCGACGGAGCATATTTCCGCTTCGATGCTGGCCGGCAAGGTCGGCGTCGATCCGAAGAAGGTCAACTACATCGCGTTTCGTGGCGGTGGTGAGGCGGTTGCGGCCATCCTGGGCAACAACGTCACCGTCGGTGGCAGCGGCTACAGCGAGTTTGCCGAATACATCAAGGCCGGCAAGATGCGCGCGATCGGCGTCACGTCCGACAAACGCCTGCCTGGTGTGAATGTTCCGACGATGAAGGAAATGGGTTATGACGTGGTGCTGGGCAACTGGCGCGGCGTCTATGGTGCGCCCGGCATCACGGCGGCCCAGCGCGCGGCGCTGACTGAATTGATCGTCAGGGCGACCAAGACGCCGTCCTGGCAGGATGCACTGGAGACCAACAAATGGACACCCGCGCTGCTGACCGGCAAGGCCTTCGACGATTTCGTCGATGAGTCGTTTGCCAGCCTGCGTGGCACCATGCACCTGGCAGGCATGTTGTGATCCGCCGCGGCGGCGCGCCCGGTCCGCAGACGCTGATCGGGATCGGGCTGCTTGCCGTCGCCGCTGTCGTCATCATCGGGGCGATCGACTTTCCGTCGAGCTCCGGTTATTCGGGCGTGGGTCCGAACTTTCTGCCCTGGGTGGTGGGGATTGCGTTGCTGTTGTGTGGTGTGCTGGTCCTGTGGCAGGCGCGTACCGGCGGCTATCGGCACATGCAGGAGCCCACCGGCGCCGATCATGGTTACTGGCCGGGCTTCGGCTGGATGTCGGCCGGCCTGCTGGCCAATGCCGCGCTGATCACCACGATCGGATTCATCCTGAGTTGTTCCTTGTGCTTCGCTTTGGCGGTGCGCGGCCTGCGCCATGCGGATCGCCATGGTGGCGTCGCACCCGTGCGCGGCGAGCTTGCGCAGACGATGCGCGACCTGCTGATCGGCATGGCGATCGCCGCACCGGTCTACTGGATGTTCACCAAGCTGCTGGCGATCAACCTGCCGGGTCTGACGTCGACGGGCTGGATTTGACATGGACCTGTGGAACCAACTGCTGCTCGGTTTCGCGACGGCGGCCACGCCGATCAACCTGCTCTGGTGTTTCGTGGGATGTGCGGTCGGCACCGCGGTCGGCGTGTTGCCCGGTATCGGGCCAGCGGTGGCGGTGGCGATGTTGCTGCCGATCACCACCAAGGTCGATGCGACCGCATCGATGATCTTCTTTGCCGGCATCTATTACGGCGCCATGTATGGCGGCTCGACCACGTCGATCCTGCTCAATACGCCGGGAGAGACCGGCAGCATGATCACCGCCATGGAAGGCAACAAGATGGCCAAGAGCGGCCGCGCCGGCGCGGCGCTGGCGACGTCGGCCGTGGGCTCGTTCATCGCGGGGACGATTGCCACCGTGCTGGTGACGATGTTCGCGCCCCTGCTAGCGGACTTCGCGGTCAAGCTTGGGCCGCCCGAATATTTCATGCTGATGGTGCTGGCCTTCACGACAGTCAGCGCGGTGCTGGGGCGTAGCACCTTGCGCGGCATGGTGGCCTTGTTCGTGGGCCTGGCGGCCGGTCTGATCGGCATGGACCAGATCTCCGGGCAGGCGCGTTACACCGCCGGCGTGCCCGAATTGCTCGAT
>JBBRVD010000291.1:0-3764 GCA_038247175.1 Burkholderiales bacterium | reverse complement strand
GCCCGGAATCACCGGGAAAAACGCGTCGACCCGCGCCAGAACCACGTGCTTCACCCCGGTGCGCAACAATACGGCGGGCAGCTTGTCGGCAAACATGTCCATCACCACCAGCGCGGCAGCGCCCGAGTCGTTGAACTGGTGAACCATCTCGCTCTCGGTATAGAGCGGGTTGGTGTTGACCAGCACGCAGCCGGCCTTGAGCACGCCGAAGGCCACGACCGGATAGGCCAGGCAGTTGGGCATCTGCACCGCTACCCGGTCGCCGGCTTTCAGCCCCAGCGTCTGGCGCAGATAGCCGGCAAAGGCGTCGGACTGGGAGTTGACCTGGGAAAAGCTCAGGCGGCCGTTCATGCCGTTGGGCATCACGCAGCTGAACGCCGGGTGCTGGAGGCGCTTGGCGGCCTGCTCGGCGGCGAAATGGGCGCAACGCTCCTGCACCAGCTCGGCGAGAGACGCATGTTGCGGAGTTGGCAGCTGGGCCACGATGCCGGCGCTGGCGTAGGTGGCAAGCCAGGGGCTGTCGGTGGGGTCGAACGGTGTCTCGTTTTTCATGGTCTTCCTCGCAGAGAACGGTTTGTTGTTGTGAAGGCTCTCGTGGCGTGTTCGCGCGGTGCTGGTTGTCGCGCCACAGTCCGGATGATTGCCGCGCAACATTGTGAACACGCCACGAAAAGGCCAGCCTGAAGCAGGCTTTTTCACATCAGATTTTCCACGCCTGGATACCGATGGCACTGGATTTCGTTCGCGCTTGCCACAACAAGGCGGGCCGCGACCCTAGCAAGACCACGGGTTACAGGCAAAATCAGGTACTGCCATATTCCACATGCACGATGGCGCGGAGGCAACCACCATGAACCGGATCCTGGCTGTGAGTTTTGAACTCGATGCCGAAGCGCACGCCGCGCTGCGCGATGCCATCGCGGGTACCGCGCAGATCGTGGTGCTGGCCGGGCGCGACGCCGGGTCGCGCAAGGCGGTGCTGCAACAGGCCGATGTCGTGCTTGCGCGACATCCGGCGCATGAACTTGCGCCGGACGAGATTGCGGCGATCGGCAAGGCCCAGCTGATACAGCTGATGACCGCTGGTGTCGACTTCATTCCGATCGGAGACCTGCCACCGGGGGTGCCCGTCGCCAGCAACGCCGGGGCCTATTCCGAGCCGATGGCCGAACATGCGCTGGCGCTGACGCTGGCGGCAGCAAAGCGGCTGCTGATCGAACACGCGGCCCTCGCGCGCGGCACCTTCAACCAGTTCACATCCAACCGCATGCTTGCCGGCATGGTCTGCGGGATTCTGGGCTACGGCGGCATTGGGCAAGCCACGGCACGCCTGATGCGCGGCTTCGGAGTCATGATTCACGCCATCAATCGCAGTGGCACCAGCAGCGACCCGGTGGACTGGATCGGCACCACGCAGCAACTCGACGAATTCCTGGCCGCGGCCGATGTGCTGGTTATCAGCGCGCCGCTGACACGCGCCACGCAGGGGCTTATCAGTGCGCGCACTGGCCCGGATGAAGGACGATGCCATCCTGGTCAATCTGGCGCGTGGCGAGATCATCGACGAGGCAGCACTGTTCGCACAGCTTCAGGCACACCCGAATTTCACCGCGTGTATCGACGCCTGGTGGGTGGAACCGGTTCGGCACGGCGCCTTTCGCCTGGACCATCCATTCATGGACTTGTCCAACGTAATCGGCTCGCCGCATAACTCCGCGTCGGTCCGGCAGGCCAGTGCAACGGCACTGCGCATGGCAGGGCGCAACTGCCACAGGCAACTCACCGGTGAGAAGGTGCTGAATCTGGTTCGTCCGCAGGACCGGTATCTTTAGCGGCGGGCCGGCGCAAACAGATCCGGATCGCTGACGCGCAGCCGTCGCAGGTTGGCGAGCCACATCTGTTCGCGAAAGCCGTACTTGTAATAGGCATCACGGTACGAGCGAGCCGCCGCCGGGTCCATGGGCTGTCCACCCGATGCCATCGCAGCGAGCTGGTATTCGCAGGCCATGTTGAACACCATCACCTCGATGGTGGTGAACTCGAGGCTTTCACCCACGTGCACGGAACCGTGGTGCGGCATCAACACCACCTTGTTGTTGGCCAGCGCGGCGGCGATCGCGGCGCCTTCCTGGTCGGGCGTCAGGCTCGGGACGTCGACGAACTCAACCACCAGATCGGCGAACATGGAGCCGTAGACATAGTAGACGTCGAATTTCCTGCGGGTGGTGGCAAAGATCGAGATCGTCTCAGGGTTCCCTGTTGGTGAACGGTCAGGCATCATTCATTGCCTATGGCGGCCGTCCATCAAGGTTGTTGACAGCCTTTTTATATCGATATTAGGGAAGTTATCTATTCCTTGTAATATCCATAAACTCTTTATAAACTGTCGTCATGGACCCAGTCGCCAACCCCTATGCCCCCGGCGCCGGCACGCCGCCGCCGGAGCTAGCAGGCCGCGACGAGCTGCGTGAAAGTGTGCGCATCGCAGCCGAACGCATCCGGGCAGGGCGACCGGCCAAGAGCTTGATGATGATCGGCCTGCGCGGCGCGGGCAAGACGGTGCTGCTGGACCGGATGCGCAACGACGCCGAAGCGGCCGGCTTGCACACCTTGCGAATCGAGGCGCCGGAAGGGCGTTCGTTGCCAGCCATCCTGGCGCCGCAACTCAGGCAGACGTTGTTGCGGTTGTCGCGCATCGAGCAGGCGCGCGTGTTGGGGCGTCGCGCGTTGCAGGCGCTGGCCGGTTTTGCCAAGGGGCTGAAGTTCAAATACAACGACATCGAGGTCGGCATCGACTTCGACCCCGAGCCGGGTCTGGCCGACAACGGCGACCTGGAGCATGACCTGCAGGCGCTGCTGGAGGCTGCCGGCGAGGCGGCGCGCAGCGCGGGCACCGCGTTGATTCTCTACATCGATGAGCTGCAATATGTCGAGGAAGAGCAACTGGCCGCGCTGATCACCGCGCTGCACCGGGTCGCACAGCGGCAGTTGCCGGTGATGCTGGTCGGCGCGGGCCTGCCGCAACTACCGGGCCGCATGGGGCGCGCCAAGTCGTATGCCGAGCGATTGTTCGACTTTGCGCTGGTCGGCCCGCTCGATGCCGCTGCCGCGCGGGATGCGATTGCGCTGCCGGCCGCCCAGCAGCATGTGGCGTTCGCGCCCGGGGCGCTGGAGCGGATCGTGCAGGAGACCCAGGGTTATCCGTATTTCCTGCAGGAGTGGGGCAAACATGTGTGGGACGTCGCGCCGTGCTCGCCGATCACCGTGCAGGACGTCGAGCAGGCCACCGCCATGACAATCGTTGCGCTGGACGAGAGTTTTTTCCGGGTGCGTTTCGACCGGCTGACGCCGACCGAGAAGCGTTATCTTCGCGCCATGGCCGAGCTGGGCGCGGGACCGCATCGGTCCGGCGACATCGCCACCATGCTGGAGCGCAAGGTCACGGCACTGGGGCCGACGCGCAACCAGCTGATCTCCAAGGGCATGATCTGGAGCCCGAACCACGGCGACACGGCTTTCACCGTTCCGATGTTCGACCAGTTCATGGTCCGGATCATGCCCGGCGACGACTGGCCTACGCCGTGATGCATTCAAGAAAAAGTCCGAACAAGCCATGAGTCGACGATCCTCATTCGCCTGGTTGCTGCATCGAGCCGCCCGACCGCGTGCGGGCCGATTCCCCCACCGATGAGGACTTGCAGGCGCTGCTACACAAGATCATCACGCGGCTGATGAAGCTGATGACCCGCCACGGCGTGCTCATC
>JBBRVD010000290.1:0-3773 GCA_038247175.1 Burkholderiales bacterium | reverse complement strand
TGGTCGTGGCAACACCGCTGGCAGCAAGGGCCGTGGCGACAGCAGCCATGGCCATGGTGCGAAAGCGAACGCAGGGGGTGCCAGCGGCGGCAAACATCGCGCCATGGCAACAAGGCCCGCATCCTGTGTGTCGGACGCCCTGTACCCCACCTGGCTGCTGGCCACACCGCTCAAGCTGGCGGTGCGCAAAGACTGCCCGCTGTACCAGGGCCCGCTGACCTTGCTCGCCGGTCCGCAGCGGCTGGAGGCGGCGTGGTGGGATGTGGTGCGTGTACCTGTTGTAGCCGCATCGGTAACCGTGGTGGCGCCAGAGCCGCGTCCCGGCGGGGCTTCGTCACCCACGGTACGGGTGCGTGCGGCGGCAGACCCGTTATCCCCTGGACCCGATGATGCGCCGCAGGGCAGTCGGCTGGCATTGCGGGACTATTTCCTCGCCCACAGCGCGCAGGCCGGCTTGTTGTGGGTCTACCGCGAGCGGCTGATGACGCGACGCATCGAGGGTGACAAACAGGTCGGGAACTGGTATTTGCACGGGGTGTTCGGGTGAGAGCGTGAGCGTGAGCGTCAGAGCGTCAGAGCGTCAGAGGCGAAGGCTGGCGCCGATGCCTGCTTGTCCAGCATCATGGTTGCCCAGCGCCCGAATGAAGCTGCACACACGCACAAATATAAGCGCCCATGGACATCGACCAGTTGCCGGGTATCGAAACACGAATTCAGGTGATGGGGGTATCAAGGTGATGGTCGACGCCGATCTGGCATGTCGGCCTTCATCGATCAGCAACATCCAACAGCGACCTGGGGTTTTGACGACGGCTTGCCGAGTTGTACGGATATGGACGCCTATGATACTGTTGTTATGAACAGGTTTTGTGTGAAGCCCCGTCCTGCCGACGCTTTCCATCCATTGCATGACTGACGTTTCCCATGTGGACCCCCCTGCCGGCCTACGCCGAGCTCCATTGCCTGTCCAGTTTCAGTTTCCAGCGCGGCGCCTCGCAGCCGGAGGAGCTGGTTGCGCGCGCCGCCGCGCTCGGCTATGCCGCGCTGGCCATCACCGATGAATGTTCGGTCGCCGGCCTGGTGCGAGCCCATGTCGAGACGAAGAAACACGGGCTGAAGCTGCTGCCGGGGGCCGAATTCCGGGTGCAGGGAGCGCAGCCGCGGTCGGCGTCCGACCATGTGCCGCAGATGCCGGTAGCCGACGCGCTGGGACGCCAGGGCCAGGCGGCGATGCCGGTCGACGCAGCGCCCCTGGATGCGGTTGCCGCTACGACCGTGCATGCCGCCCTGGCGCCGCATGGCGACGTCACGCTGGTCGTGTTGCCGCACAACCTTGATGGCTGGGGTAACTTGTGCGAGTTCATCACCGCAGCCCGCGCCAAGGCGGTCAAGGGCGAGTACCAGGTGAGCTGGACCGGCAGCGACCTGGCGTCGCTGCAGTGTTGCGAGGTGTTGCTGGTACCGCCGCGTGGCATGGCGTTCGAGTTACTGTGGGGGTTTTGCCGTCATGCCCAGGCACTTTTCGGCGATCGACTCTGGTTGGTGCTGGAGTTGTTGCACGGCCTGGATGACGACCTGTGGCAACACACGCTGGAGCAGGTGTCCCGGACCAGCGGCGTGCCGCTGGTCGCTGCGGGCCATGTGCTCATGCATGTGCGCTCGCGCAAACCGTTGCAGGACGTGATCACCGCAGTGCGGCTGGGCCGGCCGGTGGCCGAATGCGGCTTTGATCTTCAGCCCAACGCCGAGGCCCATCTGCGCGCGCGGCTACGGCTGGCCGGCATCTATGCGCCCGAACTGCTGCAGGCAACCGTCACCGTGGCCGAGCGTTGCCGCTTCAGCCTGGACGAACTGCGTTACCAATATCCGCTCGAGACGGTGTTGCCAGGGCTGACCGCGTCGCAGACGCTGCGCCAGTTCACCTACGAGGGCATGAGCCAGCGTTATCCGCAGGGCATTCCGGCGCAGGTACAGGCCCAGGTGGAGCACGAACTCGAGCTGATCGCCGAACTGCACTACGAGATGTATTTCCTGACCGTGTATGACATCGTGCGGTTCGCGCGCGAGCGCCACATCCTGTGCCAGGGCCGCGGTTCGGCGGCCAATTCGGCGGTCTGTTATTGCCTGGGCGTGACCGAGGTCGACCCCTCGCGCATGAGCGTGTTGTTCGAGCGTTTCATCAGCCGCGAGCGCAACGAACCGCCGGATATCGACGTCGACTTCGAACACCAGCGGCGCGAGGAGGTGATCCAGTACATCTACACCAAATACGGCCGCGAGCGTGCCGCCATCACCGGCGTCGTGGTGACCTATCGGCCCAAGAGCGCAATCCGCGACGTCGGCAAGGCGCTCGGCATTCCCGAGTCGCTGGTCGACGCATTCGCCAGGCAACACCGCTGGTTCGACGGCGTGATGCGGCTCGAGCAGACCTTGCTCGATACGCTGGACGCTGCCGGCCTGCCGGCCGACGACCCGCGCATCGTATTGTGGCTGGAGCTGACGCACCAGTTGCTCGGGTTGCCGCGCCACCTGAGCCAGCATGTCGGTGGCTTTGTGCTGACGCAGGGCAAGCTCACGCGCCTGGTGCCGGTCGAGAACGCGTCCATGCCGGACCGTTCGGTGATCCAGTGGGAGAAGGACGACCTCGACGCGATGGGCCTGCTCAAGGTCGACGTGCTCGCGCTGGGTATGCTCAGCGCGATCCGGCGCTGCCTGGACCTGATCAGTGCGCAGCGCGGCTATACCTTTCAGATGCAGGATATCCCGGCTGAAGACGTGGCCACCTACGACATGATTTGCGCCGCCGACACCGTGGGTGTGTTCCAGATCGAGAGCCGGGCCCAGATGAGCATGTTGCCGCGCCTTCGGCCACGCTGTTTTTACGATCTGGTGATCGAGGTCGCGATCGTGCGTCCGGGGCCTATCCAGGGCGGCATGGTGCATCCGTATCTCAGGCGCCGCCAGGGGCTGGAGCCGGTGGAGTACCCAGGCCCGGGCCTGCGCGAGGCGCTGGGGCGCACGCTGGGCGTGCCGATTTTCCAGGAGCAGGTGATGCAGATCGCGATGCTGGCTGCCGGCTTCAGCGCCGGGGAATCCGACGACCTGCGCCGCTCGATGGCGGCCTGGAAACGCAAGGGCGGCGTGCACAAGTTCTACGGCCGCATGGTGCAGGGCATGGTCGCCAATGGCTACACCGAGGCCTTCGCGCAGAACATCTTCAAGCAGATCGAGGGTTTCGGCGAATACGGCTTTCCCGAAAGCCATGCCGCGAGTTTTGCGCTGCTGGTCTATGTGAGTTGCTGGCTCAAGCACCATGAACCGGCCTGCTTCCTGGCCGCAATGCTCAACTCCCAGCCGCTGGGTTTTTATGGCCCGTCGCAATTGGTGCAGGATGCCAAGCGCCATGGCGTCGAGGTGCGTGCCATCGATGTGATGTGCAGCAACTGGGATTGCACGTTGGAGGGCGGTAGCGAAAAGCTGGAGTGGCAACGGCCGAGGCCCGGCTTACCAGGAGCGTGTATCGAGGCGTTATGCGGGGACGCGTTGGGAGAGGAGGCCTTGGGAGGGGAATATGAGGAGGTAGATGTGGCAGGTGTAGCAGATATGGCAGATGTAGCAGATATGGCAGATGTAGCAGATGAAAAAGTGGCAGGAGTGGCAGGAGTGGCAGGAGTGGCAGAAGTGGCAGGAGTGGCAGAAGTGGCAGGAGTGGCAGGAGTGGCAGGAGTGGCAGGAGTGGCAGGAGTGGCAGGTCCGCGCGACGGCGAGGAAAT
>JBBRVD010000289.1:0-3775 GCA_038247175.1 Burkholderiales bacterium | reverse complement strand
CGCGCAGGGCCGCAAACGGGAAGTTTGCATGCGTCCAGGCCTCCGGTTCGTCGGCAATCTTCTGGATGGTGGTGCGGGCATTGGGTCCCCACACGCCCAGGCAGCCGTACTGCGTGGTGGTGTCCGTCACGGTGACATTGGCACCCCGGCCCTGCGCCATGCGGCACACCCACACCAGGTCGCGGTGACCGGCGTCCGCGCCGTCGATCACGCGGTAATGGTCCTGCCCCAGACGCAGCACGGTCAGGTCGGCGCGCACGCCGCCCCGGGCGTCCAGGAAGTGGGTGTAAATGCCCTTGCCCACCGGCGTGTCTCCACCCACCTTGGCCACGCAGATGTATTCCAGCAGGTCGGCGGCATCGGGGCCTTGCACATCGAACTCGGCAAAGTGCGAGATGTTGATCATGCCCACATCCTCCGACATCTTGAGATGCTCGGCATTGGACACGCGCCAGAAGTGGCGGTTGTCCCACTCGTTGGCACGCACGGGCACCTTGTCGCCGTAGACCTCCAGCAGATGCTCGTTGCTGGCATAGCCGTGGGCGCGCTCCCAGCCCGAGAGTTCCATGAAGTAGGCTCCGAGTGCCTTTTCGCGATCGTGAAACGGGCTCTTGTAGATGCCGCGCGCAGCGCTGTACGGCTCGCGGTTGTGCACCGGCGGGTTGTAGATCTTGAAGGCGGCCTCAAAGCAGCGGTCGTGGATGTATTGCTCGTCTTGCTGGAACGGATAGGTGCGGGCCACGTCGATGCCGGCATGGTCCAGATGGGTATATCCATCGGTCATCCAGTCGGCGACCAGCTTGCCCACGCCCGGTGCATCCTTCACCCACACGGCTTCGGCATACCACAGGCCGCGCACCTTGGACGACTCGCCAATCGAGGGGTTGCCATCGGTGGTGACCTGCAACAAGCCGTTGAAGGAATGTTTCTCGTCATAGCCCAGTTCGGCCAGGATGGGCGTCAGTTCGATGGCCCGCTCCAGTGGCGCCATGATTTGCTCCAGTTCCAGGTCGCGCTGCGACGGCGACAACCTGGCCTGTTCCTTCTCCAGCAAGTCGCGCGGGTGGCACATGCGTGGCTTCTTTTCTTCGTAGTAGCCCCATTCGATCTGGCCGCCCTCGGGCGTCTTGGGGTCCCCGGTGTCGCGCAGGTAGGCCGAATTGCCCTGGTCGCGCAAGAGCGGGTAGCCAATGTCCTTGCCAGTACCGGCAAATTCCAGATAGGGCTTGAAAAACGTGAGCGGGTGATCGACCGGCATGATGGGCAAGTCTTCACCGGCCATGCCCGCAATCAGGCGCCCCCACAAGCCGGCGCACACCACCACATGGTCGGCGGCGATAAAGCCTTTGTTGGTCTCCACGCCCTGGATGCGGCCGTTCTCGATGCGCAGCCCGGTACACGCCGTATTGGCAAACGAGCGCAGTTTGCCAGAGGCCACGGCGGCGTCCACCAATTCGCCCGCCACCATCTGCGAACGCGGCTTGACCAAGCCGGCATCTGGATCCCACAGGGCTCCCTGGATCATGCTTTCCTCGAGCAGCGGGAACCGGGCCTTGGCCTGCGACGGGGTGATCAATTCCACCCGGTTGCCGAAGGCCTTGCCCGAGGCCACGCGGCGCTCGAGCTCGCGCATGCGCTCGTCATCACCGACGCGCGCCACCTCCAGGCCTCCGATGCGCTCGTAGCGGCCTAGTCTGTCGTAGAAGTCGATGCTGTATTTGGTGGTGAAGATCGTCATCTGATCATGCATCGTGTTGAAGCAGAAGTCAGATGCATGTGCGGTGGAGCCGACATCCGTGGGGATGGCGGATTTGTCGATACCGACGATGTTGTCCCAACCGCGTTCGATCAGGTGGTGGACCACCGAGGCACCCACGATGCCGCCTTGGCCAATGATGACAACCTTGGCTCGTTCAGGCAATGAGGCCATTCGCGCTAGCTCCTAAGAAAATTGGATGACCTATTGGGGAGCGTGCCAAAAGTGTCCACACCGATCGCCAGCAGATGGCCAAGTGGTTTCAGCTCGCGGGGCAGTGGCGGGCTATCCCAATGCGACTGCCGTTTTCTCAGCGACGTCGACGCGGCCGCAAGGCTTCGGTACGCGTCCGGCGAACGCATCTTGACGCTGATGGTAGTGGCCGACCCGCTGTCCGTGTGGGTCCCTGCGGTCGCAATTGTGGCCCGGCTGAGTTGCCGACGACGTACGAGCGCACGTGCTGGCCGGCTGGCTCGGGCGGGCGATTGTGCAGATCCACCGAATACCTGTGCCGCTGGCACACGGTGTAACTCAAGTTGAACAAGGATTCTCGGTTTCACGATTCCTGAATAGATGTCTGTCGGCTGCGCATCGTGGCAACCGCACAGAGTGTATTCAGGCCCTATCGTCGCGCGGCTCCAATTGCGACTGTGACTGGCACAGCCGCGCCATGACAAGACGCCCAGGTCAGGTTGCCCGGGCCACGCGAAGCACCGCCGGCGGCAGCACCTGCTGCGCAGTGGCGTCAGTTCCTCGCTAACGTCGCCCGCTCAGCCAGGAAGATCTCGACGCGGCGGTTCTGGGCGCGACCATCCGCAGTCGCATTGTTCGCTACCGGCTCGCGCTCGCCTCGGCCGTCGATCAGCACACGGCCCGGGTTGACACCACGGGCGGTGAGGTAGTCCCGTGTCGACTGGGCGCGCTGCAGCGACAACGGATTGTTGACCGCGTCCGACCCCACGTTGTCGGTATGGCCAACGATACGGATCTCGCTATTGGGCTGGCTCGACAGGCCGGATGCGAACTGGTCCAGAATCGGCCGCAGTTCGGGTTTGATGTCGGAGCGGCCGGTATCAAAAGACACGTCGCTCGGGATCTGCAGCTTGAGCTGGTTGTCCTGGGTCTGCGTTACGGCGACGCCGGTCCCCTGTGTGGCTCGCTCCATTGCGGCTTTCTTGTCGGCCATGTGCTTGGACCAGACGTAGCCGCCGGCCGCGCCCAGCGCCCCACCGATGACGGCGCCCTTGGTATCGCCGATAACCGCGCCGGCCACGGCGCCAACACCCGCCCCTATGGCCGCGTCACGCTGGTTTTTGCTCAGGTTCATATCGGCGCATCCACCGAGCAGCAAAACCGCCACGCTTGCGGCGGTCAACAGGAAGCGAGCGGGAATTTGTTGGTAGATCATCAAGTTCTCCTGGTATTCAATTTATGGTTGGCCGATTCTGATCCGATTGGCCACTACTGCCTGCACGCGCAAACCCCGCCGACATGTAAGAAATCAGGCCGTTTCGAAGATCGCCAGCCCGGACCGAGAATCCGGCCACAATCGGTTTTTGCAGCATGTTCTGCCGCCAGTGGCAGGGTTTGGCTCCGGGCAGCCAACGCATCTACTCGACGGCGACGGCGACGCAACACAACACAACACAACACAGCACAGCACAACGCAAAGCAACGCACCAAATTAACGCGAGCATTACATCTGCTCACCATTGCAGGGCGGGCCTTTGCCAGTCCGTGAGCCCCGTTTCCGTGCATTGGCAAAGACGTAAACGTCTGGACGACCAAATGGTGATAATTGGTGACAACTGGTGACTACGACGCCACGCGCCACGGAAAACAAGCGGTGCGTAGGCACGTTACTTGCTGGATCGCCATATCCGGTCAGAGGTCCGACACCTCCACATGGCAATTAACCAAGGAAGATGATATGAAAAAGTCGCTGATGGCATTGGCGGTTCTGAGCATGGCGGTGGGCGCGGCGCAAGCTCAATCCACTGTCTCGATCTACGGCAGGAT
>JBBRVD010000288.1:0-3788 GCA_038247175.1 Burkholderiales bacterium | reverse complement strand
CCTTGCCGCTCTGCCCGGAGCCCGGGCGCCTGCTGGCGTCAGCCTTGCGGTTGATGGCCGCCAGCAGTTCATCGATGCCCTGCTGCGGCAAATCCGCATCGCGCAAGACCAGACTCGTCACTTCCAGCCGGCCCGCCAGCATTTCAGACAGCCGCAACCGCAGCTCGATCCGCTCGGCCGTCAATGGCGCGCGGGTGCGCAAGACGACTTGATCGAGTGCCACCGCCGGCACCGGCCACGGGTCCACGTGCAATCGGCCGAGCGCGACCGGCACACCCAGTACCGCTTCGGCCTGCGCCTGCAAGCGGCCACGGAAGTCGTCCGAGCCGACCCAGCGTTGTAACAACAAGACGCCCAGACCCAAGCCCAGCATGAGGACCAGCAGTATCCCGAAAAGACGCCAAGCCCATCGTGTCATGGTGCAATTGTGCCGCGCGTGACTGATCGCCGAACCACAGCTTCAACATGTCGAAACACTTGACAGTTGCACACCCCCCTGATCGGTTGGTTCCAATAGAGTGTTGAAAATACTCAGAATCCTCCCTTTCGGCACAAGTATTGCTTGCGCATTGATCACTGACTGCAGGAAGCAACATGACAAAGATCAAATGGGCCGTGGGGCTGGTGTTTGCGATCAATACATTCCTCGCGCAGGCGCTTCCCGTGACGACCAATGCGCCGTCGGGATATGTCGGGGACGACGTCACCGTTGTTCTGAGCGACAACGCACCCGGCGGTTTGGTCGGCGCCACTGTCAAAGTGGTATTCGACCCCAGGGTTTTGTCGTTTGCCGGTGGTGCACCTGGAACCATCTTTGGAAACAACCCATTGGACGCATTGGATCCGGGAGTAAGTCTGATCGGGGCGGACCCGTCTGACCCATTTTTCACGCTTGACACGACTGACTCAACTGCCTATTCATTCCTCGTGTCACTTGCATATCCGTTTCTAGATGGGGCGAACACCCCAGCCGGCTCCCTGATGGACCTGTTCTTCAAGATCATTGGTGCCCCACCGGTCAGAAACACGACCAAGGTCGACTTTTCCTGTGACGATTTCAATGGCCTCTGCGACTACGCTTTTCAAGCGGTGAGTTCGACCGTCACCATATTGGAACGTACAGGCACTCCAGTGCCGTTGCCCGGCACCCTGCCCCTGCTAGCCCTGGGTGTCGCCTCGCTGTGGTGGTCGCGCCGACGCATGCGTTGACTTGATATTGCGCAAACGTCGAGCTCCCCGCCCGGCGCATCCGTCGTGATAAGAGTGGGGATGCCTGCCGGCCAGTGTGTGTCCGCAACCTGGCCGTTTGCTTTTTTGATACGGGGAGTCGACAAGCAGACAACTGACCATGCCCAAGGAACACGTCTCGCGCAAGTCCGGCGGCAAACGCGAGCGGACCCGCACCATCTCTTGCCCGAACCGCCAGTTCCTCCGGCAAGATCCCTGATTGGCCGCCCGGTGTCCGCGGCACTGGCCCACTTCAGGACACGGCCCGCGCGTGTCAAGCCACTGGTCATCGAACACTTCGAGCCCCGGTTCCTGCTGTCCGGCGAGACGGTGGCCCCGCACATCGATGG
Organism: Burkholderiales bacterium; assembly: GCA_038247175.1. Taxonomy (GTDB): domain Bacteria; phylum Pseudomonadota; class Gammaproteobacteria; order Burkholderiales; family Burkholderiaceae_C; genus CAISIP01. Next base: position 2,211 of record JBBRVD010000288.1, on the reverse strand, counting down.
CTCGCTCTACCTGCCCGCGATGCGCCGCAGGGCAGTTCCCGGGGCGAATGCCCCGGTGCAAGGCACGCTAGCCTGATGCCGCTGCGCCAAAACCGGGCCCGTACTATGCCAGCGCATCTTGCAGCACGCAATAGGCCAATTGGGCGGTTTCCAGCTAAATCTTCGCTATTCACAATGTAGTGATCTTTGCGTCTGCGACCCGTGCTCATGCACCCTGCGGGCAACGCCATGCCAGGGTCCGAAACAGGCTCGCCTTGGTGTCGACGTCGGGCAAACAACAACGAAGAGGAGCGGCCATGCGCCCTGCATCGACCCAACGATTGCCACTCGCCCGCAACCCCAAAGCCCCTGCGCGCGGATTGCTGCCACTGAATCGACTCTCGCACTGGATTGCGCAGGCATTTGCGGGTGCTCCGACCGGCACGCCCAAGCGGCCTGCGCGCGAAAGACTCGAATTCGAAAACCTTGAACCCCGGCTGCTGCTATCCGACACACCGTTGTACACGGCAGCGCTGGCCAGCGGTCCGGTGGACCTTACGCTGCGCACGGCGTTGCAGAACAACGCGGCGGTCTTCAACGTGGTGGATACGGTCGGCGGCGGCGTACTGGCCAGCATCGCGCTGGCCGACCTCAGCGCCAACGCGCCATTGCTGGTCATCGGATCGACGCATAACGACCGCTTCCGCCTCGATATCGACCCGACGCTGCTGAACGATGAACTGACCGCGCTCATCAGACTCGACGGCGGCGGCGGCACCGATGCGTTGCGCGGCACCAGCGGCGACCTCGACTGGCGCCTGTCCAGTGTACACAGCGGCACCGTCGCCGGCCTTGGCTTCCAAAACATCTCATCCCTGTTCGGTGCCTCCGGCAACGATACCTTTGTGGTTGAACTAGGCACCAGTTTTGGCGGTGTCATCGACGGTGGCGCAGGCGACAACAGCCTGGTCGGCCCGGATGCCACCAACCAGTGGCAGCTCACCGGATCCAACGCCGGCACCCTTGGCTCGCTGGCTTTCACGCGTATCGGCAACCTGGGCGGCGGCACACTGGGCGACAATTTCGTATTCGGTCCCTCCGGTTCGTTGACCGGACTGATCGACGGCGGCGGCAGCCCCGATGCAGCCACGACGCCGGACGTGATCGACCTCTCTGCTTTCCTCACCGCCATCGAGGTCGACCTCGAGGCGGCCAGCGTGACGGCCGTTCCGCTGTTCGACCGGATCCACCAGATCCGCGGTAGCAGCGGGGGCAACGACCGCATCACCGGCCCGATAACTGCCCATGTGCAATGGAACGTGACCGGGGCGAACGAGGTCAGGACGCAGAACATGCGTTTCACCGGTTTCGAAAACCTGCGCGGTGCCAACAACAACAGCGACATCTTCATCATCGAGGGTGGCGGCACGCTCAGCGGCACGATCGACGGCGGCACCGGCGGCGCCGATGGCATCGTGTTCTACGACCCGGCCAACAGCGCCAAAGGCACGGCATTCAATCCGGCAGGCGCCGACAGTGCGGGCAGCGCCAGCTTGTATGGCAAGACCGTCAACTACAACGGTCTGGACCGGCAGGAAGTGGTCAGCGGCGACGCCGCCAATCGCGTCGTTCGCGGCACCTTGTTCAACGACACGCTCACACTGCGTGATGCAGACCTGTCCAGCACCGGCTTCATGGAAGTGGACTTCGGCGACATCGGGTTGTTCGACTTGCCCAGCGGCATCACCAGCAGCGCACTGACCTTCGCCAACCCGCTCGCATCGCTCACGATCGAAGGCCTGCTCGGGCGCGACACCATCACCATCGAATCGCTCGACCGTGCGTTTGCCGCCGACCTGCTGCTGTACGGCAACCAGGCCGGCGCACCGCCGGTGGTGTGGGACCTCGACTCGGACACGATCCAGTTCAACGGCAACATCGACACCGGCGGCGGATACCTGGAGGCCTTTGCCGAGAACATCACGATCGCTGCCGGCATCACCGTGTCCACCCGCGGCGATGATGGGCAAGCCAACGACATCGTGCTGCGCGCGCGCCGGTTCGGCAGCGCCGAGTTGGAGAACCTGTCGCCGGTGCTGGGAACCAACCGCACGGTCTCGATCAACATCGGCACCAATGCCACGCTGGACGCCGGCAGCATCTACCTGATTGCGCAGGCGCAAGACCGCAGTTTCGCCACCCAGATCGGCGCCAGCCGGCTGCTCGACTCCT
>JBBRVD010000287.1:0-3919 GCA_038247175.1 Burkholderiales bacterium | reverse complement strand
GGCTCGATCGCACCGTCGGCTCGGGCACGTCGTCCCCGGGCAGGTCGATGAATGACGCCGCCACCGTGGCCACCAGGGCCAGCGACAGCAGCAGGTGACGGGTGGCGACCATTCAGGTGGCCCCACGCAGGAACAACGTCAGGCGCACCCGCATCTCGACCGTCGCGTCACCCACCGTGCCGCGCCGCAGGCTCAGTTCGTCGAGCGCCAGCGTCGGCTCGGCATTCATGGCGTCGGCGAGCCAGGCGCGCAGCGACCGGTAACTGCCTTGGGCCGGCAACGTGATCTGGTAGCGGGCCCAGGGCGCGCTGCCGGGCGGCAAGAGCCGGTATTCACCGTGGGACAGGACCACGCCGTGCCGCGCCGCGCGGCGGTGCAGGGTATCGACGGCGGCCAGGGCGCCGGCCGGCGCTGGCAATGCCGCGAGCGCGGCGGCCAGACGCTGGGTATCGGTCTGCGCTTCGACCGGCGCCTGCGCCGATTGCCGGCGCAGGGCCGGCAGCTGCGCCCGCACCGCCTCGACCTGCGACAGCGCCGGTGCCACCACCCATTGCTGGCCACCCAGCGCCGACAGGATCAGCAACAGGCCGATCCAGGTGGGCCACCCGTGGCGCACCAGCAGGAAGCGAAGCCAGGCCTGCAGCCGCCGCGCCGTCACGGTGCACCTCCACACGCCATCGGTTGCGCCATCGGTTGCGCCATCGGTTGCGCCATCGGTTGCGCCATCGGTGGGCTCGCGGCCCGAACACACCGCGCACCCGTCATGACGGCGCCTTCCAGCGGATGTCGACGGCAAAACGCAGTACCGAGACCGCACCGTCCTTGCGCGGCTCGTGGCTGGCCAGGTCGGCCGCCAGGATCCAGGGCGAGCTTCGCAGCCGCCCAAGCCAGGCCACGACGGTGTCCATGTCCGGCGCCTCCCCGACCGCGCGCAGGCGCTGGCCCTGCATGTCGATGCTGAGCAAGGCCAGGTCCGGTTCTGCATGGGACTCGAGCTCCCGCAACACCGCGTCCCACGGCCACGCCAGTTGCGCCTGGACCTGCAGCAGATCGGCGCCGGCAGCGCGCGGCACCGGGGCCGATGCGCCGCGTGCGCCACTTGCACCACTTGCGCCACTTGCACCACTTGCGACCTGTGGGCGCAATGGCGGCTGCAGCTGCGCCTGCCGCTGCAACAGCTGTGCCAAGGTGTCGCGCGAATCGAGATAGTCCAATGCCACGGTGGCCATGAAGGCCAGTCCCGCGGCCAGCACCAGCCAACCGACGGGCGAGGCCAGGCGACGCCGGCGCATGAAGTCCAGGTCCAGCGCATGGCGCGCCTGGTGACCGTCCGCGGACGGGGATGCGACCGTCTTCATATGCCCACCGCCATGCGCAAGGCATGCGCGGCTGGATCGCCCGGTGGCTGCAAACCCCGGGTCCGCGTGGCCGGGCCCGCGCCCGGGTCGCTATCGACGGTGCCGGCCGGCGCGACCAGGTACACCGGCGCCGCGGTCGGTTCCATCCCGACCGGCAAGGCGGCCTGCAGCATCATGCGATCGAGCGCCGCCTGCCAATGGCCATCGATACGGCTGCTGACAATTCCCAGGAAGTCGCCCGAACGCAGCAAAGCGAGCGACAGGCAATCGGACTCCCGCACCACGAACCAGGCTGCACGTCGATCCAGTTTGCGCTGCCAGTAGGCGAATGCGGTCGAGAAGTAGGGGTTGACGGACTGCAGCGGCACGCCAGCGGCGATGCATGTTTGCTGCAGCGCATCGATCAAGGCCTGGTCGACCGCGCAGGCACAGACCGCTTGACCGGGACGGCGCACCGCGTACTGGATCGCCCATTGATCGGCCAACGGACCATACGTTTCGCGCAGCCGCCAACGGGCAAACGCCTGCCATTCGGCCGGTCCCGCCAATGCGTCGTTCCATGGCAACAGCTGCCAGCGCACAAATCGACCCGACAAGGCCACGCGCACGGGACGCGAACGCGCCGACGCCTCACCGAGCCAGGCGGCCAGCGTATCCACGGCGGCCCGCCATGGCGGCTGGTCGCCGACCGGCAGGCAGGCCCTCACCGCGCCGTCGGCCGCGCGCAGTGTGCCCCAGGGCCGGGTGCGCGCGAACACCACCTGCCGCTCGGCCAGACCTACGCGCAACGCGCCCGGCTCAAGTGACCACACGGTTCAACTCCTGCAGGCTGGTCAATCCGCTGCGCACAAGATCCAGGCCGGCATCACGCAAAAGGCGTGTGCCCATGGCCAGGGCCGCCTGCTTGATCTGGCGCACCGGGGCGCGGGTGACGATCAGCTCGCGCAAGGCATCGTCGAGCACCAGCACCTCCGCCACCGCCCTGCGGCCGCGAAAACCGGTTCCGCGGCACTGCGCGCAACCCCGCCCGGCCATGAAGCGCATGCCGGTGATGCCCGCAGCCTCGCCCAGTGCAGCTCCCCCGGCGTCGGGGCTGGAACAATCCGGGCAATTGAGCCGCACCAGGCGCTGGGCCACGATGCCGTTGAGCGCTGCCACCAAGCTGTAGGGATCCAGGCCCATATGGGTGAACCGGCCGAGCACATCGAATACGTTGTTGGCATGCACCGTGGTCAGCACCAGATGGCCGGTGAGCGCGGCCTGCACCGCGATCTGGGCGGTCTCGCCATCGCGGATCTCGCCCACCATGATCTTGTCCGGATCGTGGCGCAGGATGGAACGCAGGCCGCGCGCAAAACCCAGTCCCTTCTTCTCGTTGACCGGTATCTGCAGCACCCCCGGCAGCTGGTACTCGACCGGGTCCTCGATCGTGATGATCTTGGCATGGCCGTCGTTGATCTCGCCGATGGCAGCGTACAGCGTGGTCGTCTTGCCGCTGCCGGTGGGTCCGGTGACCAGCAACATGCCATGGGGTTCGCCCGACAGGCGACGCATCGTGGCCAGGGTCGCTTCGTCGAAACCGAGCGCCTCCAGCCTGAGGCCGGCCACGGCACCGGACAGGCGCTCCTTGTCCAGCACCCGCAGCACCGCATCCTCGCCATGGATGCTGGGCATGATCGAGACCCGGATGTCGATCTCGCGCCCGCCGGCCGAGACCTTGATCCGACCGTCCTGCGGAACACGGCGTTCGGCGATATCGAGTTCGGCCATCACCTTGATGCGCGAGATCACCTGTTCCGCGTTCTCGCGGCCCTGGATCCCGCCCACGCTGGCAAGCACGCCATCGATGCGGTACTTGACGAAAATGCCGCCCGCGGCGGTCTCCAGGTGGATGTCGCTGGCGCCGGCCTTGAGCGCGTCGTAGATGGTCGAGCTGACCATGCGCACGACCGGGCTCGTATCCTCGTGGATGCTGCGCAGCGAGATGTCGGCGGCGGCACTGGCGCTCTGGGCCGCCGGATCCGTCGACACGATGCCGTCCATCGCGCGCAGGCCTTCTTCGTGCCGGGCCAGGTAGGCGGCGATGTCGCCGCGCTGGGCCAGCCGGACCTCGAGTCGGGCTTGCGCGACTTCCTCGGCCCAGGCGACCAGCGCGACGTCGAACGGATCGGCCAGCACCAGCGCCAGTTCACCGTTCGATGCGCGCAGCAACAGACAGTCGCGTCGCAAGGCTTCGGCGAACGGCAGCCGGTCGAACGCCGGCGTCAGCGTGTCCATCTCGTCCAGCGTGAACAGGGCCATCTGCACCGTGGTGGCCAGCCGGACGGTCAGCGCGGCAGACGGGCCGCCATGCAGTGTCTCCAGCGCCGCGGCCAGCGAACATCCGCGGTCTCTGGCCAGTGCCCGGGCGGTGCCGACCTCCGACACGGATAGAGCCGTGCCGGCCAGCTCGACAATCTGCACGCCATTCACTGGATGCTCTCCGCCAGCTGGAAGATCGGAAGGTACATCAAAACGACGATGCCGCCGATCACCAGGCCCATCAGCAGCATCAGCACCGG
>JBBRVD010000286.1:0-3928 GCA_038247175.1 Burkholderiales bacterium | reverse complement strand
CTCGCCGGGGCGGGCGATGCGCTCGACACCAACCTGGTGGGCGTAGTCGAATTGCAGGACCAGACCGGTGTACCGCGGATCTTTGCCTACCGGCGCATGTCAGGCACTGGCTGGCTGGTGCTAGCGGGCCTGCCGCGCGACGAGGTTTTTGCACCGGCGGATACCGCCCTGCGCAGAAGTGTGCTTGGCAGCATCGCCTTGCTGGCACTGGCCCTCGCGCTGGCCTGGCGCTTGTCCCGGCGCATCGTGCAGCCGCTCGAAGCCATGGTGGCCACCAGCTCGCGCATCGCAGCGGGTGACATTGCGGCCCGGGTCGCCACATCCGATGCCCCGCCAGACGTAGCCCAACTGGGAGACGCATTCAACCGGATGCTGCAGACCCGTCAGCTGGCAGAGGCGGCCTTGCGTGAAAACGAGGAGAACCTGTCGATCACGCTGCAGTCGATCGGCGATGCGGTGATCGCCACCGACTTGGCAGGCCGGGTGATCCGCATGAATCCGGTGGCCGAGCGGCTGACCGGTTGGCAACGCACCCAGGCCAACGGGCTGCCTCTGAACCAGGTGTTCCGCATCACCGTTGCACCAGAGGGTGCAGCGGCTCCGGATCCGGTACAGCAGGTGCTGCGCACCGGGCAGGTGGTGGGCCTGTCCCACGGCACGGAGTTGGTGTCGCGCGATGGCACGCGTTACCACATCGCCGACAGCGCCGCGCCGATCCGGGACAAGGGCGGCGATATCGTCGGGGTGGTGCTGGTGTTCAGCGATGTGACCGCCCAGGTTGCTGCGCAGCGTGACCTGCGTGAGGCGTTCAACTTCTTCCGGCAGATCATCGACAACCTGCCGCTGGGCCTGAACGTGACCGACGCCCGGGGGCGTTACCTCGAATGGAATCCGGCCATGGAGGCGATCCGCGGCCGCACTCGCGACGAGATGCTCGGGCGTACCGTGGCCGAGACCTTCCCCACGGAACCCGCGGCGCAATACGACGACGAGATGGATGCGTGCGAACGGGCGTTCAACGGCGAGCAGGTGCTGCGCCCTGACGTGCCGTTGAAAGGGAGCGATCCTGCGGTGTGGAACACGGTGCGCCATGCCCCGGTGCGCGACGCGCAGGGGCATATCGTCGGCACCTTGTCCATCGTCCAGGATGTCACCGAGCGCAAGCTGGCCGAAATGTTGTTGCGCGCCAGCGAGCAGAACCTGGCGATCACCTTGCAGTCCATTGGTGACGCGGTGATGGCGACCGACGTGCGGGGTCATATCACCCGGATGAACCCGGTTGCGGAGCGCATGACCGGCTGGCGTCTGGAGGAGGCTCTGGGACGACCCTTGATCGAGGTGTTCCGAATCGTGCACGCGGTGACCCGCGAGGTACCGGTCGATCCGGTCCGGCGCGTGCTCGCCAGCGGCGAAGTGGTGGGCCTCGCCAACCATGCGGCCTTGTTGTGCCGCGATGGCTCGGAGCGGCATATCTCGGACAGTGCGGCGCCGATCCGCAATGCAGAAGGCCAGCTGGTCGGGGTGGTGCTGGTGTTCAGCGACGTGAGCGAGCAATACCGCTTGCAGCAGGTGCTGGTCGAAAGCGAGGAGCGCTACCGGGCGCTGGTCGATGCCTCGCCGATGGCGGTCGTCGTGCACCGGCACAATCGGGTGCTGTTCGTCAATCCGGCCGCGGTCCGGCTGCTGGATGCGCCCGACGCCGCAGCCTTGCTGGGGCGCTCGATCCTGGACTACGTCCACCCGGAGCAGCACGGGTTGATCGCGCAGCGTGCGCGGCTGGCGCAGAACGACAGCACCGATTTCCCGATGCAGGAGTGGCGCTACCTGCGCGTCGATGGATCCGTCGTCGATGTGCAGGCGCAGGCTTGCCTGATTCGCCTGAACGGCGAGCCGGCGGTGCAGGTCAGCTTCATGGACATCACCGCACGCAAGCGGGCCGAGGAGCAGCTGCGCGACAACGAGACGCGTTTTCGCGCCTTGACCAGCCTGTCCTCTGACTGGTACTGGGAGCAGGACGAGGAGTTCCGGTTTGTGCCCGTCCAGGGCGCACAGCCGGGCTGGATCGCATCGGCCAGCCAGCATTTTCAGGGCCATACCCACTTGGGCAAGACGCGCTGGGATCTGGGCGAGACGCAGTTGACGCAGTCGCAATGGGAGCAGCACCGGGCCGATCTGCGCGCGCATCGCGAATTCCGTGGGTTGCAGTTGCGCTACGAGAAGCCCGACGGCCACTTTCACTGGGCCTCGGTCAGCGGCATGCCGATTTTCGATGCGAAAGGCGTGTTCCGGGGTTATCGCGGCATCGGACGCGACATCACCGCGGAGAAGGCGGCGCAAGAGCAGATCAATGCATTGGCTTTCTACGATGCGTTGACCAATCTGCCCAACCGGCGGTTGCTGATCGAGCAGCTGAAGCAGGCACTGGTGACCCATGTGCGCAGCCAGCAGCATGCCGCGCTGCTGTTCATTGACCTGGACAACTTCAAGACACTCAATGACACGCTCGGTCATGAGACCGGAGACCAGTTGCTGCTGCAGGTCGCGCAGCGACTGCTGGCCTGTGTGCGCGGTGCCGACACGGTGGCGCGCCTGGGCGGTGACGAGTTCGTCGTGATGCTCCAAGGGCTCAGTGACCAGGCGTTGGACGCAGCCGCGGATGCCGAACAGGTCGGTCTCAAGATTCTGGACGCGTTTGCCCCGGTATTCCTGCTGGCGGGGCGCGAGCATCGCAGCACGCCCAGCATCGGCATCACCTTGTTCGGCCAGGGCGAGCAGAGCGTGGAGGATCTGCTCAAGCAGGCGGACCTGGCCATGTACCAGGCCAAGGCGGCGGGCCGCAACACGCTTCGCATGTTCGACCAGGGCATGCAGGCAGCCGTCGATGCGCGTGCCGCAATGGAATCCGATCTGCGTGCGGCGCTCGAGCAGCGGCAGTTCGTGCTGCATTACCAGGCCGTGGTGGGCAACACGGGCATGGTCAGTGGTGCCGAGGCCTTGGTGCGCTGGCAGCACCCGGCCCGCGGACTGATACCCCCCGGACAGTTCATTCCGATCGCCGAGGCGACCCGCCTGATCGTGCCACTGGGCCTGTGGGTGCTCGATGCCGCCTGCGCCCAACTGGCGCGATGGGGTGCGCGGGACATGACCCGGCATCTCACGATGGCGGTGAATGTCAGTGTGCACCAGTTCATGGAGCCGGATTTCGTGGCACAGGTTGAAGCCGCGCTGCAGCGCAGCGGAGCAAACCCGGCATGCCTGAAACTGGAGCTGACCGAAAGCCTGCTGGCAGACAACATCGACGAGGTGATCAACAAGATGACGGCGTTGCGCGCGCACGGCGTCGCTTTCTCGCTTGACGACTTCGGCACCGGATACTCCTCGCTGAGCTACCTCAAGCTGTTGCCGTTGGCGCACCTGAAGATCGACCAGTCCTTCGTGCGCGATCTGCTGGTCGACCCGAACGACGCCGCGATTGCCCGCACCATCGTCGCGCTCGGCGAAAGCCTGGGTCTGGCGGTGATTGCGGAAGGTGTCGAGACGGATGGTCAATACCAGTTCCTGCTGGCCTTGGGATGCGAGGCCTTCCAGGGTTATCTTTTTGCCCGGCCGGTGCCGATCGACCAGCTTGACGCGCTGCTGCATCTACCGTTGCCGCGCTCCGCGTCCGCCACGGCCCCGGGTGCGGTGGGTTCCGTGCGCTGATCGCGCCCATCAGTCGTCGCGCGGCGGCGTATCGAGCATGAATCGGTGTTCGATCAGGCAGGCGTCGTCGAAATGGCGGCGGCCGACGAAGGCGGTTGCATGCCGGCCCCATTGGCGCATGGCGCCGGCGCGGGCGATGCCCATGGGCCAGAACAGCCAGGCTTCGGCACGGTCGGTTCCCGCTATGAAGCCGTGGGCATCGAACACGCTGCGGACCAGGATCAGG
>JBBRVD010000285.1:0-3957 GCA_038247175.1 Burkholderiales bacterium | reverse complement strand
GATGGCACGTCGCAACGCTTCTTCTGGCACCTGGGTCGGGCCGCGGGTCGGGTCACCAGCGCGGCTGGTGCGGGCTGCGCTGGCCGGCCTGTGCCTGCTGGCGCTGGCAGGGTGCGCCGACACGCAGTATTATTGGCAGTCGGTCCATGGCCATCTGCAGCTGATGCAGGCCTCGCGCCCGGTCACGCAATGGCTGGGCGATCCGCAGACGCCGGACACGCTCAAGCAGCGGCTGGAGTTGACGCAGCGCATACGCGACTTCGCGGTGGCGGAACTGGCTCTGCCGGATAACCCGAGTTACCGCAGTTACGCGGATCTGCGCCGCGCGGCGGTGGTCTGGAATGTCGTGGCCGCGCCGGAGTTGTCGCTGACATTGCACACCTGGTGCTTCCCGGTGCTGGGCTGCGTGTCCTACCGTGGGTATTTCGACGAGGCTGCGGCTCGGCGGGAGGCCGAACAGCTCAAGGCGCGTGGATTCGAAGTCAGTGTCTACGGTGTACCGGCCTATTCGACACTGGGCTGGATGAACTGGGCCGGTGGCGACCCGCTGCTCAATACTTTCATGCATTATCCGGAGGGCGAATTGGCGCGGCTGCTGTTCCACGAGCTGGCACACCAGGTGCTGTATGCGCGCGACGACACCATGTTCAACGAATCGTTTGCGACCATGGTCGAGCGGCTCGGTGGCGCGCGCTGGTTGCAGCAACAGGCGCCGGACAGCGCACGCGCGCACTATGCGGCGTTTGACGCGCGGCGCCGTGAATTCCGCGCGCTGGTGCTGCAGACCCGCACCGAGCTCGAGCAGGTCTACCGCAATGCCCAGGCGCTCGATCGGGATACGCAACTGCAACGCAAGCAGCAGGCGTTGGACACGTTCCGTGTCCGTTATGCGCAGCTCAAGGTGCAGTGGGGCGGTTTCGCGGGTTATGACAACTGGGTTGCGAGCGCCAACAATGCCAGTCTGGGTGCACAGGCTGCCTACGACGGGCTGGTGCCGCAGTTCGAGTCCGTGTTCGAGCGGCAGGGACGCGACTGGAAGGCGTTCTATGATGCGGTCAGGCAGATCGCGGAACTGCCGGCGGCCGAACGACGCGACGCACTCGAGCGCGCAGGCCGATCACCGTGATGGGGGAGATCCGGATTGGCTGATCTACATATTGTGCGCAAACATGCGCTGGGGCTGCCGGCTGCGCGCAAGATCGCGTTCAACTGGGCCGAGCAGGTCGAGAACGACCTGGGCATGAGCTGTACCTACGAGGAGGGACGCAGCGCCGACAAGGTGTGCTTCAGCCGCGCGGGCGTGCAGGGCGAGTTGCGGGTGACCAAGGACACGTTCGAACTCGACGCCAAGCTCGGGTTCCTGATCGGAGCCTTCAAGGGCCGGATCGAAGCCGAGATCACCGAGATGCTGAATCAGTTGCTGGCGCAGCCACAAACGGGCGCCAAACCGGCAGCGGTTAAACCGGCCTCGGCCAAGCCCGCCTCCGCCAAGCCCGCCTCCGCCAAACCGGCAGCGGCCAAACCGGTGATGGCCAAGAAGCCGGCCGCGAAGAAATGACGTCAGCGGCAGGGCCGCTGGCCGGGCTGCGGGTGCTCGAACTCGGCCAGCTCATCGCCGGACCGTTCGCGGCCAAGACGCTGGCCGACTTCGGCGCCGACGTGATCAAGATCGAGGCGCCGGCCGATCCGTCCGGCAAGGCTGGCGCTGGCGGAGACCCGCTGCGCCGATGGCGTCTGCTCAAGGACGGCACCTCGGTCTGGTGGCAGGTGCAGTCGCGCAACAAACGCTCGGTGGCGCTGGACCTGCGCCAGCGCGAGGCGCAGGACATTGTGCGGACATTGGCGCTGCAGGCCGATGTGCTGATCGAGAATTTCCGGCCCGGTGCGATGGAGGGCTGGGGCCTGGGCCCGGATGGACTGCAGGCAGCCAATCCGGCGCTGATCATGCTGCGCATCAGCGGATACGGCCAGACCGGTCCCTACCGGGATCGGCCGGGTTTCGGTGTCGTGGCCGAGGCGATGGGCGGTTTGCGCCACCTCACCGGCGAGCCCGGCCGGGTGCCAGTGCGCGTGGGTATCAGCATCGGCGACACGCTGGCCGCCTTGCACGGTGTGATCGGCATCCTGATGGCCTTGCAACACCGCCATGCGACTGTCAGCACCGAGCACCCCAAGGGGCTGGGGCAGGTCGTGGACGTGGCCTTGTACGAGGCGGTGTTCAACTGCATGGAGAGCCTGCTGCCCGAATACAGCGTGTTCGGCGCGGTACGCGGGCCGTCGGGCAGCGCCCTGCCGGGCATTGCGCCGACCAACGCGTACCAGTGCGCGGACGGTTCCTGGGCCATCATCGCGGGCAATGGCGACAGCATCTTCAAGCGCCTGATGCATGCGATCGGACGCGACGACCTGGGCGCCGATCCCGCGTTGGCCGACAACACCGGCCGGGTGGCGCGAGTCGACGAGATCGATGCCGCGATCGGTGCCTGGGCCGCGACGCTGCCGGCCACCAGCGTGTTGCACAGGCTCGAACAGGCCCAGGTGCCGGCTGGTCGCATCTACAGCATCGCCGACATTGCGGCTGACCCGCACTATGCGGCGCGTGGCATGTTGTCTTCGGTACCACTGGATGACGGCACGCAGGTGGCAGTGCCGGGATTCGTGCCGAAGTTGTCTCGTACGCCGGGAGGCCACCGGCGCAATGCGCCGACGCTGGGCCAGGACACCGAGGCGGTGCTGCGCGAGGTGGGCATCACCGATGCGCAGTTGCAGGCCTTGCGCGATCGTGGCGTGATCGGGCGCTGACAGCCGCACGCCGGGGCGCGGCCCTTGGCGATCAGCTGAGCGACTCGATCAGGTCGACGTATTGCTGCATCGCATCGTCCGTCGACGTGCCCTTGAATTTGTTCCAGGCGTCCCATTTGGCACGCCCGACCATGTCGCTGAAGCCGGGCTTCTTGTCGGTGTTGTCGCCGTTGCTGCCTTGCTTGTACAAGGCGTATATCTTGAGCAGCGTGGCATTGTCGGGACGCTCGGTCAGGTTCTTCGAGTTTGCCGCGGCGGCTTCAAACTGTTTCTTCAGGTCGGCCATGGGATGGTGCTCCTTGGGTAGTCCGGCAACGGACCGGGTTGGTGCGTCGCGACGGGATCGCGGGTGTCTGCGGGTATCTTAAGCCTGCTTTTGACGCCACAATAACAAGAGCAGGTCCAACTTGCATTCATTTTTTTGAAGGCTGCGCCACGCAGCCCATCAGGAGACAACATCCATGGTCACCCGCATCATCGCCGGCAAAGCCGCCAAAGGGACGTCCCGCTGGGTTGGCGGTACGCAGGGTCTGACCGGCGAGCGCATGAGCAAGGTCGATACGGCCTGGCTGCGCATGGACAGTGCGTCGAACCTGATGATGATCGTCGGCGTCTGGGTGCTCAAGCCGGGAATCCGGCGCGAGGACCTGTGTCAGCGCATCACCGAGCGTTTGTTGCCGTATGCGCGGTTTTGCCAGCGGGTCGAGCAGGACGCGACTGGCGCGAGCTGGGTGCGGGATGCCGATTTCGACATCGATCGGCATGTGGTCACCGAGACGCTGGCGCGCAAGCCGCGCGGCCGCGAACAGGAGGCGTTGCAGGACCGCCTGGCCGAACTGGCGGTGACGCCGCTGGACATGCGCCGGCCGCTGTGGCAGTTCCACCTGGTCGAGCATTACCAGGGTGGCTCGGCGATGATGGTGCGCATCCACCATTGCATCGCCGACGGCATCGCGCTGATGGCGGTTACCCAGTCGCTGGTCGATGGCGGCACACTGCCGCCGCCGCCGCGAACCCGTACCCGGGAGCCTGACGATGGCCGCAACGCGCAGGACTGGATCGTGGACACCTTCATCAAACCGTTCACCGGCCTGGCCGTGAAGGCGATCGGCAGCGCGGGCGACGGCGTCGCTGGTGCGTTCGATCTGCTGGCCG
>JBBRVD010000284.1:0-3976 GCA_038247175.1 Burkholderiales bacterium | reverse complement strand
GCGGGTGCGACTGATGTGCACAGTCCGGCTGTCGCGCAAGTTGTACCCGCAGCACAAGGGCCACGGGCTGGATGCGATCTTGCGCCGGCACGGGCTGCACAGCGGCGCGCGGCATCGTGCGATGGGCGACGTGGACGCGGTGCTGGACTTCCTGGCATTGGCACGGGGCGAGCTGGGCTCAGAACACGTGCGTCAGGCTGCGCGCGAACTGGTCAGCGGCGTGGCCTGCGTGCCGCCCCACCTGGAAACTGCGTTGCAGGAGGTGCCCGACGCAACCGGTGTCTACCTGCTGTACGGTGAGAACCGGCAACTGCTGTATGTCGGCAAGAGCCTGCATCTGCGCGACAGGGTGATGGCGCATTTCCAGTCCGATCACACGAGCGGGCGTGACATGCAATTGGCGCAGGCCACGCGCCAGATCGAGTACCGCCGCACCGCAGGCGAAATCGGAGCGCTGCTGCTGGAGTCGCGACTGGTGAAGGAACTGCAACCAGCGTTCAACCGCAAGCTGCGCCGCGCCGCACCCCTTTTTGCCTGGCAATTGGCGGACCAGGCCGATACGCGGCCCCAGTTGCAGCTGGTGCCATTGGGCGACCTGCGTGCCGGACTGCCAGAGCGCCCGTACGGCATGTTCACATCGGCCAAGGGCGCGCGCCAGTGCCTGCTTCAGCTGGCGGACCAGCATGGCCTGTGTGCACGGGTGCTGGGGCTGGAGGCTGGCGCTGGACGTTGTTTTGCGCAGCAAATCGGACGCTGCCAGGGTGCCTGCTGCGGCCTGGAGGATCCGCGCAGGCACCTGCTGCGGGTACAACTGGCCTTGGCGGCGCACCGGCTGCAGGACTGGCCCTTCGCTGGCCGCATCGGCCTGAATGAACATGATCCGCGCACCGGCCGCACCGATATCCATGTATTCGATCAGTGGTGCCACCTGGCAACCGTGCGCGACGAGTCTGAACTGCATGACGCGCTTGACACGCGTACGGCGCTGGCGTTCGACGCCGACACCTACCAGTTGCTGCGCAAGCGGCTGCCGACGGCAGGCATGAAGTCCGGCCGCGGCTGGATGCAATTCGACAGTGCGCGGCGTTTGAGCGCCTGATCCGGCGACGGCACGTCTCTGGACGCGCTGTCAGGCGTGGCGCACCGGAAACAGCCGTGTCATGGTGCCAAAGATCGCGCTGCCCAGCACCAGTGCAACGGCGGCCGCCAGCAGCGCCAGGTCAAAGCCCCGATCCAATGACGAATTGCGAGCCAGGAGCAGCGCCGTCAGCGGTGGACCAGCCACCTGGCCCAGGCCGTAGACGGCCGTCAGCAAGCCCATCATTGCTGCGCTGTGGCGCGGTGCGATGCGGCGCACTTCCTGCATTGCGAAATAGGTGGTTGCCGTCATGGGCAGGCCCAGCAGCAGACTGCCCAGCGCAAAACCGGCGCTGCTGGGCCACCACAGGCCGATACCGATACCCAGGGCCTGTACCAGGTTGCAGACCAGCAGCCGCCAGCGCAGGTCCGACGCGGAGCGGATACGCGAGGCGATCAATGCACCCAGCATGATGCCCAGCCCGAATAGCGGCCAGAACAGGTCCAGCCAGGCCGAGGCGGGAATCGCCTGGCGCGCAATCACTGGCAGGAAGGTGGCGCTCACGATGTAGCCAAGTCCAGCCATTC
This sequence comes from Burkholderiales bacterium, assembly GCA_038247175.1. Taxonomy (GTDB): domain Bacteria; phylum Pseudomonadota; class Gammaproteobacteria; order Burkholderiales; family Burkholderiaceae_C; genus CAISIP01. The sequence continues at coordinate 2,311 of JBBRVD010000284.1, read as the reverse complement.
CATAACCGATCGCCAGCAGCGCGACCTCGGCTGCGCGGTGCGCCGGTGCCGGATTCGGATCGGACACGATGGCCTGTACGGATGCAGGCGTCGGGACACGGTCACTGGCGCGCAATACGGGCCAGACCAGCGCACTGAGCGCTGCCGCCAGAACGGCAAACACCAGCCAGGCGGTACCGGCCGAGCCATGCAAGGCCACCATGGCGCTGGCCATCACGCCGCTGAGCACGATGCCCGCGCCGGGCCCGATGAAGATCAGCGCGCCCATCTCGGGCAGCTGTCGCTGCGCGAGCTGCGCCAGGCACCAGCCCGCCACGTAGACAAAAACCACGGCGCTGGCTACGCCGGCGCAAAAACGCAGTAGCGGCCACAGGCCCGGCAGATGCAGCGCCATGCCGGCGGTCAGCAGCGCGGTCGCCGCCAGACCCAGGCGTACCAGGGCAGGACCATCGATCGCCGATGTCCAACCCAACCGGCGCCAGAACCAGGGCTGAAAGGTACACCACACGGCGCCGACCAGATAACCCAGGTAATTGGCACTGGCCAACCAGCTTGCCGTGGCCAGATCGGTGACCCCGCCGGCCAGCATCATCGGCAAGATGGGCGTGAAGGCGAACCGGCCAATACCCATGGCCACGCCCAGCGCCACCATGCCGACCAGAACAATCTGCCAGGCGGAGATGGATGGTCCGTCGGGCTGCGGCATCCTCGTTCAGATGTCCAATGGATCGGCGTGTTCGGCGCGCCAGGCCGACAGTTCGATCTCCTGGTCGAGCGGGAACAGTGGCCGAGGCACTTTGAGGTAGGGCTTGCGATCGTAGTGGGGAGAACACAATGCGCCACTGTCGCAGACGATGACTTTTGACGCGACAGGCTCGAATGCGGCGCGGAAATGCTGCATCGACTTCAGGCCGACAACCTTCTTGGCGGCCGGATCGATGCCGAACGCGCGGAACTGCGCCAGGTCCAGCATCTGTGCCGGTTGCGTCACGACCAAGATATCCATGCCATCCACCCGCAGCACCACGGTCGGTCCCCAGGTCTTGTCAAGGCCGCCGGTCATCGGCCCGTCGGCGAAATAGCGCCCATCGCTGTGCAGCAGCAGCCTGGCCTGCAGTTCCAGTGGGCCGCCGCCCAGACTCGCATCGGTTTTGCCGCCGAGTCGCACCGCGACGGTGGCGCCGATCGTGGCGGACTGCAATTGCTGCACCGTCTCGGGATCGACGACAGGGCCGAAGCAGGCGTCAGTGACGCCGGCTTCGAGCAGCGCGGCCAGCAGGTTGGTGGCGTCTCCGTAACCGCCGCCGCCCGGGTTGTCCGCATAGTCGGCGACGATGATCGGGCGGATGTCATCGCCCGCATCGTGATCGCGACAGATGCGCGCCGCCTCGTGCACGCCCAGGAAGTGGTTGATCTGCTCGTGGCGCCGCTGCCAGATGTCCTCGGCGAGTTCGTGCGCGAACCGGCGGTGCGGCTCCAGGTTGCCCTGCGCCACCACCGTGACCGTGGGGCCGATCTCCGCGATGTCGGCGCGTGCGAAGCCGGCGTTGATGCTGACCGCGAACACGTCGGCATGCTGCTGCTCGTGGGCGCGGGCGCGTTGCAGGCGTTCGCGCATCGGCCCCACGTCGGTACGCCCGCCATTGACCTCGTCCAGCATCGGCAGATGGGCCCGGATGATGCGCGGTCGGATTTCGCCCGCCATGGTGCGCTGCAGGATGTCGCCGGCTTCCAGACCGGTGCGGCGCATATCGATATGTGGATAGGTCTGGTAGGAAACCAGGATGTCGGCATGTCGGCACATCGCCCGTGTCACGTTCGCATGCAGGTCCAGCGTGACGGCGATCGGCAGGTCGGGGCCAACGACCGCGCGCAGCCGTGCCAGCAGTTCACCTTCGCCGTCGTCGCAGAAGTCGGTCACCATGGCGCCATGCAGGCCCAGGATGATGCCGTCCAGACGGTCGAGATTTTTCTGCGCCGCGGTCAGGATGGGATCGGTCAGACGATCGAACGCATCCCGGGTCACGGGTCCGGCCGGTTGCGCGATGGCCGACAACACATGTACCAGCTCCCAATCGTGTCTGCGCGCCGCGTCGCAAAATCCGGCCAGTTCGGTGTTCGAGTCGCCGCGCCCGGCAATGGCCGATGCGCCGTCCAGGAAGAAGTCCTCTGCCTGGAAACTCTCGTAGCGGGTAGGTATGTGGCTGAAGGTATTGGTTTCGTGGGCGAACTCGGCGCTCAACACGCAAAAACGGGTCATGATGGGATCAGGTTACGGAGAAGGGCGCCATGCCGCCGCCATGCGGATTCG
>JBBRVD010000283.1:0-3997 GCA_038247175.1 Burkholderiales bacterium | reverse complement strand
GGTTGCCTCGAACATGGCAATGGTGTCGCTCAGGTTGGCGCCCGGGGCGATACCGATACCTCCCACCTGCGCCGCCAATGCGTCCGAGACGTAGTCACCGTTGAGATTGAGCGTCGCGATCACGCTGTATTCGACCGGACGCAACAGGATCTGCTGCAGGAAGGCGTCGGCAATGCTGTCCTTCACGACGATCTCCTTGCCCGTCCTTGGATTCTTGAACTTGCACCACGGACCGCCATCGATCAATTCGGCTCCGAACTCCGTCTTCGCCAAGGCGTAGGCCCAGTCGCGGAAGCCACCTTCGGTGAACTTCATGATGTTGCCCTTGTGCACGATCGTGACGCTGGGCTTGTCGTTGTCGATCGCATACTGGATCGCCTTGCGCACCAGGCGCTCGGTGCCCTCGCGCGACACCGGCTTGATGCCAATGCCCGAGGTGGCAGGAAAACGGATCTTCTTGACGCCCATTTCGTCCTGCAGGAACTTGATCAGTTTCTTGGCCTTGTCCGACTCGGCCTCGAACTCGATTCCGGCATAGATGTCTTCCGAGTTCTCGCGGAAGATCACCATGTGGGTCTTCTCGGGCTCCTTGACCGGGGACGGCACACCCTTGAAGTACTGGATCGGCCGCAGGCACACGTACAGGTCGAGTTCCTGGCGCAACGCGACGTTGAGCGAACGGATGCCGCCGCCAACGGGCGTTGTCAACGGACCCTTGATGGAGACCACATATTCCTTGACCGCCTGCAGGGTTTCCTCGGGCAGCCAGACATCCGGGCCGTAGATGCGGGTCGACTTCTCGCCTGCGTAAACCTCCATCCAGTGAATCTTGCGCTGACCACCATAAGCCTTCGCAACCGCCGCATCGACCACCTTGATCATCACCGGGGTGATGTCCATGCCGGTGCCGTCTCCTTCGATGAACGGGATGATCGGCTGATCCGGAACATTGAGCGACATGTCGGCGTTGACGGTGATTTTCTGGCCGGTGGAAGGAACCTTGATGTGCTGATACATGGAAGTGGGTCTCGGTTGATCGTGGCGGCACTTGCCGGCGCGTGACAGGCCCGACGTCGCAGGAGGCGCAGGCTTAAGGCAACAGAATTTTAACTACAAATATTTTCGCGAGACTGTCAACCGACCGACCGCACCGCCCGTTACAGGTGAGCTTCCCGCAGGGGAAGAAACCGTCAACACCTCAATTCTAGGAAAGTTCGTCATGAACAAAGTTCTCGCTACCCTGATCGCTGGTCTGTTCGCTGCTGGCGCTTTCGCCACGACCGCCACCCCCGCAGCCGCACCGGCCAAGACTGCAACTACCGCTGCTGCTCCGGCCAAGGCCGCTCCTGCCGCCGCAATTGCCGCGGCACCTGCCGTTGCTGCAGCTCCGGTCAAGGCAGAGCCCAAGGCGGAAGTCAAGGCCGACGCCAAGAAAGACATGAAGAAAGACATGAAGAAGGACGTCGCCAAGAAAGACGCCAAGAAGGACGCACCTGCCAAGTCCTGATTCGCATCCATGACGGGCGCTCGCCCGCCCTGTCCATGACAACGAATGCTCGCAGCCGCGGGCATTCGTCGTTGCGCATGGCGTATTGATCGTTTGTCGGCACAATGACACCATGCACTTCCGACCACTCCTCGGCATACTGCTGTTGATCCTGGCGACCACGATGGTCCAGGCGCAGGAACAACCGCAACTTGATCTGCCCCGGGTCGCGCTGGGCGCCGGCATGCACCGGATCGACGCACAGGTCGCGTTGGCGCCCGAACAACGCCAGATCGGCCTGATGTTCCGCGCCGAGATGCCCCAGCATGAAGGCATGTTGTTCGTGTTCGAGGAGCCGGCGCAGCAATGTTTCTGGATGAAAAACACCTTGCTGCCGCTGACGGCAGCCTTCGTCGCGGATGATGGAACCATCGTCAACCTGGTCGACATGCGGCCCCAGACCACCGACTCCCATTGCTCCACTGCTCCGGTGCGCTTCGTACTCGAGATGAACCAGGGCTGGTTCGCCAAACGCGCGATCAAGGCAGGCTCTCGGCTGTCCGGAAAGCCATTCGCCGCAACCCGCTGATGCCCTGGCGCCGCAGCGGCTCCGATGGCCCCAGCCTCGCTTCTTCAGGCACATCGGCATAGGGGGCAACCATTGTCGGCTGCACCCCTGCCACAACACCCGGCATGTGGGTCCGCACCGGGCGGCTCGCGAAGTTGAGATCATGAGACGCTCGCCACTGCGCTATAGACTTCATTGACCCTCAGACGCAGCGTGGCACACAACTTCCTCAGCACAGCCATGACATGCTGCCCCTCCCGGCGACTGCGAAGGTATGCTCGCTGAAGGTGGGGTCCACAATCGGTTGCAGCACTTGCAGCAGTACCTGCTGTATCAAACGATCCGTCACCGTCTGGATGCGTTCGCTGTGATCAACTTACGACGGGACCTGCACCCGCAGGAGTGCGCCCACGCTGAGCGCACATGAAAAAGGCCGGCATGCAGCCGGCCCCCGAATCATCACGCTGAATGCCGATCAGGCAAAGTTCTTCTGTGCGAATTCCCAGTTGACGAGCTTGTCAAGAAAGGTTTCCACAAACTTGGGGCGCGCATTGCGGTAGTCGATGTAGTACGCATGTTCCCAGACGTCCACGGTGAGCAGCGGCGTGTCGCCGGTGGTCAGGGGCGTACCGGCCGCACCCATGTTGACGACGTCGACCGATCCGTCGGTCTTCTTGACCAGCCAGGTCCAGCCAGAACCAAAGTTACCGACCGCCGACTTGACGAAGGCCTCCTTGAATGCGGCGTAGCTACCCCACTTGGCGTTGATCGCAGTAGCCAGCGCGCCGCTCGGCTCACCGCCGCCGGCAGGCTTCATGCAGTTCCAGAAGAAGGTGTGGTTCCAGATCTGCGCCGCGTTGTTGTAGATGCCGCCGGTGGACTTCTTGACGATGTCTTCGAGAGCCATGCTCTCAAACTCGGTTCCTTTTTGCAGATTGTTCAAGTTGCCGACGTAGGCATTGTGATGCTTGCCGTGGTGGAACTCGAGCGTTTCACGCGAATAGTTCGGCGCCAACGCATCGATGGCATAGGGAAGTTGCGGCAGGGTATGTTCCATGGTGTCCTCTTGAGTGGGTTGTACTGAAAGCGCAATTGTAGGAAGTTTGGCTATTCCTGTTTGGCGAGCGACTCGATGACGCGCAAATCGATACAGCCTTGCGCCAACGTCGCACGCAACGAGTTACCGACCTGCGCCTGTGCCGCACGGGTCACCGTCCGACCGTGCACATCGGTGATCCAGGCGTATCCACGCTGCAATACCAGGGCCGGGTCGAGTAGTCCCAGCTGCAGGGCATTGCGCTCAAGCCGCTGACCGACGCGTTCCAGCGCGCGCAGGCGCGCTGCCGCCAGCTCCGCTGCCAGATCCTGCCAGTCCCTCTGCTGGCGCAGCAACAACGACCGGGTGGCCAGGCGCAGGCGCCTGGCGCAAGAGATCAGTGCCACACGTTGACCGGCCGCCAGACTCGACGGGCGACCCAGTCGGGCTGCCGCCTTGTCCAGCCGCTGGGACTGCGCATCCAGGCGCCGGGTCACTGCATCCTGCAACCGGTCCTGCAGCAGTTCGAGCGCACCAAGCCAGACCTCGCGCGGTGGCGCCACCAGTTCGGCCGCGGCGGTGGGCGTGGGCGCACGCAAGTCGGCAACGAAGTCGGCGATCGTGAAGTCGGTTTCGTGACCGACACCACACACGACCGGGACGGGACTGCGCACAATGGCGCGCGCCAGCGTCTCGTCGTTGAAGGCCCACAGGTCTTCCATCGACCCGCCGCCACGCACCAGCAGAATAACGTCGGGGGCGGGCAGGCGCGCGCCGAGCGAATCCCCTTCGGCGACTCGTCGGTACAGCCTCTCGAGCGCCTGCACCAGTTGCGCCGGCGCATCCGACCCTTGCACCAATGCGGGTGCGAGCAGCACCGGCACATGCGGCAAGCGGCGGCGCAAAG
>JBBRVD010000282.1:0-4027 GCA_038247175.1 Burkholderiales bacterium | reverse complement strand
TCTCCATGAATACCGATCCGGGCCGACGACGCACCATGCGTGCGCGGGCCGGATCAAGAAAAAAGGCGAACACCGCGTTCGCCTTTGTCCGTTGTGGTGGGTCCTGACGGGCTCGAACCGCCGACCTACGCCTTGTAAGGGCGCCGCTCTACCAACTGAGCTAAGAACCCCACTGCTATCGACAGCCTCAGTTCAACGCATCTTTCAATGCCTTGCCTGGGCGGAACTTCGGAACCTTGGCAGCCTTGATTTTAATCGCAGCTCCGGTACGCGGATTGCGACCGGTGCGTGCAGCGCGCTTGCCCACGGCGAAAGTGCCGAATCCGACCAGCGAAACCGAGCCGCCCTTTTTGAGCGTGGTCTTCACGGCACCGATCGTGGACTCCAGGGCGCGGGTGGCAGCAGCCTTGGAAATGTCGGCGTGCTTGGCGATATGCTCAATCAACTCTGTCTTGTTCACGAAGAACCTCTCGAAAGGAAACGGGTCAGCACAACTGCCCCGCAAAAATCTGGACACCACACAGTCCCAGGATGGTCCGGTGGTGGGCTCGGTCGCACGGGGAACCATGGGTCTGGATCACAGATTTCGGAGCCCGTGCTGCCACAACTGATTAAAGCGACGGACTTCGAACGTGTCAACCGGCCAGATGGCAAAGTTCGATGCGGACGCGAATTCTATTCGGTTTGCCCGTCTCCCTGCTCAATGCCGAGCACGGCGGATGCGGCTGCGGTCAGTCACGCAGCGCCTGCGCGATGGCCCGCCCCAGGTCGGATGTGCTCGCCTTGCCGCCGATATCCGGCGTGCGCGGCGCGCCGCTGTCCGGCGCCAGAGCCGACTCGATCGCCGCCAGCACCGCATCATGTGCCGGGCGATGGCCGAGAAAGTCCAGCATCATCGCGCCGCACCAGATCTGGCCGATCGGGTTGGCAACGCCCGTGCCGGCGATGTCTGGCGCCGAACCATGTACCGGCTCGAACAACGACGGAAACGCGCGTGTCGGATTGAGGTTCGCACTCGGCGCGATACCGATCGTGCCGGTACAGGCCGGCCCCAGGTCGCTCAGGATGTCGCCAAACAGGTTGCTGGCCACCACCACATCGAAGAAGTCAGGGCGCTGCACGAAGTGGGCCGTCAGGATGTCGATGTGGAACTTGTCGAGCGTGACATCCGGATATTCCTTGGCCATCAACGCGACCCGTTCGTCCCAATACGGCATCGTGATGGCAATGCCATTGGACTTGGTGGCGCTGGTCAAGTGTTTCCTGGGGCGTGAACGGGCCAGCTCGAACGCAAAACGCAGTACCCGATCCACGCCGACGCGCGACATCACGGTCTCCTGCATCACGATCTCGCGCTCGGTGCCGGCAAACATGCGGCCACCGACACTCGAATATTCGCCCTCGGTGTTTTCGCGCACGATGAACATGTCGATCTCGCCCGGATCGCGCCGGCTGCCGTCCCGCCGCACTACCGGCGCAATGATGCCGGGCATCAAGCGCGCAGGCCGCAAGTTGATGTACTGGTCGAACTCACGTCGGAACAGCAGCAACGAGCCCCATAACGACACATGGTCAGCGATCTTGTCTGGCCAACCCACGGCGCCGAAATAGATCGCGTCGTGCCCGCCGATCTGCTCTTTCCAGTCGTCGGGCAGCATGGCGCCAGTGCGCTCGTAGTATTCCCAGCTGGAGAAATCGAAATGGTCGAACTGCAGGTCGATGCCAAACTTGTCGGCCGCCACTTCCATCACCCGAATGCCTTCCGGCATCACTTCCTTGCCGATGCCGTCGCCGGCGATCACTGCAATCCTCTTCTTGCCCATGTTGCTGTTTCCGATCATCGTTGATTGCTATCGACGGCACCCATGCCGCCGTCCCGTCACATCGCGGCGTGCACCTGCGGGCTAGTCCCGTCGGCGCACCACCAGACTCACACCCAGCGCCGTGATCGCCATGCCCAGCACGGTAAACACAGTGATTGGCTCCCTGAACAGAAGCCATGCCATCACAGCCGCGGTCGGCGGCACCAGGTAGAACAAGCTGGTCACCGCGGTGGCTGCACCACGTTGTATCAACAGATACAAAAGCGAACTTCCGCCCAGCGTCAACGCCAGCACCGACCAGGCCATTGCACTGATCGACTCGCCGTTCCACACCATCGATTCGCTCTCAAGCAAGGCCATTGGCAATGTCACCAGAAATGCGGCGCCCAGCTGTATCGCATTGGCGGTAGGTACATCGCAGGGTGTCACATACCGCTTCTGATACAGCGTTCCCACCGTGATCGATAGCAGCGCAAAGCCGACGATCGTGAGATTGACCAGGTCGACACGGTCCTGGGGGCTGCCCGCGCCGAACTTGCCGGAGACAACGAGCAGCAGGCCCGCCAGACCGAGCACCAGGCCAGCCCACTGGCGCGGATGCACCCGCGTCCCGATGGCCGACAACCAAATCGCAGTGAGCACCGGTTGCAGTCCGACCACCAGGGCCGAGACACCCGATCCCATGCCCGCCTTCACGGCCGCCCAGACACCGCCCAGGTAACACGCATGCATCAAAACCCCGGTGACGGCGAGATGACGCCACTGCCCGCGCGTGACCGGCCAGCGCGAACCGGCCAGCCAGATCCAGGGCAGAAAGCACAATACCGACAAGGCAAAACGGATCGCCAGGAAATGAAACGGAGGGCCGTGCGGCATGCCATATCGGGCAACGATGAATCCGGTGCTCCAGATCAGCACGAATACCAGGGGCATCATGCGAACCCAGTGATCGGTCGGCGTGGCGTTCGTCATGTCCGATGTCGGGCCATACCCGCCCGGCGCGAGTTCATTTCACCCGGGCCCGGATCTCCGGAATGGCTTTCTTCAGGTAGTAACCCATCGACCATACCGTCAGGACCGCGGCGATCCAGATCAACCATTGCCCCCACCGACCCGTGTGGATGACCCCGAACAATACGCCGTCGTACAGCAGGAACGGTATGGCCACCATCTGCCCGACCGTCTTGAGCTTGCCGATCATGTGCACCGCCACGCTCTTGGAGGCGCCGATCTGCGCCATCCATTCACGCAGCGCCGATATCGCGATTTCCCGGCCGATGATGATCAGTCCCACGAATACATCGGCCCGGTTCAAGTGGACCAGTACCAGCAGTGACGCACAGACCAGGAACTTGTCGGCAACCGGATCGAGAAATGCGCCGAAGGATGAGGTCTGGTTGAGCTTGCGCGCCAGGTAGCCGTCGAGCCAGTCGGTGGCCGCGAACAACACGAACATCACCGTGGCAGTGAGGTTCTTGACCGGCAGCGATACCAGTGTGTCCGGCAGGTAGAAGATGCCGACGATCAGAGGGATCGCGACGATGCGCGTCCAGGTCATGATGGTCGGAATCGTCAAGAACATGAATGAATTGTGGCATGGCGCAAGCCCCAGTCGTGGTCCAGCGCATGACGCCAGGCGACTTCAGTGCAGAGCCCGGTAGATTTCCTCGGCCAGCGCGTGCGAAACCCCTTCCACTGTCGCCAGGTCGTCCACGCTGGCCAGCCCGACACCCCGCACACCGCCAAACCGTTGCAGCAGTCGCGCCCGCCGTTTCGGTCCTACGCCGGGAATCTCCTGCAATTGACCGCCGCCGACCCGGACCTTGGCTCGGCGGGCCCGCATGCCGGTGATGGCAAACCGGTGCGCCTCGTCGCGGATCTGCGCAACCAGCATCAGCGCGGCCGAGTCCTTGCCCAGGTAGACCTTCTCGCGCCCGTCGGCAAACACCAGTTCCTCCAGCCCGACCCGGCGGCCTTCGCCCTTCTCGACCCCGACGATCAGTGACAGGTCCAGACCTAGCGATTCGAACACCTCGCGTGCGATCGCCACCTGGCCCTTGCCGCCGTCGACCAGCACCAGTTCGGGCAACCTGGCGCCGCGTGCGAGCGGCTCGCCCCGGTCCTGCGCCAGCCGGTTGGCCTCGACCCACTTGCCGTACCGCCGCGTCAATACCTGTCGCATCGCCGCATAGTCGTCGCCTGGC
>JBBRVD010000281.1:0-4041 GCA_038247175.1 Burkholderiales bacterium | reverse complement strand
GTCGGTTGGCGTCGGGCTCCATCGCCTCGAGCATCACCCGGTCCTGCTCGAGCACGGTCCAGTGGCGCGCCTCAAGCCGGTTCTTGTACAGGAAACGCCAGGTGTCGCGCTGCCAGCCGCCGAGCTTGCGCAGCCGCCAGTGGAATACCGCCGACACGTTCGGCACGATTGGCGTGTAACTGCCGATGATGGTGAACGGGCCACCGGGACCCCCGGTCTTCGGGTACGGGATCTCCAGCCGCATCCAGTGCAGGTCGGTGTCGCACCACTCGGTCCAGTCGAAGTTCACATTGCGCTGCCCGGCCTTCTCGAACATGAAGCCGTTATCGGTGCGGCGCAGCTGGAACTTGGCGCTGATGTCGCCCTCGCTCATCGAGTGCGATTGCTTGTGCACGAAGGTGCCGTGCATCGGGTCGATCACGTTGTCCTCGACGTAACGGTAGTCCGAGCCCCATTCGGTGTAACACAGGAAACCCGACCACTCGGGGCTGGTCATCTCCTCGGGCAGGCGCAGTGGCGGGGCTTCGGGCAGATACGGGTCGGTGGCGTTGAACAGGAACACCGCGCCGTGCGCCTCCCGCACATGGAAGCTGCGCGCGGCCTTGCTGCCTTCGAGCGTGCAGCCGGGGCTGGCCGGCACACGCGTGACGGTGCCGTCGCAGCGCACCTCGACACCGTGGTAGGGGCAGGCCAGCCGGTCGCCCAGGTTAACGCCCATGGACAGCGGTGCACCCCGGTGCGGGCAGTGGTCTTCCAGCGCATGCACGGCACCACCACGGTCGCGCCAGACGGCAATCTTGTAGCCGAGCCGGCGCAGCGAGATCGGCGTGTCCTGGACGAAGGAAGAGGGGCAAATCGGGTACCAGAGGTCGCGCAGGCCGCGCTGCAGCAAGGCGTCGGCGTCGGATGGGCTGTTGGCAGTCATGATGGTGTTCTCCGGTCGGGACGGGATCAGGCGCCCAGGCGGGCCATTTCCGCCTGAAAGGTAGCGGGGGTCCAGGGCTCGCCGTCCGGCCCCAACGGACCGGCCTTGTTCAGGTATCCCAGCAGGGCGTCGATGTCGTGCAGCGCGGCGGCATACGCACGCTCGATCGAGTCACCCAGCAGTTCTTCATACGCGGTGGGTTTGCGGGACCGGGCCTGGTGCGGATCCAGGTAGCTGGCCACGACAGGGGCCGATACGGCGGCGATGGGAATCATGGAAAAACCTCCTTCAGATAAAACCAGTTGTCGAGACGGCGGGTCATTGACCCCCGTTGCGTACCCGCTCACGAATACGCTCGCGCACCGGGACAAAGTCGTAACTCGGATAACACGCGGTCTTGAATACACCCCAGGCCGAACGCTCCAGTTCCAGGTTGACCACCGGCAGCAGGTGCGGTGGCAACTCCAGCGTGACGATCTGGCCCAGGCCCATGGCCACGGTCCAGGACACGATACGCACACCCTCGGGCGGAAAACGTTCCCACCAGTCGCTGGCCTTCATGCGCGACTGCACGTCGTCCAGTGTCAGGCCGGCGTGGTGCTGCATGACGATGGTCAGCAGCAGGGTTGACTCTGCCATGGTCTCCGCCCTTTTCTATTTCTTCTCGGTCAGGAACTTGCCCGAGGCCTGCACGTTTGGCTGGCGGCGGGTGTTACCGTCAATGCCGCCGTCAATCGCCCATTCGGCGAACATGGTCGGACCGGGCTCGAAACTGCGCTCCTTCCAGGCTTCGGTCAGATGATCTTCGTCGGCGTTGTATTCGATCAGGCCACCGCAGGGGTTCTCAAAATACCAGAAGAAGGCACTCGAGATCGGATGACGGCCCGGACCCAGCTGGGTCTTCCAGCCACGCCGGCTCATGTGCAGGCCGCCGCCGAACACTTCGTGGATGTCCCGTACGGTAAAGGCCACGTGGTTGATCCCCGGGCCCTTGTTCGGCAATGCGAGCAGGAAGAGGTCGTGGTGGCCGGCATCGGGCGCGCAGCGCATGAAGACGCCGCGGCCGGGGTAACGATCGGAGGTGATGAAACCCAACGATGCGTAGAACGCCTCCATCGCATCGAGCTTGTCGGTGAAGAACACCACATGGCCGATCTCGACCGGCTCGGCATGGTCGTACACCGGCGACGGCGTGTCGATGCGGCGTACGTCGCCCCAGGGATTGGTCGGCACGCCAGCCACGTTGATGGCGCGCTTGCGGCTGACCTGGAACACCAGTTGCAGCCCGTGCGGATCCAGCGCGACCAGTGTGCCGTCCTGCGCGCGGCGATCCTCGAAGCCCGGTGTCGACTGCAGGGCCTTCGCCATCGGCTCCAGCGCCGCCGCATCGGTCACGCCCCAGGTCACCGCCCGCAGCGTCGGGCCAGCTTCCATCGGCGGTGCCAGGCCGGCATCGTCGCAGCGGCGCACCTGCACCTGTGCGCCGTTGAGTGTCTCCCAGACCTGACAGGCCGGGTCGTCCGTTACCGCCTTCAAACCCCAGTCGGCGAAGAAGCGCCGCGCATCGTCCCAGCGGTCGGTGGAGTAGGTGATGCCGTCGATGCCTTCGATGGCGCTGCCGTGTGTTGTCGTCATGCCCTGCTCCACGCGATCGGGGCCTCGTTCGTGCCCCAGTAATAACTTTTCTGACTGGTGTATTCGAGAATACCCAGCCGGCCTTTCTCGCGGCCGGTGCCGCTCATCTTGACGCCGCCAAACGGCGTGCTGACTGAAAACTGCTTGTAGGTGTTGACCCAGACCGTGCCCGTCTGCAGCGCGCTGCCCAGCCGCCACACCGTCTTGTAGTCGCGCGTCCAGATGCCGGCCGCCAGACCGTAGACGTTGTCGTTGCACTGGGCCAGCAGGTCGGCCTCGTCAACCCAGGGCAGCAGCGCCAGCACCGGGCCGAAGATCTCCTCCTGGCACATGCGCGCGCTGTTGGGCAGGCCTTCGATGACCGTGGGCAGGTAATAGCTGCCACTGTCGAAGTCGACACCTTGCGGCCGCGCGCCGCCAAACAACACCGTGCCGCCTTCGTCGCGACCCATCTGCACATACCGCTCGACCGTGGCACGATGATCCATGTTGACCAGCGGGCCCATTTGCGTGTGTTCGCTGGCCGGGTCACCGACACGCAATTTCCGAACACCGGCCAGCAGGCGCGACTTGAATGCGTCGTACACGCTGGCATGGATGAAGGCACGCGAGCCGGCAATGCATGACTCGCCCGAGGAACTGAAGATGCCGTACAGCACCCCGGCCACCGCATGGTCGAGGTCGGCGTCGGCGCAGACGATGCTGGGCGACTTGCCGCCGAGCTCCAACGAGGTCGGCATCAGCTTCTCGGCCGCCAGCCGCTGGATCCCCATGCCCACGCTGGTGCCGCCGGTGAACGCGATGCGCTTGATCAGCGGGTGCTTGACCAGCGCATCGCCGACGACCGACCCCTTGCCCGGCAACACGCTGATGATGCCCGCCGGCACACCGGCTGCTTCGGCGATGCGTGCCAGCTCGATCGCCATGCGCGGCGTGATCTCGGCCGGCTTGAACACCACGGCACAGCCGGCCGCCAATGCGGGCGCGAGTTTCTGCGCCTCGCTGGCGATCGGCGAGTTCCACGGCGTGATCGCGCCGACGACGCCCAGCGGCTCATGCACGCTCATCGTCACGTAGTCGCCGCGGGCTGGCGTGATCGTGTCCTCCCAGGTCTCACAAGCAGAGGCGAAGAACTGGAAGGTGCCGGCAGCGCTGGCCACCAGTGCGCGGGTCTCGCTGATCGGCTTGCCGTTGTCCAGCCGCTGCAATTGCGCCAATTCCTCGGCGCGCGCGCGGATGCCGCTGGCGATGCGGTACAGGATGCCGGCGCGTTCATGGCGCTTGAGGTTGGCCCAGGCCGGCCGCTGGCGCGCCTGCTCCGCGGCCTGCACAGCCTCGTCGACATCCTGCGCGGTGGCGGCGTGCAGCGTGGCAACCAGGCTGCCGTCGGCTGGATATTCAGTCACATAGGCCGGTCCGCTGGCATCGCGCCAGCGTCCGGCCAACAGGGTCTGGATCTTTTCGCTCATGGGATGGGTGTC
>JBBRVD010000280.1:0-4052 GCA_038247175.1 Burkholderiales bacterium | reverse complement strand
CTGCGCCTGCCGGTGTTTCGCATGTTGTGGTTCACCTGGCTGGCCGCCAACATCTCGATGTGGATGAACGACGTGGCGGCGGCCTGGCTCATGACCTCGTTGACCACGTCGCCGGTGCTGGTGGCGCTGGTGCAGACCGCCTCCACGCTGCCGGTCTTTCTGCTCGGTCTGCCCAGCGGCGCGCTGGCCGATATCCTGGATCGCAAGAAGTTCTTCCTGTTCGCCCAGCTGTGGGTTGCCGTGGTGGCACTGGTGTTGTGCGCCACCGTGCTGGCTGGCTGGATGTCGCCACCGATGCTGCTGGCCATGACCTTTGCCAACGGCATCGGCCTGGCGCTGCGCTGGCCGGTGTTCTCGGCCATCGTGCCCGAGCTGGTGCCGCGCCACCAGCTGCCGGCGGCACTGGCACTCAATGGCGTCTCGATGAATGCGTCGCGCATCATCGGGCCGCTGCTGGCCGGCGCGTTGATCGCCAGTCTGGGCAGCGCTTATGTGTTCATGCTCAATGCGGCGCTGGCACTGATGGCGGCGGTCGTCATCTCACGCTGGAAACGTACGCCGACGCCACAGCCGCTGGGCCGGGAGAAACTGATCAGCGCGATGCGGGTCGGCATGCAGTTCGTGGCGCAATCGGCGCACCTGCAGGGCGTTCTGGTGCGTATCAGCCTGTTTTTCTTCCACTCGACCGCGCTGATCGCGCTGCTGCCGCTGGTGGCGCGCGGCCTGCCCGGCGGCGATGCGCGCACCTTCACGCTACTGCTGGCGTCCATGGGATCAGGCGCCATCGTCGCGGCGCTGAACATGCAGCGGCTGCGCCGGCACTGGTCACGCGACGCACTGGTGTTGCGGGGTGCGGCACTGCAGTCGCTGGCGATGGCGGTGGTCGCGTTCGCGCCCAGCACCACGGTCGCCGCTCTCGCCATGGTGGTGGCCGGCATGGCCTGGATCACAACCGCCAATTCACTGAGCGTGTCGGCCCAGTTCGCGCTGCCGGACTGGGTGCGGGCACGCGGCATGTCGATGTACCAGATGGCGATCATGGGCGCCAGCGCGTCGGGCGCCGCGATCTGGGGCCAGGTAGCCTCGCACTACACGATCCGGGGCAGCCTGGTCGTCGCCGCGATCACCGGTGTGATCACGATGCTGCTGGCCAACCGCTGGCTGGCCAGCAGCCAGACCGCGGAGGACCTGACCCCGACCCAGCAGTTCAAGGTGCCGCAGCCCACGCAAGCGCCCGGTGCCGGCCGGGTCGTGCTGACGATCGAATACCGCATCGACCCGGCACGCGCCGACGAATTCAAGGAACTGATGCGGGTCAGTCGCCGCGGCCGCCTGCGCCATGGTGCCTTGTCATGGGACCTGCTGCGCGACATCAACGATCCGGGCCTGTTCGTCGAGCAGATCGTCGATGAGTCCTGGACCGAACATTTGCGGCGTTTCGACCGGGTGACCACGGCCGACGCCACCTTGCGCGATCGCAAGCAGGCGTTTCACATCGGGCAGGAGCCTCCGGTGGTCAGGCGGCGCCTGGTCGAATCCGTGCAGGGAATCGACAACGCCCGCACGATGCCCGCTGACTGAGCGTCGCTGGCTCGGGTGCGGCCGCTACCGAGGTCTCATCGCGCGACCTTCTCCTACAGCCAGCCGTGACGGGTCGCGGCATACTGGCGGGGTATCGCGGGCAGTCACCGCGCCCGCGGGTCCCGGCCCAGCAAGTACCCTGCGACTGAACCGCCTCCAATGCCATGCCAACCGAGCCGCAACACCGCAAACCCTTCGCGATGATCCGCGAGTTCCACCTCGCCGACTGGTTCACACTGGCCAATGCCTTGTGCGGAACCGGGGCAATCTTCTCTGCGATCTCGTTCGTGCAGACAGGAGGCATGCAGCATCTGATCTTCGCTGGCGCCCTGATCGCCGCCGCGCTCGTGTTCGACGTGCTCGATGGCCGCATCGCGCGCTGGCGCCAGCAGTCCTCGAGCCTGGGCCGCGAACTCGACTCGTTGTCGGATGTGATCTCCTTCGGCGTGGCTCCGGCCATGCTGGCCTACGCCTGCGGCATGCAGGGGTTTTTCGACCGCATCGTGCTCGCCTACTTCGTCGCCTGCGGCGTTTCGCGGCTGGCCCGTTTCAATGTCACCGCAGAGGACATGTCGGACGAATCCGGCAAGGTACGGCATTTCGAAGGCACTCCGATCCCGACCTCGGTTGTGCTGGTCGCGGTACTGGTTGCCGCTGCCATCAGCGGCGCTGTCGGGTCGCAGCTGTGGTGGGGCGAAATTCAGCTGATGGGCCTGACGCTGCATCCGCTCGTGCTGCTGTTCGCGTTATCGGGCTCGCTGATGATCAGCCGCATCCGCATTCCAAAATGGTGATGCCAGTCCACCGCGGCGCGACTTCGTGTCCGGCTCCGGCTCCGGTTTGGGTGGCAGATCGGGCGGCTCGCGTCCGGGCGGGTGCTTGTGCGTCATCATGGTCGTGGCCCTGTCATTCGATGGGAATGCGGCAGCAGGAACCCGTGTACGCCGGTCGCCTTGCTGCCATCGGATCTGCACGGTACCACGGCTGACCGCTTCGACAAACCCGGCGCTGATCGCACCCCGCTGCCGTTTGCAGCGTTGCAGCGTTGCAGCGTTGCAGCGTTACAGCGTTACAGCGTTACAGCGGCGCAGGATCGGCCGTGTCGTCGACTGCCAGGGTCAGCGGGTCGATGTCGATCGGCTCGCTGGTCTCGTCCGTGCCGGCGATCAGCGCCTGCATGAAATGCCCGAACCCGGCTTGCCATGGAGTAGCCGTGCCTGCCGCAGGCTGGCCGTCGTCCAGCCTCCGATGACTGGTTCGCCACCGGCGGTCAGGCTATCCTTGTGCACCTCGAGCGCCAGCGTCGTGACGTTGGTTTGCTGGATATAACGACTGGCCGGCGCGCCGCTCAGCGACCGAAGCCGCCGAACGGCGGCTGGCCGCGCCAATACCGCATCATCAGCCAGCCGCCGAGCAAGCCGCCGAGATGCGCAAAGTGCGCCACACCGCTGGCACTGCCAGTGACGCCCAACGTAAGCTCGAGCGCGCCGTACAGGCCGACGAAGATCGGGGCCCGCATCGGGATCGGCGGAATCAGCGGCGTGATCATGCGCCTCGGAAAGACCATTGCGAACCCGATCAGCAGGCCGAACAGGCCGCCCGAGGCGCCGACCGTCGGCGCATTGGAGCCCATGATGGCGGTCACCAGCAGTTGGGCGACGGCAGCCACCAGCACGCTGGCGAAATAGAACTGCAGCACGCGACGCGTACCCCAGACCCGCTCCAGTTCGGCGCCAAACATCCACAGGCCGAACATGTTGAACGCCAGATGGGTCAATCCGCCGTGCAGGAATGCATAGGTGATCAACTGCCAGGGCCGGAACAGCTCGCTGGCCCAAGGCCACAAGGCAAACTGGCCGATGATCGCCGGGCCCAGTTGCTGGACAACGAAAAACACCAGTACATTGGAAATCAACAGGGCCTGGGTGACTGGTGGCATCAAACCCCCTGCGCGCGGCAGCCGGCGTGACCCGCCGCTGCACTTCGACGCGGCGAAACCAGGGCGTGCCCGCGCATGCTGGCCGTCGGGCGGATGGTGGTTGTCAGGGCGATATCACTTGTCACGTCATCTCCAGGTTGATTCGGACGACCTCGCGGTGGACCACGCGGCACTCATTCGCGTGCCTGGCAGATAAAACCGACAAAAGGCCTCCATTTGCCGACCCCCACGCAAGGAAAACCAATGTACACGACTCGGGGGTCCGCGGTCTTGCACGGCAAACGCGCGGCGCACTTGCGAGCCTATTGCCCCAGCCTACCCGGCTGCGGTCAGCGCACAGGGGAGATGGTTTAATCCGGGGTACTTGCAGTTTTCACCACCCCTGATCTTCGACCACTCACGCGCTACTCCATGACCGTCAACGATGCATATGCCGAACTGGGCCTGCCGCCCGGTGCAGATCTGGCGCAGGCCAAGGCAGCCTGGCGTACCCTGGTCTCGCGCTGGCATCCGGATCGCAACGGCGATGCGG
>JBBRVD010000279.1:0-4070 GCA_038247175.1 Burkholderiales bacterium | reverse complement strand
CCGTCTGCGCCGCTTCGGGTGCTGGAACTGGGCGCCGGCGACGGCAGCCTGATGCTGGGCGTCGCGCGCTCGCTGCAAGGTGAGTGGCCGGCGGTGGTCCTGACGCTGCTCGATCGGCTGCCGCTGCTGACGGCGGCGACCGTGGCCGACTATGCGCTTGCGGGCTGGACCGCAACGGCCGAGGTCGGCGACGCGCTCGACTGGGCGGCCCGAGTCAACGCCGAGCCACCGGCCCCGCGGGCGCCCTCGCGGTGGGACCTCATCGTGGCCAACCTGTTCCTGCACCACTTCAAGAGCGCTGAGCTGGCCATGCTGCTGGCGGCGGTCGCCAGCAGCAGTGACCACTTTGTTGCCTGCGAGCCGCGTCGCGCCTGGCTGGCCTGGGCAGGCAGCCACCTGGTGGGTGCACTGGGCGCGAACGCGGTGACGCGAGAAGATGCCGTACTGAGCGTGCATGCCGGCTTTCGCGACCAGGAACTGAGAGCGCACTGGCCCGCGTCGACAACCGGCTGGAATCTGACCGAATCCGCCGCCGGTCTTTTCAGCCACTGCTTCGTCGCATCGCGAGCTGCGGGCGCGAGGATCGGGGCAGGCTGATGCAGACCCGCTTCGATGCGCTGATCGTCGGCGCCGGCCCGGCCGGCAGCAGCGCCGCCATCCTGCTGGCCACGGCAGGCTGGTCGGTGGCGCTGATCGAGAAGCAGGCGTTCCCGCGCCGCAAGGTCTGTGGCGAGTGCGTGGCGGCCAGCAATCTGCCCTTGCTGGACGCCTTGGGCATCGGCGGCGAGGTGGCAGACCAGGCAGGGCCCGAATTGAAGCGCGTCGCGCTGATGCACGGCGCGCAGAGCGTCTGGGCCGACTTGCCGGCGGCGGCGGATGCTCGCCACGCGTGGGGACGAGCCATTGGCCGCGAAACCCTCGACACACTGCTGCTGGCCCGCGCGAAAGCCGCCGGCGCCACCGTGTTGCAGCCGTGGGCGGTGCAGAAGCTGACCGGTGTGGGCAAAAGTCACCATTGCACGGTGCGCGAAGCGGCGAGCGGGCAGCTGAAACTGTTGCAGGCGCCCGTGGCGATTCTGGCCCATGGTTCATGGGAGCACATGCCCGAGGAACGCTCTGCGCAACGCCTGGCCCGCGCCAGCAGCGACCTGCTCGCTTTCAAGGCCAATTTCTCCGGCGCCCAGCTGGCCGCCGGTCTGCTGCCGGTGCTCGCCTTCGACGGCGGTTACGGCGGCATGGTGCTGGCAGATGGTGATCTCGTGACACTGGCTTGCTGCATCCGTGCCGACCGCCTGGATGCGTTGCGCCGGGCCGCACCGGGCAGCGCTGCGGGCGACGTGGTCGAGGACATGCTCAAGCGCGAATGCCGCGGCGTCGATGCGGCCCTGAGTGGCGCGCTGCGGTGTGGCAGCTGGCTCGCGTCGGGGCCTCTGCGCCCCGGTATTCGACTGCGCGACGACGAAAACGTGTTTCGTATTGGCAACGCCGCCGGCGAAGCCCATCCGATCATCGGCGAAGGAATCAGCATGGCCCTGCAGTCGGCCTGGCTGTTGTGCGCCCAGCTGGAGGCCACTCGTCCACGGCAGGGTGCCGATACACAGGTGATCTGGCAGCACAACGCCCGACAGCGCTATGCGGCGGACTGGCGGCGCCACTTCGGGCCGCGTCTGCGTGTGGCGGCCAGCCTCGCCCACCTGGCCATGCGACCTGCCGGCGCCGCCGCCTTGATGGCCACCATGAGGCACTTTCCGGGTCTGCTGACACGCGGCGCCATCTGGAGCGGCAAGGTCACTGGCGTCAACGATGGTGCCAGGCTGGGGGCCGGCCTCCAGCACGGGCCCCCGACGACGGCGATGCAGGCTCTGCACCGACATTTTCCAGGAGAACAACCATGACATCCTCCACGATATCCTCCATGACGATCGACGATACAGAGAGCCGCATACGGGCCTTGCTGGTGAAGGACTTCAAGCTGGAGCCTGGTACGCTGACACCCGATGCGCGTCTCGATGACATGGGCGTCGACTCGATCGGCATGGCGGAATTGATTTTCAACATCGAAGACGAGTTCGGGTTGAAGCTGACCGATGCCGCCGTGCAGTTGTCCACTTTCGGCGAAGTGGTCCGATTCATCGACCAGGCCGTGGCAAACCAGCGTGCACTGGCCACGCCATCGCCCTTGGCGCAGGGTGTGCCCACCGCACCATGAGGCGCGTGGCAGTCACCGGCATCGGGCTGGTCTCGCCATTGGGCCACGACGCCAACGCCGTATTTGATGCTGCACGCACCGGTCGTTCAAGTATCCACCGGCTTCAGATCAACGGCTCCCACAGGCTGGTGGCGCCACTGGCGGCCACCGTGCAGTTCGATGGCAGCGAGCACTTCGAGCCGCCGCAGTTCCGCCTGCTTGATCGGGTCAGTCAGTTTGCCGTGGTGGCGGCCCGGCGAGCCGTAGCCGACGCCAGTTGCGAACTCTCGATTGCCGAGCGCGAGCGCGCCGGCGTCTTCGTGGGCACCGGCATGGGCGGCACGCTGAGCATCGACGAAGGCTACCAGACGCTGTACGGCGAGAACTCCGATCGCATCAAGCCGATGATGATTCTCAAAGGGATGCACAACGCACCCGCCGCCTGGATCGGCATCGACCATGGCTGGCGCGGACCCAATCTGACCTACTCCACCGCCTGCTCGTCCTCCAGCGTGGCCATCGGAGAAGCCTGGCTGCGCCTGGCGTGTGGCGCCATGGACATCGCCATCGCCGGCGGTTCCGAGGCGCCGCTGTCGCTGGGCTCGCTGAAGGCCTGGGAAGCCATGCATACGCTGGCCGGCGAAGACTCTGCCGACCCGGCACGTTCCTGCAAGCCGTTTTGCCGCAGCCGCAGTGGCATGGTGCTGGGTGAGGGTGCAGCGTTCGTGGTGCTGGAATCATGGGAGCGTGCGCTGGCACGCGGCGCTGCGATCCATGGCGAACTCCTGGGCTACGGGCTGACCACCGACGCGGGCCATATCGCGCGGCCCAGCATCGACGGCCAGGCGGCCGCCATGTCTGCGGCGCTGGCCGCTGCCGGAATCGCCGCCGATGAAGTGGACTCCATCAATGCCCATGGCACCGGCACCCAGGCCAACGACCTGGCGGAGACCGCGGCGATCAAGCGTGTGTTTGGCGCGCGGGCCAGCCAGATACCGATCAGCGCGACCAAGGCGCTGCACGGTCATCTGCTGGGTGCCGCGGGCGCCCTCGAATTCGTGCTCTCGATGCTGGCACTCAAGCAGGGCATTGCCTTGCCGACCATGCATCTGGACGTGCCCGATCCAGCCTGCGATCTGGACTATGTTGCCGATGGCGCACGCGTCGGTGCCGCTGGCCGGACGATGTTGTCGAATTCATTTGCCTTCGGCGGCACAAATGCCGTTTTGGCATTGCGGGCCGTGGACTGAAGCACGGGGGCGGGATCCGACAGGGCAGGAAGTAACAAATCGCTTCTTGCGTGCGGCGGCGTACGGACAGCGCGGTCCAACCCCGCGATGATGAAGTTTGCCAGCGTGATTGACACCGCTGGCTTTGAACCATCGAGCATCCTGCCACCATGCCCAACGACTCCACGAACCCGCCGAGTGCTATTCTTTTCTCCTCCGTGCAGCAGGGCAGCGGCGCGGCTGGTCGATCCAGACATTACGCGTCCGTATCGTGCCCACACTGCGGTCAGCCCATGCTCAAGCGCATCCGCAGGCGCACGGTTGATCGTTTGCTGGGTTTGTTCGTCACCTTGCGGCGATTCCAGTGTTGCGCTTCTCGATGCCAATGGGAAGGGAACCTGGTCAAAAAGCGCGGTACTACCCGGACGGCGATCTCGGTGGCCGGAGCGACCGCAATCGGGTTCGGCGCTGCGCTGCCGTGGCTATTCGTCGCCAACGAATTGCTGGACGTTCTACGTCTGTGAAACAGCGGCCTCGCGGCCGTGCGACGATCTGGTCATGGGGGCGGGAAGCTGCCGATAAGCCGGACTCCATCCATGTCTCATCGGTCAGCCCGCTATTGACACCGGATGCCTGCCCGCTGGTCAGGGCTG
>JBBRVD010000278.1:0-4085 GCA_038247175.1 Burkholderiales bacterium | reverse complement strand
GGCCGCTCCCAAGGCGCTCAGCCCCGCAGTCCGCAGGACGAAGGGAAGTCGAATGAGCACCGCCGGGCCGCTCCCAAGGCGCTCAGCCCCGCAGTCCGCAGGACGGAGGGAAGCCGAATGAGCACCGCCGGGCCGCTCCCAAGGCGCTCAGCCCCGCAGTCCGCAGGACGGAGGGAAGCCGAGTGAGCACCGCAAACGTGACGCCACCCAGCGGCATAACAACGGCCGTGCTCGTCGCCGCATCGCTGCTGCTTGCACTGTTGCTCATGTTCTCGCCGCTGGCCGCTCCCGCAGCACCCGTGGGCCTGACATTCTGGAGCGCCGCCGCGGCACTCGCCGTGCTGGCGTCGCTCGGTATCCGGCGTGTGGCCGCGATCCGTGGCACCGGCAATGGCTTCTACGCCAGCATGACCGCGGCCCTGTTCGGTCTCTGGGTGTTGTATTTCTGGCAGTTGCTGGTGGTGGCAGCCGAAGTGCCGCGGGTGTTGTTGCCCTCGCCAGCGCTGATCGTGTCTTCGCTGTGGCAGAACCTGGCCGTGCTCGGCCGCGACTTCGTGCAGACTGTCGTCAAGGCTGTGCTGGTGGGCTGGGCACTCGGTTGCGGACTCGGTTTCCTGGTCGCGATCGCGATCGACCGCATGCCGTTCCTGCAGCGTGGTCTGTTGCCGATCGCTTCGCTGACCAGCGCGATTCCGCTGGTGGGCGTGGCGCCGATCGCCGTCATGTGGTTCGGCTTCGAATGGCCCTCCAAGGCGGCTGTCGTGGTGCTGATGACATTTTTCCCGATGCTGGTGTCCACACTGGCCGGGCTGCAAGCCTCGCAACGCCTTGAACGCGAGTTGATGCACAGCTATGCTGCCAGTTATCTGCGCACCTTATGGTCGCTGCGCCTGCCTTCAGCCGTGCCGTTCATGTTCGCCGCGCTCAAGGTCAACGCCAGCCTGGCGCTGATCGGCGCCATCGTGGCCGAGTTCTTCGGCTCGCCGACGACCGGGCTGGGCTTTCGCATCTCGACCGAGGCGCTCAAGATGAACATGACGCTGGTCTGGGCCGCCGTTGTCGTTGCCGCCCTGACAGGCTCCACTGCCTATGCCTTGCTCAGCCGGCTCGAGCGCAAGGTCGCGTTCTGGCACCCCTCCATCCGGGGGCGCACATGAACCCGGCCATCTGGCGCGCGTTTGCCCCCATTGCCGTTTCCGTTGCCGTCGTTTAGGCTTTTGCGTTGTCCACCGGTCCCCTCGATTTTTTCAACCCCAAGGAGTGTTTATGTTTCGACGTTTGATATTGACCCAGGCCCTGCTGGCAACCGTGCTGGCCGCAAGCAGTTTTGCCGCTGCGGCGCAGGAAAAAGTCACCGTGCAGCTCAAGTGGCTGCCGCAGGCGCAGTTCGCCGGGTACTACGTGGCCCAGGCCAAGGGGTATTACAAGGCGGAAGGCCTGGATGTGACGATCAAGGCCGGCGGTCCCGACATCTCGCCGGTACAGGTCATCGCCGGCAAGGGTGCGGACGTGGTCGTCAACTGGATGCCCGACGCCCTGGCAGCCCGCGAGGCCGGCGTGCCGCTGGTCAATATCGCCCAGGTGTTCAACCGCTCCGGGCTGATGCTCACCTGCAAGAAGGCCAGCGGCGTATCCAGCCCGAAAGACCTCAAGGGCAAGACACTCGGCGTCTGGTATGGCGGCAACGAATACCCGTTCCTGAACTGGATGGCCAAGCTCGGTCTCAAGCCTGACACCGATATCAAGATCATGAAGCAAGGCTTCAACGTCGACCCGCTGCTGCAGAACCAGGCCGCGTGTATCTCGACCATGATCTACAACGAGTACTGGCAGATCATCGATGCCGGCGTCAAGGAAAGCGACCTGGTCACCTTCTTCTACGAAGACCAGGGCGTCGCCTCGCTCGAAGACGGGCTGTACGTGCTCGAGTCCAACCTGAAGGATCCGGCCTTCGTCAAGCGCATGGCCAAGTTCCTCAAGGCCACGTTCAAGGGTTGGAACGACGCGGTCAAGGATCCCGCCGGCGCAGCCAAGATCGTCGTGGCGGCCGACACCTCGGGCAGCGCGACCGAGAAGGTGCAAAAGCGCCAGATGGAAAACGTCGCCAAGCTGATCTCCACCGCCAACTCGCCGAAGATGGGGTACCTGGAGCCGGCGGCATACGAGCGTACCGTCAAGGTGTTGCTGTCCAGCGGCAGCGCGCCGGTGATCAAGAAGGATCCGGGCAAGGCTGGATACACGCATGCGGTATGGGAGGCGGCGAAGTAAGTCGGCATTTGTGCGGCACCGCGGTCGGCCAACGACCCGCGATGACGCCACACGAAAAGGCTCCAACCGGATAGGCGGCTGGAGCCTTTTTTCTTGTGTATCCGACCGCAACGCCCGTAACGCCCGTAACGCCCGCAATGCTGCTTCACGGGCGCACCCATGCAGCAGATCGTTACCTTGGGCATCCCGTTGGCTCAAGGCTCGATGGCCGTGGCCTGTGGGGTCGGGTGCGGCGCTTCGCTGGGGCGGTGCGTTGCCTGAAGGTCATAACATGGAGCCCGAGGCATCACACCCACGAAAGGTTCCATCACCATGCTCGACCTTCTCCTGCACAACGCCACCCTGCCCGACGGCCGCAGTCCGATGGCGATTGCCGTGCGCGACGGCCGTATCGTCGACGTGGCACCGGTCATCGATGCGCCAGCGCGCGAAACCATCGATGCCCAGGGGCTGCTGCTCAGCCCACCGTTCATCGATGCCCACTTCCACATGGATTCAACGCTCAGCTACGGTATGCCGCGCGTCAACCAGAGCGGAACCTTGCTCGAAGGCATCGCCTTGTGGGGCGAACTCAAGCCAACGCTGACGCAAGAGGCTGTCGTGGAGCGTGCGCTGGCCTATTGCGACTGGGCCGTGGCCCGCGGCCTGCTGGCGATCCGCTCGCATGTGGACACCAGCGATGCCCGCATGCTGGCGGTCGAGGCGCTGCTCGACGTGAAAAAGCGGGTCGCCCCGTACCTCAACCTGCAACTGGTGGCCTTCCCGCAGGACGGTGTGTTGCGCAGCCCTGGCGGCGTCGCCAATCTGGAGCGGGCGCTCGACATGGGTGTCGACGTCGTCGGCGGCATACCGCATTTCGAGCGCACGATGGCGCAAGGCGCGCAAAGCGTCAAGCTGCTGTGCGAGATCGCCGCGCGGCGCGGCAAACTGATCGACATGCACTGCGACGAATCCGACGACCCCCTGTCCCGCCATGTCGAGACCCTGGCTTTCGAGACCCAGCGCCTCGGGCTGCACGGCCGCGTCACCGGCTCGCACCTGACCTCGATGCATTCGATGGACAACTACTATGTCTCCAAGCTATTGCCTTTGATGGCCGAGGCGCAACTGCACGTGATCAGCAACCCGCTGATCAACATCACGCTGCAGGGCCGTCACGACACTTATCCGAAACGCCGCGGAATGACCCGGGTGCCGGAGTTGCTGGCGCACGGCATCAACGTGGCGTTTGGCCAGGACTGCGTGATGGACCCCTGGTACGCGCTGGGCAGCGGCGACATGCTCGAGGTCGCCTCGATGGGTCTGCACGTGGCCCAGATGACCAGCCAGGCGGCGATGCGCCAGTGTTTCGACGCGGTCACGATCAACGCCGCGCGTATCTTGCAGCTGGAAGACTACGGCCTGCAGACCGGTTGCCACGCCGATTTCGTGCTGCTGCAGGCGCGCGATCCGATCGAGGCGATCCGGCTGCGCGCAACCCGGCTCAAGGTGTTCCGGCGCGGCAAGCTGGTGGCGGAATCGCCGCAAGCCACGGCCGCGTTGTATCTTGACGGGCGACCCTCCACGACCACGTTGTTATGGCCACCGCGGATTGAGGCCGCTTGACCCATGGCCGGAACCTGATCGCCAGACCGGCCGACCGACGCAGGCGACCCAACTAGCGCCGGCGCGCCGAACGCACACCCGCCAGCATCATGACCTGCCCCAGTACCTGCTGCAGCCGCAGCGCATCCGAGGTCTCGACGGTGAAGGTCATCCAGGCAATGTCACGCACGGTCTGGGTCTGCACCCCGATGACGTTCATCTTTTCCTTGAAG
>JBBRVD010000277.1:0-4131 GCA_038247175.1 Burkholderiales bacterium | reverse complement strand
TCGCCCTGGTGATTGATGACGGCATGGAGCTTGAAGCCGTAAAACCAGCCCGTGGTGGATTTTCCCCGCTGGGCCAGGCCCTTGAAAACCTTGTGCCGTTTGATGCGTAAGTTCTCGCATACCGCCAGCGGCGTAGAGTCGGCGATCGAGATGCCCGTGCAGTCGCCCCTGAGGATCTCGAACAGCGCGGCCAGCACCACTGCGCAGCGCGGCATCAACGCCACAAACCGGTTGTAGGACAGGCGGCGGGGATACTGCGCCGTCATGAAGCGGCAGACGATGCCGCAGTAAAAGTGCTTGAATTGGCGCCCATGCATGGTGTGAAACAACACCACAATCGTGCTCATCTCGGACAGCGTCATCTGGCCTGCCCGGTTTCGCCGTCGTTTGCTACTGTCCTCTTGCGCACTCTGGTGGTTAACCATGCGTTGCGCCAGGAGCGGCTCAAACTGCTGGCAAAAGTCGTCAATGAGACAAAACAGCTCGGTGGTTCTATCCATGATAGGCACCTCCAAATGCAACGGGTTGCCCCCGAGTTTGGCGCCACTATCGACGGCTGTCACGCCTGACTGTGGCGGCTCCTTATCCGGAACTCAGGTTATCCTTGCTGCCGGGGATGGTGCATTGCATGCTATGGGCTCCGCTGTCGGCTCTGCGAGCCCCGGGCTGATGTGACGGAAGCTGGCCCGCATTCGGTGAGCGGTCATGCGCCGGATCTGCGGCTAGCCTGCGCGTCCCGATCACGTTATCCACAGGATCCAAAGCCACATATTGCAAGTATCATTCGCCGATCGCCGATCGCCGATCGCCGATCGCCGATCGTCGACCGGCCGCAACGAAGGAGACGCTCCGTGAATGCAGAACGACTGGCTAACCTGGCCAAGTTCTTCGGCACATGGCTCGAGCGCCTTTTAGCGTCCGGGATCGTTGCCGGGATCATTGCCTATGGGATCGCGAGTGCGACCGAACTGGTGCACCTGAATTGGCATGACACCGCGACGTTCTATGAATTGATCTACCGCGTGTTGCTGATGGTCATCGGGATCGAGCTCGTCCGTACGCTACTCACACACAGCCTCGAAGCGATTCTCGAGTTGCTGGCGTTTGTGGTCGCACGAAAGACGTTCAAGGCCGACGTCGAAGCCTTCGATATCTTCTTGTGCGCACTGGCTTTCGTCGCGCTCCTGGCTGCCCGCCATTTTTTCTTGCGCCAGGGTGAAGGCATTCTGTTCAGGAGCGCCCCACCCAAGTGATATTCTGTCGTTCTGTCTCGCCAAGCATGTTACTCGCCGCTTTGCTAGCCTTAGGGCAGATGCAATTGACTTCAAGGAGAACCTGAATTGAGTGCTCTGATCTTCGCCCTGGGCCTCGTCACGCTGGTCTGTGGCGCTCAAGTCCTGATTCGCGGCGCCTCGAAGCTCGCCTTGTCATTTGGCATTTCACCGCTGGTACTGGGCCTGACGATCGTGGCGTTCGGCACCAGTGCGCCGGAACTTGCCGTCTCGGTGCGTTCGGCATTGGGCGGCCAGGTCGACATCGCGCTGGGTAACGTCGTCGGCAGTAACATCTTCAACGTGCTGTTCATTCTTGGTGCCTCGGCAATCATCGCACCGCTGGTGGTTGCCCCCCAACTGATCCGCCAGGAAGTGCCCATCATGGTCGGCGCCTCGGTACTTCTATTTGCTCTGGCACTGGACGGCGGCATCAGCCGTCTGGATGGGGCGCTGTTGTTCGGCTTGCTCGTTGCTTACACCGTGTTCCTGATCCGTCAGAGCCGCAAAGAGACCCAAAGCACGAAAGACGAATACGCGGCGGAGTTTGCCACGCCGGAGGGTGCGGCATGGGACCGCCACTGGAGCATGCAGCTCCTGCTGATCGCCGGCGGCCTTGGATTACTCGTGCTCGGCGCACACTGGTTGGTCGATGCGGCGGTAAGCTTTGCCAGGGCCCTCGGCTTGAGCGAAATGGTGATTGGCCTGACCATCGTCGCCGCCGGCACATCCCTGCCCGAGGTGGCGACGTCGGTCGTGGCCACCCTGCGCGGCGAGCGCGACATCGCGGTCGGCAACGTCATCGGCAGCAACACGTTCAACATCCTCGGCGTGCTCGGCGTGTCGGGCATGGTCGCACCGGCGGCTTTGCCCGTGGCGCCGGCCATGCTCAGTTTCGACGTGCTCGTCATGATCGCCGTCGCCTTCGCCTGTTTGCCGATCTTTTTCTCTGGCCACTCGATCGAGCGCTGGGAAGGCGCGTTGTTTCTGTTCTATTACGCCGCGTACATGGCCTTCCTGCTCCTCGCGGCTCAACAGCACGATGCACTCGCGACCTATGGTGTGGTCATGAAGACGGTCGTGTTGCCGCTGACCGCCATCACGCTGGCGGTGATCACCTTGCGTCAGTGGCGAGTCCGCCAGCGTTAGTGGATCGATGACATGGGCAAAAAAGAGGCAGACCTGATCGTACTCGGCAGGCATGGCGGCACGGTTTGGGATGAGCGGCTGCTAGGGTCGAAGAACTCAAAGGCAAGCAGGCCGAAACCGAGCCGTGCGGCGCATCAACTTCTACAACAACAACTTTATCCTCTTGAAAGTCGGTACTAACAGGAAGTTATGATGATTCCGTCGATTTTCTTGCGCGGGCTACCGTTCGTTGCCCTGTGGTGGATCTTGGCAGAAGGCCGCACCGACGGCTGGCTGCCCGGCGGCGTCGCCGTCGCTGCGGCAAGCTGGGCGAGCATCAAGCTGCTGCCACCAAGCAACCAGCCCGTCCGCCTTGCCGGTTTGATCGGCTTTCTCCGCTTCTTTCTCTGGAATTCGCTGCTCGGTGGCATGCAAGTGGCCGGGATGGCCCTGCGTGGGCGCGCGGCCTTGCAGCCAGGGCTCATCGAACTGCCGGTGACGCTGCCTCCAGGCGGGGCGCGCACCCTGCTGGTCAATGCGCTGGGTTTGATGCCGGGCACGCTCAGCGTCGATCTGGATGACACAAGCTTGCGCATGCATGTGCTGGATGAGCGCCTGCCGGTCGTTGCCGAAGCTCGGGCGCTGGAAGCGTCTATCGCCGGGTTGTTCGGGAACGTGCCATGAACACGATGGTGCTGGCCGTCGCGCTGTTCCTGCTCGCCAATCTGATAGTCGCGCTGATTGCCGCGGCGCACGGCCCGACACCGGCCGACCGCATGCTGATGGCGCTGCTGATCGGCACCACCGGCACGGGCATCCTCGTCCTTTTGGCGCATGCGATGCACCTGTCAGCGCTGGTCGATGTCGCGTTGGTGCTGGCGCTCCTGGCCGCCATTGGCGGCATTGCCTTCGCCAAGCGCGCCTGGCACGGCAAGGAGGATGACCATGATTGAGTGGCTAAGCATGGCCCTGCTGTTTGTCGGTGCCTTCTTCTTTTTCGCCGGGACCGTGGGGTTACTGCGCTTTCCTGATGTGTATAGCCGCCTGCACGCGCTCGCCAAAGCGGACAACCTGGGTTTGGGCTGCGTGCTATTGGCGCTTGCGCTGCAGGCCGAGAGCATCGCGGCGGCGTTGAAATTGCTGCTGATCTGGCCGCTGGTGCTGGCGGCGAGTGCCGGCGTGGGCTTCGCCATAGCCCGCCGCGCGCACACGCTCGGCATCGCTCCTTGGCGCAAGGAGGGTCCATGACGCTCGCCTTCGATCTCTTGCTCGCGCTATCGCTGCTGTGGTGCGGCTGGCGCACGCTGGCGACGCCGCGGCTCGACCGCGCCATCGTGCTGTTCATCACCTTCGGGCTGCTGATGACCTTAACCTGGGCGCGACTATCCGCGCCCGACATCGGGCTGGCTGAGGCAGCAATCGGCGCGGGACTCACAGGCGCCTTGCTGCTTGACGCCTACGGCGCATTGCGGCGGCTGAGGGCCGGGCCATGAAGCGCAGGATGGTCGTGGCCCTCGTCGTCACGCTTGCCCTGGCGTTTGTTTTGCTCCTGTCCGGCGCGATGCTGGAACTGGAACCGGCCGCCATCGATCTGCGCGCACCGGTGTCGGCGCATCTGGCGGACAGCGGCGTGAGCCATCCGGTCACCGCCGTGCTGCTCAACTATCGCGGCTACGACACCCTGCTCGAAATCGCCGTGCTGTTGCTGGCCCTGCTGGCGATCCTGGCGGTG